>JASGGR010000280.1:0-2660 GCA_047602705.1 Sphingomonas bacterium | reverse complement strand
CTTCATCTCGAGGATGATCGGCCCCTTGCCGGCACGCACCCACGCCAGCGCCTCCTCCGCCGCGCCGCGCGCCGCCAGCACGTCCATGCCGTCGACCTGCAGGCCGGGGATGCGGAAGCTTTCGCCGCGGCGATAAAGCTGGTCCTCCGCCGAAGCGCGGTTGACCGAGGTGCCCATGGCATATTGGTTGTTCTCGATCACGAAGATCACCGGCAGCTTCCACAGCTCCGCCATGTTGAACGCTTCGTAGACCTGGCCCTGATTGGCCGCACCGTCGCCGAAATAGGCGAGGCATGCGCCGCCGTCGCCCGAATATTTGTGCGCGAAGCCAAGCCCCGCGCCCAGGGACACCTGCGCGCCGACGATGCCGTGGCCGCCGTAGAACTTATGCTCGACGCTGAACATGTGCATCGAGCCGCCCTTGCCCTTGGAGATGCCGGCGGCGCGGCCGGTCAGCTCCGCCATCACGTCCTTCGGCGGGATGCCGCACAGCAGCATGTGGCCGTGGTCGCGATAGCCGGTGATGACGCTGTCCTTCTCCGTCAGCGCGGATTGCAGGCCGACGGCCACGGCTTCCTGACCGATATACAGGTGGCAGAAGCCGCCGATCAGGCCGAGGCCGTAAAGCTGCCCCGCCTTTTCCTCGAAACGGCGGATCAGCAGCATGTCGTGATAGAATTTGAGCAGCTCGTCCTTCGACGCCTTGTAAAGCTGCGGCTCGGCCGGACGCTCGCGATTGGGCGTCGCAGGCGGGGCGCTGCTCGTTTTGGTGCTCCGTGCGGGGGCTTTTGCCACGTCTTGAAAGACCTCGATTTCCTTAGGAAGGCCCCAGCCTATAGTCCGCTGGCGGGCGTGGGCGCAATCGGGTGATTGGGCGGAACTTCGGCGCGTGCCGTAACGACAAGCCTGCCTATCCCCCACCCATTGCGAAGCCACGTTGCGCCCGGGCGCGCCGCGCCCTAATCGCAAGCGCGATGGACAAGACTATCCACCCGCTGCGCATTCCCAATTTCCGCGCTTACTGGTGCTCGCGTCTTGCCGGCACCGTCGGCACCAGCGCGCAGGCGATCATCATCGGCTGGCAGGTCTATGGCATCGCGCGGCAGACGATGGACATCAGGCAGGCCGCCTTCATGCTGGGCATGATCGGGCTGGCGCAATTCCTGCCCCTGTTCCTGCTCACGCCCGTCGTGGGGCTGGTGGCGGACAGCATGGACCGGCGCTGGATCGTTCGCCTCACCACCCTGCTGCTGGTCGTCACCTCCGCGATGCTGGGCGTGCTGACCTGGGCCGGCGCGCTGGGCCTGCCCGCGCTGTTCGGCGCGGCGGTGCTGATCGGCGTGGCGCGCGCCTTCGCCGGCCCGGCCTATTCCGCGCTCGCCCCCAACCTGGTGCCGCGCGAGAGTCTGCCGACCGCGATCGCCGTCTCCTCCATCGCGTGGCAGGTGGGCACGATCGCGGGACCGAGCGTGGGCGGCCTGCTCTACGCCATCCATCCCGACGTCGCTTATGGCTGCGTATCGGGGCTGTTCCTGATCGCGCTGATCGGCATCTTCCTGATCGGGCCGGTGCCCCAGCCCCCGGCGCAGACCGATCGGCATCCGCTGGCGCGCATCCTCGACGGTTTCGGCTATGTGAAGCGCAACCGGCTGGTGCAGGCGGCGATCACGCTCGATCTGTTCGTGGTGCTGCTGGCGGGCGCGACCGCGCTGCTGCCGATCTATGCCCGCGACATCCTGAAGGTGGGGCCGAGCGGGCTTGGCTTCCTCGCCGCCGGCATGGGGATCGGCGCCGCGGCGACGGCCTTCTGGTTCTCCTTCCGCCCGATGCGCCACAATGTCGGCGTGAAGATGCTGGGATCGGTGATCGTGTTCGCGCTCGCCATCCTCACCTTCGGCGTCTCCACCAATTTCCTCCTCAGCCTCTTCGCGCTGATCGTGGCGGGCGGCGCGGACATGGTTTCGGTCTATGTCCGCTCCTCGCTGATCCAGCTCCACACGCCGGATGAGATGCGCGGGCGGGTGAGCGCGGTGAGCCAGCTCACCATCTCCGCCTCGAACGAGCTTGGCGAGGCGGAGAGCGGCCTGATGGCCTCGCTGCTCGGCCCCGTGGGCGCGGTGATGTTCGGCGGGATGGCGGCGATCGTCGTCACCCTCCTGTGGTCCCGCCTCTATCCGGAACTGAAACGCGCGCGGACATTTGATCCACCCGAAACCTTCGATACGCCCTCACAATACGGAGCAACGCAGCCATGAAGGTCAACACGATCCTGGAGACGATCGGCAACACGCCCCACATCCGCATGCAGCGGCTGTTCCCGGGCGCGGAGGTGTGGATCAAGTCCGAACGCAGCAACCCCGGCGGCTCGATCAAGGATCGCATCGCGCTCAGCATGATCGAGGCGGCGGAGCGTGACGGCCTGCTCAAGCCCGGCGGCACGATCATCGAGCCGACCAGCGGCAACACCGGCATCGGCCTCGCCATGGTCGCGGCGGTCAAGGGCTACAAGCTGACCCTCGTGATGCCCGAAAGCATGAGCATCGAGCGCCGCCGCCTGATGCTGGCCTATGGCGCGAGCTTCGACCTCACCCCGCGCGAGAAGGGCATGAAGGGCGCGATCGAGCGCGCGATCGAGCTGGTGAAGGAAACGCCCGGCGCAT
>JASGGR010000279.1:0-2661 GCA_047602705.1 Sphingomonas bacterium | reverse complement strand
CATAAGGCAGCGACGCGGGAGTGAACCCCGCGTCGTCGGTCGGGGCGGACGAGCCGCCCCGCCGGCCGTGCCGGGTGCTGCCGCGCCTGTCGCGCGGCATCGGCCCGCGGCGCGCGGGCCTGCACCCGTCAGTACATATGCTGCCCGCCGTTGATGCTCAGCGTCGATCCCGTCACGAACCCGGCATCGTCCGAGCACAGGAACGCCACGCCGCGCGCGATCTCCTGCGCCTGCCCCAGCCGCCCGACCGGTATTTTCGCCACGATCTTCTCCAGCACGTCCGCCGGCACCGCCGCCACCATATCCGTGTCGATATAGCCCGGCGCGATAGCGTTCACCGTCACGCCTGCCTTCGCGCCTTCCTGCGCCAGCGCCTTGGTGAAGCCGTGGATGCCGGACTTGGCTGCCGCGTAATTCACCTGGCCATATTGCCCGGCCTGCCCGTTGATCGATCCGATGTTGACGATCCGCCCCCATTTGCGCTCGCGCATGCCGGGGAAGGTCGCCTTGGCCATGTTGAAACACCCGCCGAGGTTGGTGTCCATGACCTCCTTCCACATCTGATAGCTCATCTTCAGGATCGTGCCGTCGCGCGTGATGCCGGCGTTGTTGACCACGATATCGATCGGCCCAAGCTCCGCCGCCACCTTCGCGCAGCCTTCCTGGCAGGCGTCGTAATCGGCGACGTCCCATTTATAGGCCTTGATGCCCGTCCGTTCCGTGAACTCCCGCGCGCGCTCGTCATTGCCGGCGTAATTCGCGGCGACCGTTACGCCCTTGTCGCGCAAGGCCATGCTGATCGCTTCCCCGATCCCACGGGTTCCCCCGGTCACCACCGCAACACGCGCCATCGGTTATCTCCTCTCCAAAGTCGATGTCGAGGCTAGGGGCGGGCGATCCATCCTTCAAGCTCCCTCCTCAGGATCGTGCGCAACATTTCGATGCCCGGCGCGCTGTCGTTCAGGCAGGGCAGGCAAGCGAAATCCGTTCCCCCGGCCGCAAGGAAGGTCTCGCGGCCGCGAATCGCCAGCTCCTCCAGCGTTTCGATGCAGTCGGCGGAAAATCCGGGCGCGACGATCGCCACCCGCCGGATGCCGCGCGCCGGCAGAGCGGCGAGCACCGCGTCGGTCGCCGGCTCCAGCCATTTCGCGCGGCCGAAGCGGGACTGGAACGTCACCGTCACCTCCCGCTCCAGTGCCGCGCCGAGCAGCCGCGCGGTTTCCAGGCATTGCGGGTAATAGGGGTCGCCCAGATCCACCGTGCGCTGCGGCATGCCGTGGAAGCTGACGACCAGCGCCTCGGGCGTGAAATCCAGGCGCGCCAGTTCCTCCTCCACCGATCGCGCCAGCGCGGCGATATAGGCGGGATCGTCATGATAGGGCGGCAGCGTCCGCACCGCCGGCTGCCAGCGCATCCCGGCCAGCGCGACGAAGGCGCGGTCGTTGGCGGTGGCGGTGGTCGCGGCGCAATATTGCGGATAGAGCGGAGCGAGCAGGATGCGCTCGCACCCTGCTTCCTTCATCGCCGACAGCCGGTCCGCGATGGCGGGATTGCCGTAGCGCATCGCCCAATCGACCAGCACGCCCGGCCCGAACGCATGTTTCAGCGCCTCCGCCTGCGCGCGCGTGATCGCGGCCAGCGGCGAGCCGTCCTTCCGCCACACCTGCGCATAGGCATGGGCCGACTTGCGCGGGCGCGTCAGCAGGATCGGCCCGCGCAGGATCGGCTGCCACAGCCATTGCGGCAGCTCCACCACGCGCGGATCGGACAGGAACTCCGCCAGATAGCGCCGCACCGATTTGGCATCCGGCGCGTCGGGCGTGCCGAGGTTGATGAGCAGCACCCCGATCATGCGACGCGCCCGAACGGCAGGCCGCGCGATCTTCCGCCCGTCGCGGAGAACAAGGCGTTGGCGACCGCGGGCGCGACCGCCACCATGCCGAGGTCGCTCACCCCGCCCGGATCGGCGTTGCTTGCGATCAGCTCCACCGTGATGTCCGGCGTATCGGCAAGGCGCGGCAGCCCGAGCTGGCCGAGCCTGTGCGCCGTGATCTGGTTGCGCTCGACTGACACGCCCGCTCCTGTCGCCGCCGCGAGGCCGAAGATCAACCCGCCCTCGATCTGCTGGCGGATCAGATCGGGATTCACCTGCCGCCCGCAATCCACCGCCGCGACGAGGCGGCTGACGCCCGGGCGGCCGTGATCGTCCACCTCCGCCTCCGCCAGCACGGCGATGTAGCTGCCGGCCATGGAGTGGCACGCGATGCCCTGCCCGCTCCCCGTGCCGCCGCCGTCCCATCCGCCGAGCGCCGCCGCCGTGGAGAGACAGCGCGCCAGCCGCCCGTCGCCGCCCAGCATCCCGATCCGCCACGACAGAGGCTCCATCCCGGCACGATGTGCCAGTTCGTCGAGGAAGCTTTCGGTGAAGAAACAGGCATAGCCATGCGCAGCGCCGCGCAGATGCCCGGTCGGCAAGCCGATCTCCGCCGGGTGATGCTCCACGATGCACCCCGGCATGTGATAGGGCGGCACGGCGCCAGCGACCGCATAGCCGTCCGCGCTTTCCGGCAAGGCGAGCGCCGCTTTCGCCAGCATGTCGCCCTGCAGCAGCCGCGCCGCCATCTCGCGCCCGGTGGCGGGCGCGGCGATCTGCGCGCGCCA
>JASGGR010000278.1:0-2672 GCA_047602705.1 Sphingomonas bacterium | reverse complement strand
GTGTTCGGGGCGGAAGCCGGCGCACACGATCAGCGTTCCCGGCGTCGCGATCCCGGCCAGCGGGCGATCGACCGGGAATCGCATCCCGCTCGACGCGGCGACGGGCGTGCCGTCCTCGGAATGGAGCCGCCAGGCAAAGATCGTCCGCCCCGCGATACGGTTCGCGACGCGCAGCGGCTCCACCGCCGAGAAGAAGGCGAGCGCGGAAAAGCCCTCCACCAGCAGGAAATCCACCGTCTCGATGCCGTCGGCCATGACGCGGGTTGGAGCATCTTTTGTCGCAGAATGCATCAATCATGTCGCTCGACGCCCCACGAATCGTCGAAGCGCGGAGCAGACTTCGCGGCAGGATAGCTAGAGGGCCTCATGCAAAGCGAAGTGTTCATCACCTGCGCGGTCACCGGATCGGGCGACACCGCCAGCCGCCACCCCGGCCTTCCCATCACGCCGAAGCAGATCGCCGAAGCCTCGATCGAGGCGGCGAAGGCGGGCGCTGCGATCGCGCATATCCACGTCCGCGATCCCGAGACGGGCGCCGCCAGCCGCGATCCCGCGCTCTATCGCGAGGTGGTGGAGCGCATCCGCGAATCGGAAACCGACGTCATCATCAACCTCACCGCCGGCATGGGCGGCGACGTGGTGTTCGGCCCCGGAGAGACGCCGCTGCCGCTCAATCCGGTCGGCACCGACATGATCGGCCCGCTGGAGCGGCTGGTGCATGTCGAGGAATTGCTGCCGGAAATCTGCACGCTCGATTGCGGCACGATGAACTTCTCGGCCGGCGACTATGTGATGACCAACACGCCCACCCATCTGCGCACGATGGCGAGGCGCGTGCAGGAGCTCGGCGTGCGGCCGGAGCTGGAGGTGTTCGATTTCGGGCATCTCGTGTTCGTGAAGGATCTCGTCCGGGAAGGGTTGCTGGACGATCCGCTGATGATCCAGCTCTGCATGGGCATCCCCTATGGCGCGCCGGACGATCCGATGACGACGATGGCGCTGGTCAACCAGCTTCCAGCGGGCGCGACCTTCTCCGCCTTCTCGATCGGGCCGCGCCAGTTGCCCTATGTCGCGATGGCGGTGCTGGCGGGCGGCAACGTGCGCGTCGGGCTGGAGGACAACCTCTATCTTTCCCGCGGGATGAAGGCGTCGAACGGCGATCTCGTCGCCCGCGCCCGCACGATCATCGAGGCGATGAACGTCGAGGTGATGGGGCCGGCCGCGGTGCGCGAGAAGCTCAAGCTGCGGAAGGTCGCCTGATCGTGGCGGCCGGCGTGCGCAGGGCCGGGCTGGTCGGCGGCGGGGTGATCGGCGCCGGCTGGGCGGCGCGGCTGCTGCTCAACGGGATCGACGTGGCGATCCACGATCCCGATCCCGAGATCGGGCGCAAGGTGGAGACGGTGCTGGCCGGCGCGCGGCGGGCATGGGCGAAGCTGATCCCGTCCGGCCTGCCCGCCGAGGGCAAGTTGCGCCTCGCCTCGTCGGTCGAGGATGCGGTGGCCGATGCCGATTTCGTGCAGGAGAGCCTGCCGGAGCGCGAGGATCTCAAGATCGACATCCTCGGCCGCATCGACCGTGCGACGCGGCCCGATGTGGTGATCGGCTCCTCCACCTCCGGCCTGCTGCCGACGCGGCTGCAATCGGGGATGACGCACCCGGAGCGGCTGGTGGTCGGCCATCCGTTCAACCCGGTCTACCTGCTGCCCCTGGTGGAGATTTGCGGCGGCGACGCCACCTCCGGTGCGGCGAAGCAATGGGCGGCGGATTTCTACGCCTCGCTCGGGATGCATCCGCTGCATGTCCGCAAGGAGATCGACGGCTTCATCGCCGATCGCCTGCTGGAGGCCCTGTGGCGCGAAGCGCTGTGGCTGGTCAACGACGGCATAGCGACAACCGGGGAGATCGACGATGCGATCCGCTACGGCGCGGGGCTGCGCTGGTCGTTCATGGGGACGTTCCTGATCTATCGCGTCGCGGGCGGCGAGGCGGGGATGCGGCATTTCCTCGCGCAATTCGGCCCGGCGCTGAAGCTGCCCTGGACGAAGCTGGAGGCGCCGGAACTGACGGACGCCCTTGTCGATCGTGTCGCGGAGCAATCCGACGATCAGGCCGCCGGTGTCTCGATCCGCGAGTTGGAGCGGACGCGCGACGATGCGCTCGTCGCCGTGCTCTCCGGCCTGCGCGGACAGGATTATGGCGCGGGCAGGACGCTCGCCGACTATGCCCGCGCGCTGATGGCGAAGATGCCCGCCATATCGGACGTGGTCGATGAGACGCAGCCGCTCGCACTCCACGCGGCGGATGTGGCGGCGGAGTGGATCGACTATAACGGCCATATGACCGAGCATCGCTATCTGCAGGTGTTCGGCGACACGAGCGACGCGCTGCTGCGCCATCTGTCGGTCGATGCCGATTATCTGGCGAACCACGGAAGCTGGTATACGGTCGAGACGCATATCCGCCATCTCGGCGAGATCAAGGCGGGCGACAGGCTGGCCGCGACGACGCAGGTCCTTGGCGCGGACGAGAAACGGCTGCACGTTTTCCACAGCCTGTCGCGCGCCAGTGACGGCGCATGCGTCGCGACGGCCGAGCAGATGCTGCTCCATGTCGATGCTGCGAGCGGGCGCGGCGGCCCCGCCGCCGGCGAACCGGCCGCGCGCGTGGCGGCG
>JASGGR010000277.1:0-2744 GCA_047602705.1 Sphingomonas bacterium | reverse complement strand
GGCGGCCCTGCCGGTGGCGGAGGACGAGCCGGGCGGCCTCCCCTCCCCGCGCGGGCTTGCGGCGCTGGCGGCGGCCTTCTGCTTCAGCGCGGCGATCCTGTCCGTGTGGATCTATGTCGAGCCGCTGTCGCGCCAGGCCGGGCATCCGGCGGGAACGGCGGACCTTGCGCTGTCGCTCTCGCTCGCGGCGCAGGTGGCGGGCGGCACGCTCACCACCGTGCTCGCCGGGCGGATGCGCTGGCTGCCGGCGCTGCTGGGATCGCAGGCTGCGATGGCGATATTGATGCTGCTGTTCGCGCGGACGCCGGGCGCGGACGCCTTTCTGGTGGCTTCCACCCTGTTCGGCGGCCTGTGGATCTTCGCCGCCCCGCTGCTCACCCCGCTGGCGATCGAGGCCGATCCGACCCGCCGCGCCGCCGCGCTGGGATCGGGCGCGTCGCTGCTTGGATGCAGCGCCGGGCCGTTGCTGGCCTCCATGGTGGTGAGCGATGCGGACGTGCGGGGTTGCGCCATGCTCGGGTTCGGCCTGATGGCGGCGGCGATCCTGATCGTGGCGGCGGTGCATGTCACGCGCCGCAGATTGGCCTTTTCATGAGCCGCGCCCCACAGCTCGCCGCCCGGCTGCGTCCGCGGCAGGCGCGCGCGCAGGACACGTTCGAGCTTATCCTGGAAACCGCCGGGCAATTGCTGGAGAGCGTGGGTTTCGAGCAGCTCACCACCAACCTGATCTGCCAGGCGGCGGGCCTGTCGCCGCCCGCGCTCTATCGCTACTTCCCGAACAAATATGCCGTGCTGAAGGAGCTGGGCGACCGGCTGATGCGCGCGCAGGACGAGGAGGTGATCGCCTGGGTCGAGGCGGGCGGCCTGTCCGGCGATACGTTCGAGGAGCGGCTGGCCAAGAGCATCGCCATCCATGAGCGGATGGTGACGATCCAGCGCGAATTCCCCGGCGGCCTGGCGATCGGCCGCGCCCTGCGCGCGGTGCCGGTGCTGCAGGACATCCGCTTCCGCTCGCGCGACATGGTGGCGGGCTATTTCCTCACGCAGATGCGCGCGCTCTATCCCGCCGTCGATCCGCGCCGGCTGGAGGTGGTGACGCGCATGACGGTGGAATTGAGCTACGCCGCGATCGAGATGGTCGTCGAGGAACCGGACCGCGACGCCGATATCATCAACCGTGAAGTATGCCTGTTGTTCGCGCATTATTTCGCGAGCTTCGGCCAATGACGAAAGAGGTCACGCATGGAATGGCATAACTGGTCGGGAAGCGTGGAAGCCCGGCCGCAGGCGATCGTGAAGCCGCGGAACGAGGCGGAATTGCGCGCGGCGATCCTGTCCGCGCGGCGCGTGCGGGTGCGCGGGGCCGGCCATTCCTTCATGCCCCTGTGCGAGACGGAAGGCACGCTGATCGACATGGGGGCCTATGAAGCCCCGATCGAGATCGCGCCCGATCGCGCCAGCGCCTGGGTGCCCGCCGGCTGGAGCCTCGCGCGGCTGACGGAGGCTTTGTGGGCGCAGGGCCTGTCGCTCATCAACCAGGGGGACGTGAACCCGCAGTCGCTCGCGGGCGCGACGGCCACGGGCACGCACGGCACCGGCAAGGATCTGGGCAGCCTCTCGACGCAGGTCATCGCGTTCGAGCTGATGCTGGCCGACGGGTCGCTTGTGGTGTGCGATGCGGGCAATCATCCCGATCTGTTTCAGGCGCAGCGCATCTCGCTCGGCCTGTTCGGCGTGGCGACGCGCATCCGCATCAACCTGCTGCCGGCTTATTATCTGGAGGAGCGCGTCGAACGCCGCCCGCTCGCCGAAATGACGGAGCGCTGGGCGGAGCTGGCGGCGGAGACGCGCCATTTCGAATTCTTCGTCTTTCCTTATGCCGATGCGGTGATCTTCAAGAGCCTGCATCCGGCCGAGGGCGACGGCGAATTGCTGCATATCGCCGATATCGACGAAACCGCCTTCCGCAGCGTCTGCGAGGCGGGGCGTGAGGACCCCTCGCTCATCCCCGACCTGCAGAAGCGGATGATGGAGGCGAGCGGCAAGGCCACCCGCCGCACCGGCCCGGCGTGGCAGATCTTCCCGGCCGATCGCTCGATCCGTTTCGAGGAAATGGAATATGAGCTGCCCCGCGCGGACGGGATACCGACGCTGCTGGAGGCGATTTCCTATATCCGGCGCAAGGAGCTGCCGGTCGCCTTTCCGTTCGAATTCCGGCTGGTGGCGGAGGACGATATCTGGATGTCGCCGTTCAATCGCGGGCCGGGCGCGTCCATCTCCTTCCACCAATATGCCGCGATGCCGTGGCGCGAGTTGTTCGCCGAGGTCGAGCCGGTGCTGCGCGGCGCGAACGGGCGGCCGCACTGGGCCAAGCGCCACACGTTGACGGCCGGGGACGTCCATGCCCTCTATCCGAAGGCGGCGGATTTTCTGAAGGTGCGCGCGGCGGTCGATCCGGCGGGGAAGTTCGTCAACGCCGATCTGGCGCGCCTGTTCGGGATCGAAAGGAAGTAAGGCGATGACCGACGAGGAACTGCACCGTCATCTGGTCGGGCGTCAGGGATCGCGGCGCGATCTCAACACGCCGGTGCTGGTGGTGGATCGCGACGCGCTGGACCGCAACATCGCCCGCATGGCCGATTTCGCCGCCGCGCACGGCCTGAAGCTGCGCCCGCATGCAAAGACGCACAAGAGCGTCGACATCGCCCGCCGCCAGATCGCGGCCGGGGCGCTCGGCCAATGCT
>JASGGR010000276.1:0-2758 GCA_047602705.1 Sphingomonas bacterium | reverse complement strand
TCGAGCGCGCGCTTCATGTTTTCCTGCTTGCCCGCATCGGGGGCGGAAGCGGGAACATCGCCGGCCCGCCTATCGCGCGGCGGGCGGCGAGGCCAGCCTATTGCGGAGCGGCCGAATTGTCCGCCGGCTTCTGCACCGTCACGCGGGGCACATCGACCGTCTTCTTCTCCGTGCCGACATCGATCTTGCCCACCTCCGCGCGGAAGGCCGGCGCCTGCCCGCCTTCGAGATGCGGCAGTTGCGCGGTGCGCGTCTGATCGATGTTGATGAAGCCAGTGAGGATTCCGATCAGCGCCGCAAGCGCCACCAGCACCAGCAGAACGAGGATGACGCGCATGGATTTGCTCTCCCGTATTCGATTCACCGATGGAACAACGCACCCCGGCGACGGGAAGTTGCGTCGGATCGGGTTGACGAAATCGCACGCTAGGGTTAGGTGCGCGCACTTTCCGGGCAACCGAAACTCAGGATTTAGACCATGTCGCGCATCTGCGAGCTGACCGGCAAGGGCCGGCAGGTGGGGAACAACGTTTCCCACGCCAACAACAAGACCAAGCGGACGTTCCTGCCGAATCTGCAGAACGTGACGCTCATGTCGGACTCGCTGGAGAAGAGCGTGCGCCTGCGCGTCTCGACCCACGGCCTGCGTTCGGTGGAGCATAACGGCGGCCTCGACAACTGGCTGGTCAAGACGAGCGACGAGAAGCTGTCGCTGCGCGCCCGCCGCCTGAAGCGCGAGATCGTCAAGAAGCGCGCCGCCGCCGTCGCGGCCTGATCGCTTCACAAACGAATCGGCTTGCCAATCGCGCGGCCCGCTCTCCTTCGGTGGAGGGCGGGCCGCTCGGCGTTGGAATAGCCCGCGGAGCGTATGAGCCTGTTCACCGCAGGCGGAACTTCATCAGATAGGTCCGCCGCCAGCGCATCTGATCGTTATCCGTGGTGAGCCACAGCATCGTCGCCCCGCCCTCGCGCGTGATCGCCAGCCCTTCGCAATTCTCGCGCATCAGCGGCGGCTCCAGCGTGGCGATCTCCCGCCCCTCGGCCACCGCGCCGGCGCGAATCGCCGCGCGGGGCACGATCACCAGCCGGTTCGAAAAGCGCAGCCAGCCGAGATGCCGCCGGTTGAGCACGATCAGGTCCCCCGAAGGCAGCGCAGCCGCGTCGCTGGGATCGTAGCCGGCCGGAGGGCGATAGGAAAAGCGGACGATGCGCGTCCGCGCCTCCGCCGGATCGCCCAGGAACAGCAGCGCCGGCCTCAGGCCGCCCTTGCCCTTTCCCTTCTCCGCGATCGCCACGAAACGCCCGTCCGGCAGCCGCGCGAGCGATTCGGCGCCGACATTGGCCGGCCAGTCCGCCATCTCGCGCGGCGCGCGATGCGCCTCGCCGCGCCGGAACGACGGATCGTAGCGCCAGACCTGATTCGCGCCCTCGAACCCCGCCCAGGCGCGCCCGGTGGCGGGATCGATCGCGAGCGATTCGCTGTCGCGATCCTCCTTGAGCCATCCGCGCCCCGGCCCCGCGCCGATCGCTCCCGTCGCGCTCGTGGCATGCCCGCCCGCGATGCGAAGCCGCAGCCAGTTGCCCGAATCGCTCAGCAGCGTCGCCTGCCCGCCGGTCAGCGCCAGCGCCGAAAAGCCGCCGAAGCCGGGCGCCGCGCTGTCGATCGTCATCGCGCCCACCGGCTCCAGCCGCCCGATCCGCGCCGGCCAGCCGCCCGGCGGCTCATAGCGCCGCAGCCGCACCTCCGCGCCCGGCGACAGGCGGATGAGCGGCTCCACCCCCGCGAAGCCGGGGACGATCAGCAGGATGGCGGCGATGGAAAGCAGGAACGGACGCACCCGGCCCCGATAGCGCGGATACGACCGAGCATGAACGCCCGATAACAGCCGCATTCAGGATCGGTTCGCGCCGAATCGCGCAAAAGGCATTCACCGGCGCAGGAAACACTTCCCCAGCCGGACGGAATTGCAACGGGAGTCGATCAATGTTCACCAAGCTGTCGCTTGCCGCAATCGCGCTTTCGATCGGCGCGGCGGCTGTCGCTCCTACGGCGGCAGATGCCCAGCGTTACCGGGGCTACGATCAATATAACAACGGCGGCTATTACGACCGCGACTATTACAATCGCGGCTATGACGCGCGGCGCTACGACAATCGCTACGACACGCGCCGCTATCAATATCGCGACCGGCGTTGCTCGAACGGCGGCACCGGCACGGTGCTGGGCGCGATCGCCGGCGGCCTGGTCGGCAATGCCGCCGACCGCGGCGGCATGGGCGGCACGCTGATCGGCGGCGTCGCCGGCGCGCTGGCGGGCCGCGCGATCGATAAGTCCGGCAACCCGCATTACTGCCGCTGACCACTTCCCTCTCGTAGCGTATCGAGGGCGCGGGCCTGCCTCCCCCCAGGGGCAGGCCCGTTGTCGTTTTGCGCGCGGCCCGCTATATCGGGCGCATGAGCCATGCACGGCCCGTCATGACTACCACCACCCCCGGCGTTCCGGGGGGCCTGTCGCGCGTCGGCTGACCCGCGAACAGGCGCCTTCCCGGAAACGGGGAGGTCAAGGCGCCCGCTCTCCCTCGTTTCCTGCCGCTTTGCTACGGGCGCCGCGATGTGCATAAGCGCGCCGAACGACAGGATACGCCTTTACATGACCGACATGATCTCGATCTCGCTGCCCGACGGCTCGGTGCGGGAGATGCCGCGCGGCACGACGCCGGCGGACGTGGCCGCCGCGATCGGGCCGGGGCTGGCGAAG
>JASGGR010000275.1:0-2764 GCA_047602705.1 Sphingomonas bacterium | reverse complement strand
GCATGACGTGAAAATGGCAGCCGTAACCAGCCCTTCGGGCCTGAATGGCGATCCGACCTAGCGGCCGGCAAGCGCCGCCTTCCGCGCCGCGCCGAACGCCCGAAGGAACTCGCCCCGGTCCAGCGCGCCTTCGATCAGGCGCGGACCGATCACGAAGGCGGGCGTTCCGGCAAGGCCCAGCGCGAACGCCTCCCGCGTCGTGCGGGCGAGCGCCGCGTCGATCTCGCCGCCGTGCGCTTCCAGATCATGCTCGATCCGGCTCCATCTGCCGCCCACGCTTTCGACAAGCTGCCGGAGGACATCCGGCTCGAGCACGCGCTTCTCCCGCATCAGCGCATGATGCACCTGCGGATAGAGCGATTGCCGATCGGCCGCGAGGGCGACGCGCGCGGCCCGCTGCGACATCGGCCCGAAGATCGGCCAGTCCTTGTAGATCACCGCCACGCCGCGATCTTCCTGAAGCGCCATGCGGAGATCCGGCTCGGCCTTCCGGCACGCCGGGCATTGATAATCGGTGAAGACCGCGAGGGTCACATCGGCGCCGGGCGGCCCTTCGCGCGGCGCTTCCCGATCATGCAGCACCGCCTGCGCCACCGCATTTTCCGATACGTCCCGCCCGAGCGGGGCCATCCGCCTGAGGAACAGGCTCGCCCCATATCCCGCCGCGACAAGGCCGGTCAGCTGGAGCAATTGCCGGCGGGTCAGGATATCCACGCGCTCCACCGTCTTGCCCGCGCCCTTCCCACGCCCCGCGTCATCCGGTCGCGGGCTTCCCGTCATCCCGAAGCAGGATGTAGATGGCCGGGATAACCAGCACGGTCAGCAACGTCGAGGATGCAAGGCCGAACAGCAGCGAAATCGCAAGGCCCTGAAAGATCGGGTCGCTCAGGATCACGGCCGCGCCGATCATCGCCGCCAGCGCGGTGAGCAGGATCGGCTTGAACCGGATCGCCCCCGCCTCCAGCAGCACGTCGCGCAGCGGCTTGTCCGGCGTCGCGGCATGGCGGATGAAATCGACCAGCAGGATCGAGTTGCGCACGATGATGCCGGCGAGCGCGATGAAGCCGATCATCGAGGTCGCGGTGAACGGCGCGCGGAACAGCATATGGCCGATGACGATGCCGACCAGCGTCAGCGGCACCGGCGTCAGGATCACCAGCGGCAGGCGGAAGCTCCTGAACTGCGCGACGACGAGGATGTAGATGCCAAGCAACGCCACCATGAAGGCCGCGCCCATGTCGCGGAACGTGACCCATGTGATCTCCCACTCCCCGTCCCACAGCAGCGACGGCGTGCTTTCGTCCTCCGGCTGGCCGTTGAAGCGGATGGCGGGCTTCGCCAGCCCCTTGGCGGCCCAGTCGTAGCCGTCCACCGCGCGATCGACCGCCAGCATGCCGTAGATCGGCGCTTCATAGGCGCCCGCAAGCTCGGCCGTCACCATATCGGCATAGCGGCCGTCGCGGCGGAAGATCGTGGGGCTTCCCGCCTCCGCCCGCGCATCGACGACCGCATCCAGATCGACGAGTTGCCCGCCGGGCGTCTGCGCGACCGGGGTGCTCGACAGCGTTCCGTTCCAGCTACGATCCTTCTGTTCGAGCGCGACCGTGATGGGAAGCGGCGTCCGCCCGTCGCCGCGCGGCGCATAGCCCACGGTCCGGCTGTCCATCAGCATCCCGATGCTGTCCGCGACCTGCCGCTCCGAAAGGCCGTAATAATCGAGCCTGTCGCGCTGGATATCGAGGCGGAGCCTGGGGCGCGGGGTGCCCATGCTGTCGTCCACGTCGACGATGAAGGGGATGGAGCGGAATATCTTCTCCAGCTCGGCCGCCGTCCTCCGGCGCGTATCCGCATCGGGGCCGTAGACCTCCGCGAGCAGCGTCGCCAGTACGGGCGGCCCCGGCGGCGTCTCCACCACCTTGATCGAGGCCCCGCAGGGCAGCCGGAGCGCCTTCAGCCGCTCGCGCAGGTCGAGCGCGACTTGGTGGCTCGACCGGCCGCGATCGCCCTTGGGGCGCAGCGCGACCATCACGTCGCCCTGCTCGGGCTGCCCGCGCAGGAAATAGTGGCGGACGAGGCCGTTGAAGTTGAACGGGGCCGACGTGCCGGCATAGGTCTCCATCGACACCGCCTCCGGCAGGCCGCGCACGATGCCCGCGACACCCGCAAGCACGCGGCCGGTGCCTTCCAGCGCGGTGCCTTCGGGCATGTCCACCATCACCTGAATCTCCGACTTGTTGTCGAAGGGCAGCAATTTCACCGTGACGGCCTTGAAATAGAACATCGAGCAGGCGGCCAGCGTCGCCACGCCGACCACGATCAGGAAGTTGCGTGCCGAGCGGCGCGTGTCGATCACGCGATGCGCGACGCGGACATAGAGCCGCCCGAGCCTGCCGCCGCCTTCGCCATGGCCATGCCCGCCCTGCAACGTCTTGCGGGCGAAGCGGATCATCAGCCACGGCGCGATGACCACGGCGACGAAGAAGGAGAAGATCATCGCCGCCGAGGCGTTGACCGGGATCGGCGCCATATACGGCCCCATCAATCCCGAAACGAACAGCATCGGCAACAGCGCGGCGACCACCGTCAGCGTCGCGACCACCGTCGGGTTGCCGACCTCCGCCACGGCGTCGATCGCGGCCTGCGCGCGGCCGCGATCGTCATCCATCGCCCAATGGCGGGCGATATTCTCGATCATCACGATGGCATCGTCGACCAGGATGCCGATCGAGAAGATCAGCGCGAACAGGCTGACGCGGTTGATCGT
>JASGGR010000274.1:0-2801 GCA_047602705.1 Sphingomonas bacterium | reverse complement strand
CGCGAATCCGGCTCGATCGAGCAGGACGCGGACATGGTGTGGTTCGTGTTCCGCGAGGATTATTACGTCGCGCAGAAGGAGCCGAAGCGCCCGATGGAGGGAGACGACAGCCGGGTGTTCGAGGATCACGCCCAATGGGCGACGAACATGGAGCGCGTCTTCGGCCTCGCGGAGCTGATCGTCGCCAAGCAGCGCCACGGCGCGACCGGCAAGGTGGTGCTGAAGTTCGATCCCACGATCACGCGCTTCAGCGACTATGCGGGATATTGAGCCGATGGGCCAGGTCACCGTCGCCGCGCTCCAGATCGGCGCGGATTATGCCGGCAAGGCCTCCACGTTGCGCAACATCCTGGCGTTCGAGGATCGCATCCGCGAATCCGGCGCAAGGCTGGTGGTGATGCCGGAAGCCCTGCTGGGCGGCTATCCCAAGGGCGAGACGTTCGGCACCCGGCTCGGCTATCGCATGCCGGAGGGGCGGGAGGCGTTCGCCCGTTATCACGCCAATGCGATCGACATGGACGGGCCGGAGCTTGAAGCCCTCGCCGGCATGAGCGCGCGCACGGGCGCGCATCTGGTGCTGGGCGTGATCGAGCGCGCGGGATCGTCGCTCTATTGCACGGCGGTGTTCATCGCGCCGGAGGAGGGCGTGGTGGCGAAGCATCGCAAGCTGATGCCGACCGGCACCGAGCGATTGGTGTGGGCGCAGGGCGACGGATCGACCATGCCGGTGGTGGAAAGCCCGGCGGGGAAGCTGGGCGCCGCGATCTGCTGGGAAAACCACATGCCGCTGTTTCGCGCGGCCATGTATGCCAAGGGCGTGGAGATCTGGTGCGCGCCCACGGTGGACGAGCGCGACATCTGGCGCAGCTCGATGCGGCATATCGCGCATGAGGGGCGGTGCTTCGTCATAAGCTGCTGCCAGGTGCAGCCTTCCCCGGCGGAACTGGACAGGGATGTCGAGGGCTGGGATGCGGATCGGCCGCTGATCGGCGGGGGCAGCATGATCGTCGGCCCGCTCGGCGACGTGCTCGCGGGGCCGCTGGAGCGGGAAACCGGGCTGCTGGTCGCCGGGATCGACACGGCGGACCTGATCCGCGCGCGCTACGACCTGGACGTGGTGGGCCATTATGCGCGGCCGGACATCTTCAGCCTCGACGTGGATGAGCGCCCGCGCGGGGGCATCAGCTTCACGCGCGAATGACTAATCGCGCCGCCGCAGCCAGAGGACCAGCAAGGCCGCGAGCGCATTGAGCGTCAGCGCGCCGCCGACGATCGGCGGCAGGGCAGCGGCGGCCTCGCCGCGCAGGAACGCGCTTGCGGTCATCAATCCGGCGAGCAGCCAGATGGTGACGGTCAGCGCCCAGCCGAGCGCGGTGATGTTCGCGCGGGGCATGGCGGCCGTCAGAAGACGGGTTCCTCGCCGGGCTTGCCGGGCAGGTGGATGCCGCATTCCACCTTGTCCCACCCGCGCCAGCGGCCGGCGCGGGGGTCCTCGCCGGGCAGCACCTTCGACGTGCAGGGCTTGCAGCCGATCGAGGGATAGCCGTCCGCCTCCAGCGGGTGGCGGGGCAGCTCGTGCGCCTCGAAATAGGCGTCGATCCGCGCCTTGTCCCAATCCGCCAGCGGGTTGAGCTTCAGCCGCCCCTCGTCGATCTCGAAGCGCGGGATGCCGGCGCGCGTCTTCGACTGGAAGCCCTTGCGCCCGGAAATCCATGCGTCGAACGGCAGCAGGGCACGGCGCAGCGGCTCCACCTTGCGGATCTCGCAGCAGCCGTCCGGATCGTAGGACCAGCGCAGGCCGTTCGCGTCCTTCGCGGCGAGGATGCGCGGATCGGGGCGGTAGACGCGCAGGTCCGTCAGGCCGAGCTGCTCGGCCAGCGCGTCGCGATATTCCAGCGTCTCGCCGAACATCTTCTGCGTGTTGGTGAAGATCACCGGCACGTCGCGATCCACCGCCGCGATCATGTGCAGCAGCACGGCGGATTCGGTGCCGAACGACGACACCGCCGCGATCCGCCCTTTCAGCTCCCCCGACAGCAGCTCCGCGAGCATGTCCTGCGTGGAAACGCCGGCGAAGCGCGATTCGTAAGCGGCGGCGTCCCCGGCGGCGAAGGCGGGCGTGACGTCGATCGTGTCGAGCACGCGCGCCGCCTCACCCATGGCGCAGCTTCCATACCGGCACGGCGGCGTCGGCGGCGGGCTGGTAGCGATATTCGTATCGCTCCAGCGTGGCGCGCAGGACCTCCGGGTCGATCGGCGCATCGGGCGCGAAGCTGTCGAAGCCGCAGCGGCGCATATGGTCCATCTGGTCCACCAGCACGTCGCCGGTGGCGCGCAGCTCGCCCTTGTATCCCGCCTCGCGCAGGATGCGGGCGGAGGAATAGCCGCGCCCGTCGCGGAAGCGCGGGAAATCCACCTCGATCAGCGAGATATGATCGAGATGCGGCAGCAACGCCCGCGCATCCTCCCCCGCCTCCAGCCGCACGGCGGAGGAATTGGTCTGGTCGAGGAAGGCGTCCAGCGTCACCGCCGGTTCCTCGACCGGCTCGTCGTCGCGGAAGCGGAGCCAGTCGTCGCGCGCCGACACATCACCGATGTCGTCAGCCATAGATCGCCTCCTTGAACGGCTCGAAGCCGACGCGGCGATAGGTGTCGAGGAAGCGCTCGCCCTCCTGCCGCATCTCCAGATATCTGTCGGTCACGCGCTCCACCGCATCGACCACGCCGTCCTCGTTGAAGCCGGGGCCGGTGATCTTGCCGAGGCTGGCGTCCTCCGCGCCCGATCCGCCGAGCAGGAGCTA
>JASGGR010000273.1:0-2804 GCA_047602705.1 Sphingomonas bacterium | reverse complement strand
CGATCGGCAGGCCGAAGCGCGTCGGCGGCCCGTCCGCGAAGCCGGTCACGTCCATGATGCCGGAAAGCGCCTGGACGATGATGTCCATCCCCTTCGTGCCGGGATAGATGCTCGGCTCGCCGAACGCCTTGATCGAGGCATAGACGATTGCGGGATTGACCGCCGCGATATCGCCATAGGAGACGCCGAGGCGCTTCGTCGCGCCCTCGCTCATATTCTCGATCACCACATCGGCCTGCTTCGCGAGATCGAGCAGCAGCGCGCGCCCTTCCGCCGATTTCAGGTCGATCGTCACGCTCTTCTTGTTGCGCGCGCGATTGAGGATCGTGAGCGAGACGTCGCCATCCTCCGCCGCGCCGAAATGGAGGCCGTGGTCCCCGACATAGGGCGGGTTGGTGCGCGCGATATCGCCGCCGGAGGGGGATTCCACCCGGATCACCTCCGCCCCCATGCCGCCCAGCATCAGCGAGCCGTAAGGCCCGGCCAGCGCCACGGTGAGGTCCAGAACGCGGATGCCCTCGAGCGGTCTCTGCATCATTGCTGCCCCTGCTCCCTCGCTCAACGAACCATGAGCGCGGTGAAATCCGCGACCTTCCCGCCGCCGCCGAAGCCGCGGATGGCATCGAGCAGGGCGCCGGCCTTCCCGGCGCCCAGCACCTCGTCCGCCAGCTCGCTGAACTTCGCGTCGAGCTGCTGCTGGCTCATCGGATTCTCGATCGTGCCGGTCGAATCCTCGACGAACACCGGCCGCGAGGAGCCGTCGGCCAGGCGCAGCGTGACGTCCGCGACGAACTTGCCCGGATAGCGCCGGTCCAGATCGGGGTCCTCCGTCATCCGCACCTTGCGCGCGGTGCGCAGGATCTCGCCCTCCTGCGAAAGATCGAGCCGGCCGTGCTGCGCGTCGCGGTGCACCTGATAGCCGTTGCCCCGGCCCAGCAGGGTGAAGGCGAGCTGCACCGGCAGGCTGTATTGCACATGCTCGATCATCGTGGGGTGGTAGGCATTGGCGTTCTTCGTGCCCACCGGCACGTTCGCGGATCGCTGGATGCGCACGTCGATGCCCTCGATATCCGCCGCGCGGCCCGCATAGGGCGTCACGGCATCGATATAGGCGTGGATGCAGCCGCAGCAGAGATAGGGCTTGATCCACACCTTGCCGATCTCCAGCGGGCGGTCGCGGCCGAAGCGCGCCGCCGCCTCGTCCCCCACCGTCATGTCGAGGAAGGTGCGGTAGAAGCCCTTGTTCCCGGTGAGATAGGCCGCCGGCCCGGTGATGCCGTGCGCCGCCATCTGCGCGGAGCGGATGCCGCCGCTGGTGCCGATGCCGGAATGGACGCGTTTGATCGATCCGCCGCCCGACGTATATTCGGTGGTGCCGGAGGCATGGCTCATCGCGATGGAGAGCGCATTTCCGGTCTGCTCGCGGCTCAGCTTCATCAGCCGCGCCGCAACCGCCGCCGCGCCGAAGTTCGCCAGGATGCAATGCGGATGGAAGCCGCGCGACAGCAATTCGGGCGCGGCGATCGAGCCGATGCGGGTATAGACTTCATATCCCATGATCATCGCCGCCAGCGTCTCGTCCGCGTTCGCGCCGGTCTCCTCGCCCAGCGCCAGCGCGGCGGAGACGACGCATGAGCCGGGATGGCTGGCGCTCTCGCGATGCGCATCGTCATATTCGAAGGCGTGGCCGAAGGTGGCGTTGACGAAAGCGGCGTCGATCGCGCTCATCCGGTCGCCATAGACAGTGACGGTGGAGACGCCGGGCCGCGCCTGGGACCGCGCGAATTCCAGCGTGCTCACCGACCAGGGAAGCTGCGAGCAGGCGATCTGGTTGGCGATCTGGTCCTGCATCAGCCGCCGCGCGGCGGAGCGGGCATCGTCGGTGAGATCGGCGACCGAAAAGCCCCCGATGAAATCGAGGATCGCCTCCTCCAGCGCGGGGCGCGCGGCCGTGGCCGCTTCGGGAACGACGGCGGTGGCGGACATGGCGATGTTCCATCCTCTCTCGGGCCCGCCGCGCTATCGGGGCGGATGCCGGCTTTGTCGGACGCAGGCTAACAATCCATAGGCTGGATGCAAATGCGCTCGCCGGATGCATAGGCATCGCCTATGCCCTGTTCAGGACTATGCAATGCGCGGCTTTTCGCGGCGGCCCGCCCGGTGCAAGCATGATGCGCAGCGGCGGCGATATCGCCTGTATCGCCCGCCATCGTCAGGGGAAGGATCAGGGCCGGTGTCGGAAAGGACGGGCGCCATGCGCTGCGCGGATTTGGGCGCGGATTTGGGCACGGATCAGGGCGCTGATCGGATGGAAGCCGCCGATGCCGCTTGATCCGGAAAAGCTGCTGCGCTTCCCGATCCCCCGCGCGCGGCAGCGGGTCACGCCGCGCGACGCGGCTTTCTATGCGCTGTCGATCGGCATGGGACAGGATGCGACCGATGCCGCGCAACTGCCGTTCGTGGACCCGCTCGCCGGCCCGGTCGCGATGCCGGCGATGGCGCTGGTTCTGGCGCATCCCGGCTTCTGGCTCGGCCACCCGGATTCGGGCGTCGATCCCGTCGCGGTGCTGCACGGCGCGCAATCGTTCGAGCTGTTCGCCCCGCTGCCGGTGGACGGCGAGGTGGAAAGCGCCACCCGCATCACCGGGCTGGTGGACAAGGGGCCGGGCAAGCCGGCGCTGATCTTCACCGCGACCGACCTCACCGACGCGAGCGGGCGATGTTTCGCGCGGCTGGACCGCACCACCTTCATCCGGGCCGGCGGCGGGTTCGGCGGCGATGGCGTCGCCCCGCCCGCGCCGGCG
>JASGGR010000272.1:0-2809 GCA_047602705.1 Sphingomonas bacterium | reverse complement strand
CGAGCAGCAGGACGAGATCCTCCAGCCCAGATTATGGCCGATCAGGAGCAGCCGCTCCGCATCCGCCGGCGTTTCGCGCACCACGTCCAGGATCGTCGCGGAGGAGGCGAGGTAGAGCCGCCGGTCCCACGCCGGGTCCAGCGCCCCGCCATAGCCGGCGGCGACCTCCCCGATCGTCTCCACCACGCGCACGGCGGGGGAGGCGACGACATGGTCGAAGCGCAGCCCGAGCGCCTTCAGGTGTCGCCCCATGGTCTGCGCGGCGCGATGGCCCTTGGCGTTCAGCGGGCGATCGAAATCGCGCGCGACCGGATCGTCCCACCCGGATTTGGCATGGCGCAGCAGCGTCAGCGTTTTCACGGGCGGTCACACTCCATTGCTTCGGATTATCGCGTCGGGAGCCGCCTCATGCCCCAGACGCGCGCCGGAGGAAAGACGCTGCCGCACCCGCGCGATCGCTTCGTCCAGCGGCACGCGCGCGATCCCGACGCCGGGCGGGAAGGCGGAGAGCAGGCGCGTGGGCATGGCGGCGGAGAGCAGCACGAACGCCCCGCGATCCCGCACGGAACGGATCAGCCGCCCGAACGCCTGCGCCAGCCGCGCGCGGACGATGCGGTCGTCATAGGCGCTCCCGCCGCCCGCCATGCGCCGCGCGGCGTGGAGCACGCTCGGCTTGGGCCACGGCACGCCCTCCATCACCACGAGGCGCAGCGATTCGCCCGGCACGTCCACCCCGTCGCGCAGCGCATCGGTGCCGAGCAGGGAGGCGTGCGGATCGTCGCGGAAGATATCGACCAAGGTGCCCGTGTCGATCGGATCGACATGCTGGGCGTGGAGCGGCAGGCCGGCGCGCGCCAGCCGGTCGGCGATCGCGGCATGGACGCCGCGCAGCCGGCGGATCGCGGTGAACAGCCCGAGCGTGCCGCCGCCCGCCGCCTCGATCAGCCGCGCATAGGCGTTGGCGAGCGCCGCCTGATCGCCGCGCTTCACGTCGGTCACGATCAGCACCTCGGCGCTGGCGGCATAGTCGAACGGGCTGGCCGCCTCGAACCGCTCCGGCGGCATGGAAAGGTGCGGCGCGCCGACGCGCGCCTCGGCGGTGTGCCAGTCCCCGCCGGCGGTGAGCGTGGCGGAGGTGACGAGCGCGCCGTGCGCGGGCTTCAGCACAACTTCCGCGAAGGGGCGCGTGGGATCGAGCCAGTGGCGGTGCAGGCCGATGTCGAACTCGCGCCCCTCGATACGGTCCACCGCCAGCCAGTCGACGAAATCGGCGTCCGCCGGCCCGCCGATCCGTGCGAGCAGCGACAGCCACGCCGCCACCGTCTCCGCGCGCCAGCCGAGCGAGGCGATCGCGCCCTCGATCCGCGCGCGCGCCTGCCCGTCCATCCAGTCCGGCGCTTCGGCCAGCACGGCCTCCAGCCTCTTGCCGAGCGTCACCAAAGGGCGGAGCAGGGCGTCGAGCGCCTGCGCGGCGGGGCCGGCGGCCTCGATCAGTTCGGGTGGCGGCTCGGCGATCTCGGTTTCGAGGCCGTAGCCCGCGTCGCCCGGCTGCTCCGCGCGGGCATAGACCACGCCGCGCACCGCCCCGAGCAACGCCTCGATCGGGCCGAACGGCGCGCCCTCGCCCAGCCGTTGCAGCCAGCCTTCGCCCGCCAGCGCCTGCGCCGCCGTCACCGCGTCCGAGATCGCGCGGCCGCCTGTCTCGTCATAGCTCGCCACGTCGGACAGCCGCGCCGCCAGCCCGCGCCGCCGCCCCCGGCTGCTGCCCTCCGGGCCTAGCACCCAGCGGCGCAGCTCGATCGTCTCCTGCCCGGTGAGCGCGGTGGAGAACATCGCGTCGGCGGCGTCGAACAGGTGGTGGCCCTCGTCGAACACGTAGCGCGTGGGGCGGGTCGCGGTTTCCCGCCCGCGCGCGGCGTTGACCATCACGAGCGCATGGTTGGCGATGACGATGTCCGCCTCCACCGATGCGCGCGCGGCGTGCTCGATGAAGCATTTCCGGTAATGCGGGCAGCCGGCATAGACGCATTCGCCGCGCCGGTCCGTCAGCGCGGCCGTGCCGTTACGGCGGAACAGGGTGACGAGCCACCCCGGCAGGTCGCCGCCCACCATGTCGCCGTCCGCGCTATAGGCCGCCCAGCGCGCCACCATCTGCGCGAGGATCGCCGCCCGGCCGGAGAATCCGCCCTGCAGCGCATCCTCCAGGTTGAGCAGGCAGAGATAATTCTCCCGCCCCTTGCGGGTGACGACGCGGGCCTTGCGCACGGCGGCGTCCGGGTGGAGCCGCACCGTCTCATGCGCGAGCTGGCGTTGCAGCGCCTTGGTATAGGTGCTGATCCAGACCGCGCCCTGCGCCTGCTCCGCCCAGAGCGAGGCGGGGGCGAGATAGCCGAGCGTCTTGCCGATCCCCGTCCCTGCCTCCGCCAGCACCAGATTGGGGGATTCGCGCGCGATTCGCGGGGCGAAGGCGTCGGCCGCGGCATCGGCATAGGCGCGCTGGCCGGGGCGCGGCTCGCGGTTCGCGCCGGTGAGGGCGGCGAGGCGCGCCTGCACCGCATCCTCCTCCAGCGCGATCGTGCGCGGCATCGGGCGCGGCGCGGTTTCCTCCCATTCCGGCAGGCGGGAGAACAGCCAGCGCTCTCCCTCGCGCGGGCGGGCGATGCGGTCGGCGAGCAGCGAGGCCCATGGCCAGCGCAGGCGGAACAGCGTCTGCGCGGCGGTCCACGCGCCCTCGCGCTCGGGCCAGTCGCCTTCGGGAATCGCGAGCAGCCGCGCTGCCGCTTCCAGCAGGAAGGGCGCGACCGCCGCG
>JASGGR010000271.1:0-2812 GCA_047602705.1 Sphingomonas bacterium | reverse complement strand
AAAGGGCAGCGCCAGCACGCCCAGTACATTATGGGCGTCCAGCCAGGATCGCTTGCCCTTTCCGGGCCGCATCGTGAAGAAATCGGCGAAGATGCGCCGGTGGGTGGCGATCCCGCTGATCAGCACGACCAGCATCAGCATGCCGGCCGCCGAGGCGAGGATGCGCCCCCATGGATAGGGCAATTGAAGCTCGAAGTGGAAGCGATAGAAGAATTCCCCGCCGAGCGTGTCGCGGATCGCATCGGGACGCCCGGTGACCGGATCGAACGCGGCCAGCCGATACTCGTCCGCGCCATTCGCATCTTTGACGTCATAGGTAGCGATGGTCGCCGCCAGCCGGTCGTCCGGCGCATCCATATACCACCCGCTCGACGCAGGCGCGGCGACGGAGAGGTAGCGAATGGCCGCTGTGACGGCATCCACCGGATCGGTGCGCATGCGCACTTCAGGACGCATCCAGTCCGAAATCTCGGACTTGAAGACGCTCGCCGTGCCGGTGGCTGCCATGGCGAAGAGCAGCCAGCCGAAGATCAGCCCGCCCCATGCGTGCAGCCACGCCATGGACTGACGAAAGCCGGTCTTCACCGCGGGCCGCCTGCTGCCCATGCCGCCAGGACGGCCAGCACGATGACGGCGATCGGCCCGCCCAGGCACGCCGCGCTGCGCGCGGCGAACACCCAGATCACGGCCGCCGGCAGGGCCAGCATCGCGATCAGCGTGGCCGCCGTCGCCGCTTCGGCCCGCGACAGCGGCAACCAGCGTGCCGAAGCCATCGCCACCGCTGCCGCGGCGCCATAGCCCCCTATCAGCGCCGCCACGACGCGTGAGGCGACGGCGAGGCGGTAGGCGAGGGAACGGGGCTCAGGGCGGGCCATTCAGGTCACGGGCTCCAGGATCGATCGATGCGGCTGCTGGGTGTCTCTTAACGGCATTTATCCGGCACGGGCATGGCGATTTCCGGTCGACAGCTGGTGCGCTCCGCGCACCTTCGCCGTCGGGCGACCGGCATTGACCCCGGGGCTGGGCGGACGGCATAGCACATTGGTCTGCAGGAAAGCCGAGCCAGCCATGTCCGCCATCCCCACCGACGCACGCCGCATCGCTCCCGCGACAGCCCGCAACCGCGATCCGATCCTGGACGTGCTCCGTGCGGAACTGCCGGCATCGGGAACCGTGCTGGAGATCGCGAGCGGCAGCGGCGAGCACATCGTCCATTTCGCCCGCGCCCTGCCCCATCTGCGATGGCAGCCGTCGGATCCTTCGCCCGAAGCGCGCGCGTCCGTCGCGGCCTGGACACAGGCGGAGGAACTGTCCGCCATCCTTCCCCCGATCGCGCTCGACGCGGCCGATGACGCGTGGCCGATCGGACCGGTGGAAGCGATCCTGTGCATCAACATGGTGCATATCAGCCCTTGGGCCGCGACGAAGGGGCTGATCGCCGGTGCCGCCGCGCGGCTACCGGACGGCGGCCTGCTCTATCTCTACGGGCCATATCGCCGGACCGGCATGGTCACCGCTCCGAGCAACGAAGCGTTTGACGAGGATCTGCGCCGCCGCGACCCGCGCTGGGGCCTGCGTCTGCTCGACGACGTCAGCGCGCTGGCCGCCGAACATGGCTTCGGCGCCGCGCATGTCATCGAAATGCCCGCCAACAATATATCCATACTCTATCGCAAGCTCGCCTGAACGGCTTGCGCCGCGCTTTATCGAAGCGGTTCAGATGCAGCGGACGATCGCGTCATGATAGGGGACGACGCGATGCAGACGGCGCACGTTGATCGTGCCGTAGGGTGTGATCGAGAACATGATCGTCGCGGTCTGCCCCTGACGAAAGCTCAGGATCGTCTCATGCTCGGCCTGGATGACGCGCGGCGTACCGACGCCTTCCAGCGTGTCGGCGATGCACTTCGTAACCTTCGCCGGATCCTTGTCGGTGTGAAAGGTTTCGACAGGCTGCTTCTGGCGGATGTCCGACACGGTCGCGCAGCCGGCGAGCGCTAGGGCGATCAGGACGACTCGTTTCATGGCGGCAGACTTGGCGCCAGCCCCGGCGCAACGTCAAGCGCCGAGCGCTGTCCCCATCGGAGGGCGGGCCTTAGAAATAGTCGGCGAGAACCAGCGGCACGACGCGGCCATCCGCCAGCGTGAGCGTCAGCCGCGTTCCCGCCGCCTGGCCGCCGAGACGCAGGCCTGGCGCGGGATAGGCCGTATCGACCGCGCGGCCGTCCACCGCGACGATGCTGTCGCCTTCCTTGAGCCCGGCCCGGCCGGCCGGACTGTTCAGCGCGACATGGCGGATCAGGATATGATCGGATCGCCGCTGCGCGCCGAGCCCCGACCGGTCCTTCGGAAAAGCCTGGCCGTAACGGTCTTCGTCGGCCTTCAGGAGAAGGAGGTTACGTCCGAGGCTGAGCCGCGTGTCGAATTGGGCGAGCATCGGCCAGCCGAGCGCGAGGGGTTCGGCAAACTCCCAATCTTCGATCACGCAGGTCGGCACGTTAGCCAGATGGAATGGCCCGATCCGCGCCTCGCGCAGCGTCATGATCTGGCTGACCGAAGCGCCTTCGAGGCCATAGGTCATGCTGGTCGATACGGGACGATCGCGCAGCATGCGGAAATGCTCGGCAAAATCCCGCGACATGGTGAGTGGTACGTCGCTGCCGAGATCGACGATGGCGTGATCATGGATATGGTCTTCGAGCGTGATCGGCACGCTCGGAAAATTGCGGCTGCTTCCTTGAAGCCCGATCCGGGTAAAATTCTCCCTGCCCGTTGCTGTGTGCGGTGACAGGAAACGGGCGCGATCCTTGCC
>JASGGR010000028.1:0-23655 GCA_047602705.1 Sphingomonas bacterium | reverse complement strand
AGTCCACCTCGGGAACGCCCCAGCGCCTGATCCTTGCCCCCCCTTTTCCGCTCGCCGGCTGATAGAATGCTTTAATCTGTCATATTGTCGACAAATTTTTTCGCGTCAGTTGTTAGCTTACACCGCTTGTCGTCAACGACGGACGGACAGGAATCTCATCAACCCGGCATCACCTTCGCTCCCCCCCGGGCGGGCGTCCACGAAGCTGCAAGGCCGCACGCGACGCGGCAGCGGCCAGGACAGCGCCACCACCGCCACACCGGAGATGTTGACCGAGATGGCTCATCCGTTAACCGATCCGGTCCGCCGTGACGCTTATGCCTTCTTCCTCGCGATCCCAGGTATCCGGCGTCGCGCCTTCATCGCGCAACACATGCTTCTGGATCTTCTCGGTCGGCGTGCGCGGCAGGCGCGGCATGACGCGGATGTAACGCGGCAGCATGTAATGCGGCATGCGCGGACGCAGATATTCGAACAGCGTGCGTGGCGCGATCGCCCTACCGGGTACAGGCTCCACCACGATCATCACATCATCCTCGCCATACGGACTCGCAATCGCGATCGCCGCGCAATCGGCTATGTCGGGATGCGAGGTGACTTCGGTTTCGACCTCGTGGGAAGAGATGTTCTCGCCCCTGCGGCGGATCGCATCCTTGATGCGGTCGATGAACTGGAGATCGCCGTCCTCATCGACACGAAAGGCGTCCCCGGTGTGGAACCAGCCATTGCGCCACGCCTTCGCCGTAGCAGCTGGGTCACCGTGATAGGCCGCGCTGATCGCCCAAGGAAGGTCCGATCGAAGCACCAGCTCCCCAATCTCGCCGCGCGGCACCTCCACGTCATGGGCATCGACCACGCGCGCGGTGATACCCACGCGGGCGCGACCGCAGACGCCTATCTTGTGCGGCCCCGTCCCCGTCACCGGCACCGCCGTCTCCGACATGCTGAACACCGTATAGCACGGGATGCCGGCCCGTTCCGCCAGCGCCAGCGTATCATGGCTGGTCGGTGAGATCAGCATGGTCTTCATCGTCGTGCAGCGCTCATCCTCCGAACGCGGGATCGAAAGAAGGAAGGACGCCATCGATCCCATGATCGTCGCGGTCGTGGCCTCCAGCCGACGCACATCGCGCCAGAAGGTGCGGGTGTTGAACCGTTCGATGACGGCAAAGGAGCCCCCGGAAACCAGCGCGCGCAGCACCGGCCCCATGCCGCTGACGTGAAACAGCGGCGCCTGCACCAGCCCGCGATATTCCGGGCCCTGCTCGACCGGGTGGCCGGTCGCGGAAAACCACATCTGCGCGTAGGTGACTTCCACGCCCTTCGACGGGCCGGTCGTGCCGGAAGTGAGGATGATCGCCGCTAGGTCCCACGGCTGTATCGGCCGTTCCAGCGGCGTGGGCTGCGCCATCTCCGCACCGCTTCGCCATGAATGCAATCGAACGCCGTCCGGCAGGATCGCCTCGCCTTCCGCGATCACCGCGACAAGCGCGGTCGGCTCGATCTCGCGCAGCCGCTCCAATAGATCGGCATGCGCGATCAGCACTTTCGCCGCGGACAGCCCGAGGCCATGCTGCAACATCCGCCCGCGATAGGCGATATTGAGCGGCGCATAGACCGCGCCGAGATAGTTGATCGCCAGCCATGCGGTCACGGCGCGACGGCCGTTGGGTAGCCATGTCGCCACCTTGTCACCCTGCCGCACGCCCAGCGAATGGAGCTGCGCCGCGAGCGCGCGGATATCGGCGAGGGCGCGCGCCCAGGTCCATGGCGCATCCTCGGCCGCGAACACGGCGAACACACGTTCCGGGTGCGCCGCCGCCCGGTGTTCGACCAACTCCCGCAACACGCAAGCCCCGGCGGCCGGAAGTGCCGCCGGCATGGCATTGTCACGCATCGGCGGGCACCACGCGCGGCTTGTCGAAAACGCCGGTATAGCCTGGAGCAAGCGCCGGCAGCGCCTCCGACAGGATGTCGCCCGGCGTCCAGCGTCCCTCCCGCTCCACCCGTCCCACCGGGCGCGGCTGGCTGAACACCGTGACCTCCCCGCCCTTCGAACCGAAAATCTGTCCGCTCGCCGTGCACGATGGGGCGGCCAGCGCGACTGACAGGGCTGCCGGCTGCTCAGGCCCCATCGTCTGCGCGAGCAGTTGCCGGAGCTTCGCGCCCTGCTCGTCCTTCACGGGGATGGCCTGCGTCATGCGCGTCCATGCCGCCGGCGCCACGACGTTCGACCGGATGCCAAGGTTTGCCCCCTCCATCGCGATGATGCGGGACAGGCCGGCGATCCCCATCTTGGCCGCGCCGTAATTGGCCTGGCCGATATTGCCGTAAAGGCCGGATGTGGAGGTGAACAGGACATAAGCGCCGTCCTGTTGCGCGCGGAAATGCTCGATCGTCGCCCGGCAGACGTTGAACGTGCCGCGCAGATGCACCTCGACGACGCGATCCCAATCGTCCTCACTCATCTTGTGGAACATCCGGTCTCGCAGGATGCCCGCAGGATTGATCACGGCATGCAGCCCGCCGAACGTGTCCAGCGCCTGCTCCACCATGCGCGCCACCGCGCCATAATCGGCGACGCTCTCGCAATTCGCGACCGCCTGTCCGTCGGCGGCGGTGATCTCCGAGACGACCGCCTGCGCCGGACCGGCGTTGCCGCCGTCATCCCCTTTCAGGCTGCCACCGAGATCGTTGACCACGACATTGGCACCCTCAGCGGCAGCGATCAGCGCGCATTCGCGCCCGATGCCGTTGCCACCGCCGGTAATCAGGACGGTGCGCCCTTCGAGCAGGCCCATCTCGCCTCTCCCTTCAGAAAATTTCGAACAGGCCCGCGGCCCCCATGCCGCCGCCGACGCACATGGTGACGACGCCATATTTCGCCCCACGGCGATGCCCCTCGAACAACAAATGCCCGGTACAACGGGCGCCGGTCATGCCATAGGGATGACCGATCGAGATGGAACCGCCCGACACGTTATAGCGCTCCGGATCGATGCTGAGCGCATCGCGGCAATAGAGGCATTGCGACGCGAACGCCTCGTTCAGCTCCCACAGCCCGATGTCGTCGACCGTCAGGCCGTGGCGCGCAAGCAGCCGGGGTACCGCCTTGACCGGGCCTATGCCCATCTCGTCCGGATCGACACCCGCGACCGCCATGCCGCGATAGGCGCCGAGCGGTTGCAGCCCGCGCCGCTCGGCCTCCTTCGCCTCCATGATGACCAGCGCGGCCGCCCCGTCCGACAATTGGGAGGCGTTGCCGGCGGTGACGAAGCGCCCTTCCTTGACGACCTGGCCGCCGCTGAACACGGGCTTCAGCTTTTCCAGATCGGCCAGCGTGGTGCCGGGCCGGTTGCCTTCGTCCCGCACGATGGTGACGGAGCGCTCGCTTGTTTCGCCGGTTTCGCGATCCGTGACCGTCATCACGGTCGTGACGGGAACGATCTCCCGGTCCAGTCGCCCTTCTTCCTGCGCGCGCGCGGTGCGACGTTGCGATTCCAGCGCATAGGCATCCTGCGCCTCGCGCGTCACGCCATAGCGCGCCGCGACGATTTCCGCCGTCTCCAGCATTGACATATAAAGGCGTGGGAAGGTCTCGCGCAGCGCCGGATTGCCGGCGCGATAGCGGTTCTGATGCTCGTTCTGGACCAGCGAGATCGATTCGACCCCACCACCGACCACGATCGACATGCCATCATCCACCACCTGCTTCGCTGCCGTGGCGATCGCCATTAGCCCGGAAGAACAGGCGCGCTGCACCGTCATGCCGGAGGTGCCGATCGGCAGCCCCGCCCGGAATCCCGCCTGATGCGCGACATTACCCCCGGTCGCCCCTTCCGGCATGGCCGATCCCAACACCACGTCCTCGATCTCGGCGGGATCGACGCCGGAACGCCGAACCGCTTCCGCGATCGCGAAGGACGCCAGCTCAACGCCACCGGTGTTGTTGAATACGCCGCGATAGGCCCTGCCGATCGGCGTCCGGGCGACCGAAACGATGACTGCCTCGCGCATCATGCACCTCATCCTAAAATGTTTGTTGTATTGTCGACAAAATTGGAGCCCATGGCAAGCTCAAAACGGGTTTTCCGCCGTGTCCGACCTGATTGGTTATAAGCGGTAGAGCGTAAGCCGCTGCATATTCAGCGCTTCACCACGCGCTTTGGCCAATATCCGCGCGGCGTGATCCCGCACGGCCAATCCCGTCACTACGGTGATCCGCTCCGCGCGCTCGCCGTCGCCGGCAGCTACGGCCTCATATCGCGCGCCATAAGCGGCGGCGATCTCGATGCGGCGTTCCTGCGTCGCATAGTCCAGCGGCAGATGGCGCCAGATCGTGCCCCAAGCTGTGTCACGCAAATGGCTCGACAGCAATTCGGCCGTGGCCTCACTTCCGCAATGCCGCGCGATCCTGCCGGACATCCGCCAGGCGGCAAAGGCGAATTCCGCGCCGGTCGTCGCGGGATCGGCAGCCATCGCGGCCAGACGCCGCGTGTCCTCACCCAGCGCCGCCAACGCCTCGCCATCACCCTGTTCGGTGAAACTGCGCACAGCCATGCCCAGCAGCATCACCACGACGTTGAAGATATCGACGAAGCGATCAGTCGTCATCTCGGTCACGAAAGCGCCGCGCCGGGGCGTGAAATCCGCCAGTCCCTTGCGCGCGAGCAACCGGATCGCCTCACGCACCGGCGCGCGGCTGACACCGTAGCGCGCCGAAAGCTCCATCTCGCGCAAGCGCGTGCCGCGCGCGATCGCACCGCGCAATATCTCGCCGCCGAGATCGTCGGCGATCTGTTCGGGCAGGGTGCGCAATGGATGCCGGCGCGCGGCCAGCAGATTGTCCGCGCTGTCGTTCACCGGGCCGGTTGCTTCATCCATATGCGCAACCACGCCAAAGAACCATTGGTTGTCAAGCTGCGGCCGCCCTTCAAGCGTTCGCGATGCGGAAGACCATGCCGCTCAGCCGGACAGCCCGTTCGCCCACCGCGCGCCCGCGTCGCCGCGCTTCCTCCATGATCCGGCCGGGCTGCGCCGCGGCGACGTCTACCCATTCCAGCCGCTCGCGTCCGGCATCGCATGCTTCGAAACCGATACGCGCGCCGTCCACCGCGATGGCAGGAGTGGGACCTTCCAGCGGCCGCCGCAGGATCGCCGCCCAATGCGCGCCAAGCTCATGCGGAGCCGGGCTGACCGCTCCGATTCCCGTCACCGCGCGGGAGACGCGCGTATCGACGAAACGCTGCCAGCCCGGCCCGGCCGGAGAATAACGGCCGGTCAGTTTCTCGCCCCCCTCGCTACGATCGAATTCGAGCATCGTCGCGCGACAGGCGCGCGGGAGAAGCTGGATCGCGGTATAATCCGCCGGCCGGTCGATCGTGTAGGCGGTAGGCACGCCCAGCGCATTGGCGTTCGCCTCGTAGCGCCGGGGATCGGGGCAATCGAACAGGGCGATATACCCGCCCTGCCCGCCGCTGCGCTCCAGGAAACGCGCCGCAGCCGTGTCTTGCGAGAGCGGCGCGATGATCTCGATGAAGGTCGTCCCCACGGCGAACAGCGCATTCTCCACCCCGAAGACGCGCACGCGCGGATCGCGGTGGCAGACAGGCACGCCGAGAATGGCGGCCATATCGTCGACAGCAGGTTCCAGGTCAGGCGCCACGAGGCAAATCTGGCGCAGGCGAAGATAATCCTTGCTCATAGGCCCAGCATCGCCCTCGTCACGATATTCTTCTGTATCTCCGTCGAGCCGCCCAGGATGGTGGAAACGCGCCGGTCGATAAAGCGCGATGTGGCGCGCAACGCTCCGGAATCCGCGAGCCGGTCCGTCGGGCTTGCGCCGGTGGCGAAATCGAACGGGAGCGCATCATAGCCCAGCGCGTCCATCGCCAGTTCGGCGATCGCCTGATTCAACTCCGTTCCCCTGATCTTGAGAAGCGAAACCTCCACGCCCGGCGAGCCCCCGGCCAGTTGCTCCGCCGTCATCTTCTGAATCCATCCCTCCACCGCGCGCAGCCTGACCTTCAGGTCGGTCAGCCGATCCGCCCAGGCGCGGTTGTCGATCAAGCGGCTGCCATCGGCACGCGGGCGGCGCAGCGCGTCCTCCGCCTGCCGCATGGCATATTGGATATTGGGAATGGCGACCACGCCCAGTCGCTCGTTGCTGAGCAGGAATTTGGCATAGGTCCAGCCCTTGCCCTCCCCTCCCACCCGATTGGCGACCGGCACTCGGACGTTGTCGAAGAACACCTCGTTGAAGCCATGGTGCCCGTTCGCCGCCAGGATCGGCCGCACCGTGATCCCCGGCGTCTTCATGTCGACCAGCAGGAAAGAAATGCCGTCCTGCCGCCGCGCCTCCTGACTGGTGCGCACCAGCATGAACATCCAGTCCGCCCAATGCGCGTAGCTGGTCCAGATCTTCTGTCCGTTGACGACATAATCGTCCCCGTCCCGCTCCGCGCGCGTCTTCAGGGAAGCGAGATCGCTGCCCGCGCCCGGCTCGGAATAGCCCTGGCACCAGCAGATTGTGGCGTCGAGGATGCCGGGCAGATGCTGGCGCCGCTGCGCCTCGTTGCCGAATTCGCGGATCACCGGGCCGGCCAATTTGGTTTCGAGGCCGTTGTTCGAAGGCGCGTGCATCTCCGCGACGATCTCCTCGAACAGCAATTGCTGCATCGGCGTCAGGCCCGGTCCGCCATGCTCCGCTTTCCATGTATGGGCGAACAGGTTGCGGCTGGCGAGCGCCCGGAACCACGCCCGCACCTGTGTCTTGGAAGGATAGCCGCCGTCCGCGACGATCGCCCGCGTCTCCAGATCGAGATTGGCCGCGACGAAGGCGCGGAAATCTTCGGCGAACGCCTGATCCTCCGGCGAAAGCATGGTCATCGATCCCCCTCCTGCAAGGCGGCGAAGCGGCCGCGATGGAATTCCGCGTCTCCGAAGATCGTGCCCAGCGCGATTAGACGCCGGAAATAATGGCTGATCGCCGCCTCGTCCGTAGTGCCGATCGCGCCGTGCATCTGCACCGCTTCCTTGCCGATATGGCGGGCCGCGTCCGCGACATGGATGCGCAGCGCGGACACCGCCAGCCCACGCGCCCAGTCGTCCGCCGTCATCAGCGCCGCCGCGTCGGCAAGCAGGATTTCGGCCTCCTTCACCAGCGACAGCATATCGACCAGCCGATGCTGGATCGCCTGATTGCTACCGATCGGCTGGCCGAACTGCACGCGTTCCTTCACATAGGCCAACGTCTGCTCGAACGCCTGTGTCATCGCGCCGACCGCCTCGGCGGATGCGAGCAGCGCGCCAATATCCACGGCTCGCGCGATCGCGTCCGCCACGCCTTTCCCCCGTATCACCCTGGCTTCGGTGAGACGCACGGCATCGAACCGCACGTCCGCTGCGCCAGCGCCGCCGACCAGCGGATAGGGCACGATCCGCACACTCTCGGCGCCCGCCGGTACCAACGCCACGCACGCCTCGCCCGCCGCGTCGCTGGCGGTTACGAGGATGACATCCGCATCCCCCGCGCCTAACACAACCTGTTTCAGCCCGTCGAGACGCCAGCCGCCTTCCACTGGAACGCAGGCCGTCCGCGGTCTCTCCCAGTCGAAACCATGCCCCGGCTCGGCATAAGCGAATGCCGCGCGGCACCGGCCGGCAAGGATCGCGTCGAGCACCGCATGATCCGCGCCGAACGGCAAGAGGTCCGCCAGCAGCCGGATCGCGACAAGATTCGCCAGCACCGGCTCGCGCAACAGCCCGCGTCCCACTTCTCCGGCGATCACCACCGCTTCTTGCGCACCCGGGCCAAAGCCGCCGAGATCCTCGTCCAGCCCGGCAAGCAACCAGCCGCTGGAGACGATCCCGCGCCACAAATCGGCATCGCTGCGGCCATCGATATCCCGGGTCGACCAATGCGTCGGCTTTGCTTCGGCAATCAGCCGCCGCGCGCTTTCGCGCAGCATGTCGAGTTCGACGGACAAGGCTTTCCTCCCTTCAGCGGAAATCAGGCGGCGGCCTGGATCGCAAGCAGCGCCGCCTTGGCGGACTTGAGATCGGCCTTCCCGTTCACCAGCCGCGGAACCCGCTTGACGAAGAGATAGGTGCGCGGCAACTTGTAGGCAGCGAGGCTATTGCGCAGGTGTCGCCCCAGATCATCTGGCGTCACCGACGGATCGGAAAGCTCGACGACCGCCCCAATGCGCTCGCCGAAACGCGCATCCGGCAGGCCGAGCACGATCGCGTCGCGCACGCCGTCATAGAGCTTCAGCGCGGATTCCACTTCCTCGGGAAAGACCTTCTCTCCGCCGGTGTTGATACATTGCGATCCGCGTCCGAGCAGCCGAATGCTCCCGTCCACATCGACCGTCGCCATGTCCCCGGCCAACGCCCATCGCTCGCCCTCCAGCACGCGATAGGTCTTCGCCGTCTTGGTCTCGTCGCCGAAATAACCGAGCGGCAGGCGCCCGCCCGTCGCCAGAAACCCCACCTCCCCGCTCCCCGGCACGACGCGGCAACCATCCTCCGTGAACACGGCGCAATTGTCGCGCATCACGAAACGCCCGGTCACGCCATCCGCGCCGAGCGTGGTGATCGAATCGCCAAGCGGCGGTCCTTCGGAAGAGGCCAGGCTGTCGACCAGCCGGATATGGGGGAAATGCCCCAGGATCGCGCACTTGTTCTCATGACTCCACATCGCCCCGGTGGAGGTGATCGTCTTGAGCGCGGGCTGCCGCCAACGGCCGGGATGACGGTTCAGCGCATCCAGCATCGGCGTGGCGAAAGCCTCACCAACGATCACGATCCGCGTCGCCCCTTCCCGCTCCGCCTCGTCCCACAATTCCTCCGCATCGAACACGGGGGATGACAGCAGGATCACCTTGCCGCCCATGGACAGCGTCAGGAACATCGCCGATTGGCCGGCGCCGTGCATCAACGGGCTGCCGATCAGCGCGCGCGGTCGGAACCCTTCAAGCGTCAGCCGGCCGAGCAGTTCGTCGATATCGTCGCACGGCCCCAGCCCCAGATCGGACGCGGCCCCGCCACCAAGCGCCGCGATGATATCCGCGTGCCGCCAGACGACACCCTTCGGCATGCCCGTGGTGCCGCCGGTATAGAGCAGGAACACCGGATCATCGGGCATCTCAAGCCGGGGCGGGAGCGGCGGTTTCGCCTTTCCGGCGACAATCGCATCAAGCGACACGGCCCAGCCGGGCGTTTCATGTACGCCGTCCGGCACAGCGATCCATGATTTGATCTCCGGCACCAGCTCGCGAACCTGCGCGATCTGCTCGAGATTCTCGAGCGAGAACATGATCGCCTCCGCCTTCGCGTCGCGGAACAGATATTGAAGCTCGGCCGGGGTGTAGCGGTAGTTGCAGGTAAAGGTGGTCAGCCCGAGCTTGTAGGCGGCGAAGAAGGCGATCGGATATTCCAGCGCATTGCGCATGCACGCGGTGACGCTGGCCCCTGGAGACAGGCCGCAGCCACGCCAATAATCGGCGAGCATCCCGGCCCGCCGCTCGAACTCGGCCCATGACAGGCTGCGATCGCCCTGGACGACAGCCGCCTCCTCCGGCTGCGCCGCCGCGATCCGAGTCCAGATCCGGGCGAAACCGCCCTCCAGCATCTCTCCCATCGTCCCCTCATCCTTTGCGACGCAGCTGTCCGAGGCGCAGAACCATGCGCGTTATTCATTGTAAGATTGTCGACTTTATTTCGAACCACGCTTTTGTCAATCACACTTCCGACAGAAGTGTGGAGATATTATTTAATGTTTAGAGTTATATAGCATAATACCACAAATGCGGCGCGAGTATTGTCGACATTAATATAGATTTATTCGCCAAGGCCGAATGCGAGATTCCGGTGTCAGTCGACCGAAACCGGCCATGTCCTTCGGCGGCCGTAGGAAAAAGCGGCGACCGCATGATCGCGTGCGAGATAGGTCATGCGACGGCTGATCTCATCCGCGCGATCGGGATCATGGGCAAGGAACGCCTCGTGCCGTCGGCGGGTTAATGAGGCGGCTTCACGGCGCCGTTCGAATGTGAAGAAATCGATCGGCTTGTTGCGCCACAGCGTGCTCCATAGCGAATGATTGAGCTGCTGCTGCATGATCTCCGTGATATGGGCGCTCCCGCAATTGCGGGTGATGAACGCACCGACCCGACCGGCGGCGAAGGCGAATTCCTGCGGATCGCAGTCCCGATCCTCGGCCAGTTCCTCCAGCGCCTTCAATAACGATCCGGAACGCTCCAACGCCGCCTCATCGGCCAGGAGCGCGAAATAGCGGGCAGCCAGCCCATTCAGATGCGCCATGACGTTGAAGATATCGACCAGTCGCTCGATCGTCACCTCGATGGCGAAGGCGCCGCGGCGCGGCTGGAAATCGACAAGATGGCGACGCGCCAGAATCCGGACGGCCTCCCGGACCGGCGCGCGGCTGACCCCGTAGCGTTTGGCGATCTCCACTTCCCGCAGCCGTTCACCGGGCGGGATGATACCATTGGCGATCTGGCCGCCCAGATCATCCGCAATGCGTTCCGGCAGGGTGAGCATCGATTGGCCCGAGGAACGGCGCGGAGCCGGCGCGGCGGATTCTCGGACAGGCGCGCTCACCAAAACTCCCACTCCCGGCTACGGCGCTACGCCGGAACAATTCCGGCACAACCCGAAGCGACCAATTCGTCGAGTTGGTTGTAAACATCGACCTGCAACCATTCAAGCTGATCGGGCTCCGGAGGCGGGCGATCCAGCGGGCGGGCGCCGACCGTGATCCTGATCGCATCCCCGGCGCAAACCGGCTTCAGGAAGAACAGCGCCAACCGCCCTCCGGCGGTCCAGCGCGCGCCATAGGCGCGTGTCAGCACTTCCCCCACCTGCCCGGTATAATGGAGCGAATAGGCCACCGGTCCGCGCAAACCCGCCTTGCGCGCGGCTTCCATATCCCCATGATGCCCCTTGGACAGCGGTGGAAGCTGGAAGGGTGCGCGCTGCCGGACCAATCCCCCGAAATCGGCGATCGCCTCCAGCGTCATATCGGTTGCAGCCTGTAGCGGCTGGTTCGTCACAGCCATGTCAGTTCACCGAGCAGGTTACGATATAGGTGATGCAGCGCTCGCCGTTCGCGGCGACATGATATTCGAGCGTCCAGTAATTCCGCCCCTTGCGCACGAATTTGTCGATGATCTCGCCGGCCATCTCCACCCGCGCGCCCACCGGCACGGGCCGGTGCACGATCGTCTCGTGGCTGCGCATCAGCCCATGGCCGAGTTCGAGAACGCCATGCAGCAGCAGCACATAATCGGTTGCGAGCAAGGTGGGCGGCATCGGCTCGCCCGCCAGCGCACGCCGATCGGTTGCCGCCCCCATCGTCGCAAGGAACGCGTCGACCATTGCGGGCGTAACGTCATGTTCGATCGGCCCCACCCGCTGGCCGGGCTGCAACTCCTCCCATGACGGCGTCATTCGCCCCGTTTCGGCATTGACCATGCGGGCTCTCCTGTCTTGGATTGCAGATTGTCGACATAAATTTGGGTGTCAAGTCTCCTTCTTCCGGCCGCGCGCCCCCCGATTATTGTCGACAATAACCGCAATGATCTGCACATTGGTCCTGCCGCGGGAAGGGAGAGCGAACATGTCCGGGACTTTCGAGACGATCGACTGGCGCGAGTCCGGGCGCGTTGCCCATCTGACATTCAACCGGCCCGAAAGCCGGAACGGGATCGTGCGGCGGATGCTGATAGAATTGCACGAAGCGCTAGACAGATTGCGCGCCCGCACCGACATCTCCGTATTGGTGCTGTCCGGCGCGGGCGGCGACTTCTGCCCGGGCATGGACTTGCGCGCGAAAAGCGACGGCAGCGAGACACCCGTCGCGCTGTTCGATGTTGCGACATTGCTGCACGAATTGCCGATTGTGACGATTGCCGCGATCAGGGGAGCCTGCGCGGGAGCCGGCCTGACATGGGCCGCAGCCTGTGACCTGCGCTATGCTAGCGACACCGCGCGCTTCAACACGGCATTCCTGGACGTGGGCCTCGCCGGCGACATGGGCGGGCCCTGGACCTTGCCGAGGATCATCGGCGCGGCGCGCGCGCGTGAGCTTTATTTCATGCCCGGCAAGTTCGATGCGGCGGAAGCCGAGCGCATCGGGCTGGTGTCGCGCGTGTTCAGCGATATGGACCTCGACGACCAGGTGACGGCGATTGCCGGTGCGATCGGCGCGAAAGCCCCCGCCACGCTGCGCATGATGAAAGAGAATTTCCTTGCGGCGGAGCAGATGGACTTTGCGTCGTTCATCCCGTTCGAGGCGGAACGGCACACCGCATCGGCCCGCACGCCCGATTCAAGGGAAGCAAGAGCCGCGTTCATCGAGAAACGGCCACCCCGCTTCGCCTGATCTCCATCCCAACGAATCCACTTGCCGAGGAGACTATCGATGAAAGCCCTGCTGTCCGTAACGCCCGGAGGCTCCGAAACGCTGGCGACAGGGGATTTGCCCGAGCCGGAAGCCACCGCGGGCAAGATCGTCGTCTCGGTCCATGCCTGTTCGATAAATTATCCCGACGTGCTGATCATCGAGGACAAATATCAGTTCAAGCCTCCCCGCCCTTTCGCACCAGGCTGCGAGATCGCCGGAACGGTGAGCGCCGTCGGCAGCGGCGTCGAAGGCTTCGCGGTCGGTGATCGGGTCATCGCCACGACCGGCCACGGCGGACTTGCCGAACGGGTTGCGGTCGATGCGCAGCGCGTCTTTCCGCTGCCCGACGGCCATTCCTTCGAGGAAGGCGCGGCGCTGCTCTTCACCTATGGCACGACCATCCACGCGCTCGTCGATCGCGGGCATGTGCGGGAAGGTGACAATCTGCTGGTGCTGGGCGCGGCCGGGGGGATCGGGCTGAGCGCGGTCGAGTTGGGCAAGGCGTTCGGCGCGCGCGTGATCGCCGCCGTATCGAGCGAGGAAAAGGCAGCCGCCGCACGCGCGGCGGGCGCCGATGACACCGTGATCTATCCGCGCGGCCCCCTGAGCCGCGAAGAATCGAAGACGCTCGCGAACCAGTTCAAGCAGCTTGCCGGCCCCGATGGCTTTCAACTCGTGTACGATCCCGTGGGCGGCGATTATGCCGAGCCGGCAGTGCGCGCGATGGGCTGGGAAGGCCGCTATCTGGTGACCGGCTTCCCGGCAGGAATACCGCATCTGCCACTCAACCTGACGCTACTGAAAAGCTGCGACATTTGCGGCGTCTTCTGGGGCGCTTTCGCCGCACGCGATCCGAAAGCGAACCGCGCCAACATCCAGCGCTTGATGGATCTGTGGCAGCAACGCCGGATTGCGCCTCGCGTCAGCGAAACCTTCGATTTTGCCGATGCCGGAGCGGCGATCCGGAAGATGGCGGAGCGCGGCGCTATCGGGAAACTCGTCGTGCGCGTTGGCGAATGACGGCTGCTCCAGCTGGCAATGGAAAAGACCGGAAACCTGTTCGAAAAGGAAACTACCATGTTCGATCTTTCAGGCCGCGTGGCCCTGATCACCGGCTCGTCGCGCGGCATTGGCAAGGCGACGGCCATCGCGCTCGCCACGATGGGCGCGAAGGTCGTGATCTCCAGCAGAAAACAGGAAAGCTGTGATCAGGTGGCGGAGGCCATCGACGCCGCTTGCGGCGCCGGCACCGCACTGGCGATCGCGGCCAATATCTCCGACAAGCAGGCGCTGCAGCGGCTCGTGGCCGAAAGCACTCGTGCATTCGGCCAGATCGATGTCCTCGTCTGCAACGCCGCCGCCAATCCCTATTATGGTCCGCTTGCCGATATCGAGGATGAGCAGTTCCGCAAGATATTGGACAATAACGTCCTCTCCAACCATTGGCTGATCCAGATGTCCGCTCCCGCGATGCGCGAGCGGCGCTCCGGATCGATCATTATCATCTCTTCCATCGCCGGAATGCGCGCATCGCCGATGATCGGAGCCTATGGCGTGTCGAAGTCAGCGGATCTTCAACTTGCACGCAGCTACGCGGCCGAGTTCGGCCCGGATAACGTGCGGGTCAACTGCATCGCGCCCGGCCTGATCCGGACGGACTTCGCCCGTGCACTATGGGAGGACCCGGACCGGATCGCCGCCGCCAACAACAGCGTGCCGCTCCGTCGGATCGGAAAGCCCGAGGAAATCGCCGGCGCGGTGGTGTTCCTCGCCTCGGACGCCAGCATCTTCATGACGGGACAGACCATGATCATCGACGGTGGTGCGACGATCTGAACCAATTGACGGGACAAAAAGAAGCCACCCCAGAGCCCTTCCGGGCCATGGGGCGGCAGTCGCGGGAGGCTGCGGCGGGATCGGAGAGGCAATCCCGCCGCAATAGGCCGCCTAGAATTTGAAGCGCAGTCCTACGGTGTAGAACCGCCCGATCCCGTCATAGAGCGCCCGGTTATATTGGGTCGGCAGGATCGGCGAACCCGCCGGGAACAGCGGCGGCGCCTGGTTCAGCAGGTTGTTCACGGTCAGGAACAGCTCCTGCGTTCCCCCAAAGGTCTTGAAGCCGTATTTCAGCGTCAGATCGGTATAGGCGATGGGAGGGATCGTGTTCTTGCTGATCGTGACGCCTTCCATCTTCGTCACGTCATAGGTTCCCTGCCCGATGAAGCGCTCCTGCAACGTCATCCCAAAAGTCTCGCTGTCGTAGGAGAGTATCAGATTGCCGGCGAACTTCGGATTGGTCTGCAAGTTCGTCCCGCTCGAATTGACGCCGACCTCACCGGCATAGTTGATCGCCGCCGCACCCGGCACCTGCGTTGTATAGGTCGGGGTATAGGATGCGATCGTGCGGATGCGGAAGGTGCCGTTGCCAACGCGCGTCTGGTAACTCACGTCGAAGTCGACACCGGATGTCTTGAGCGAGGAAAGGTTTTGCGACGGCAGGTTGATGTTCACGATATCGTTCGTCCCGGGATCGCGGGAGATCAGCGCGCAATTATAGGTCGACCCCTGCTGGCAGGCGTTGATCGTCTGCTGCTGGCTGAGCGTGGCGATGATCCCGTCGATCTTGATATTGAAATAATCGATCGAGGCGCTGAACCCGGGCAGGAAACGCGGCGTCAGCACCGCGCCCAACGCATAAGTCTTGCCGATCTCCGGCGCGAGCGTCGGATTCGCGACGCCGCGCGAGAAGATGATATAGCTCCGATTGTTCTCCTGCGGATCGTTGATCGCCACCTGCGCGGAGATGCCGGCAAGATACAATTCGCCGAGGCTGGGCGCGCGGATATCCCGCGAATAGGTGCCACGGAACCGGATGTCCTCGCTCGGTGCCCAGGTGAGGCCGGCCTTCCATGTCGTGACGCCGCCGCTCGTGCTGTAATGCGTGTAGCGGACGGCCCCGTTGAAATCGAGCGAACGCGCGAACGCCACGTCCTTCAGCAACGGAACCAGGATTTCGCCCGATCCCTCATAGACCTCGACCTCACCTGACCCGGCCTGGGGATTGAGGGTGGTGAAGCCACCGTTGCGATTGGCCACCGCGCTCGGATACCCCCTGATACCGGCGCCCGTCACATATTCGCTGGCCAGCGGATCGGTGGTCTGGAGCAGGGTCTGGCGCCGGTAATCCGCGCCGAGCGCGACGGAAACCGGCCCGGCCCACGTCGAGAAGATGTCGCCCCGCAAATAGGCATGGGCAGACGCCTGCCGGATGCGCGGCGAATAGGGCAGATTGCGCTTCACATAATTCTTCGCATCCTGCGAAGGTGTACCGTTGCCGAAAAGGTTGATCGGCACGCATCCGGGGAACAGGCCCGGATTGGTCAGCGTCACGCGACACACCGTCTTCTGGCTGACGGGATCGACCACCGCGTCGGCCGCAGCATAAAGGCGCTGGATATCGAGGTTGTTGACGATCAGATAATCGCCCTTCGTCTCGCCCCAGGAACCGTTGGCACCATAGGCCCAGTTGCCGATCTTTCCGTCGAAGCCGCCGGAGACGTTCACCGTCTTGTTGTCGAGATCGGCGATAGTCATGCCCAGATCCTGGCTGACGCGCTGGAGTTGAAACGACGCGATATTATCATTGGTCATCCGCATCTGGAGGGCCTGCGGAATGAAAGGATTGCCGCTGTAGATCGTGAAGGCGGTCGTCCCGAACTCGTAGTTGGGATAGCCCTGCTGGAACCGCGAGTGGTTGTGCGAATAGGCCGCCTGCAAGAAGGGTACGAAGCCCTCCCCGAACTCATATTGCGCCCGGGCGAAAAACACCTTGCTGTTCAGCCCCGACGTCACGGGCTGCACCATATGGGTGCCGTCCGCGCCCACCGTCGCCGACGCGTTGCGCGGCGAACCGAGATTGTAAGGCGCGACCACGCCTCCCGGCAGGAATTGAAGCCCCGCGAGCGGCCCGGAGGTGATCGCACCACCGTAGGAGGCGGGCTGGCCCACATCTTCCATGAACTGCTGGCCGGGCGTGCCCGTCACCGACATCAGCCCCAGATAGCGCTGTCCCCACGGACGCGAGGCCTGGCTGGGGATCTCGGCGAAGGTGCTGAGCGAGGCGCTGGCGATGACATGCCCGCGATCCTCGTTGAAGCCGAAGCCGCCCGCCAGTTCCGCCTTGAACGTCGGGCCGTCGCCATAGGTGGAGATGCCCTTCTGGATTCCGCCCTTCAGCCCGGTGAATTTCTTGTCGAGGATGAAGTTGACCGTGCCGCCGACCGCATCAGAGCCATATTGCGCCGACGCGCCACCCGTCACCACGTCGACGCGGGTGACCAGGGTCTGGGGAATGATGTCCGTGTCATAGTCGCCGCGCGTCGAATTGGGCACCCAGCGCTGGCCGTCCACCAGCACCAGGGTGCGACTGGAACCAAGGTTGCGAAGGCTGAGGTTCGAGCCCCCGATGCCCAACGTCGCCTGATAGGTTGTGCGCGGTGAGGGTGACCCGCGGAACTGCGGCAACTGGATCAAGGCATCGCCCAGACGGGTCGGCGCCGCCGCCAGCAACTGATCCGCCGTCACCGCGGTCACCGGCGTCGGTGCCTGATAGCCGTTGCGGATCACGTTGGAACCCGTGACCACGATATCCCCGGATGCATCGGTCTGCGCGGCACGGGGCGCAGGCTTGGCGGCACTGTCTTCCTGCGATGACGCGACATCCTGCGCTGCGGCAACCAGAGGAAACAGCGCGATGCCGCACAGCAACGCCGATCCGAGTCCAATTCGCTTTGACATGCCCACCCTCCCTGAATGTGGTTATTGTTCCCCGCCATCGGATGATGCGGGCCGCATCGTCCTGTGCAGCAGGCGCTGCGCCATCGGCCCGCTCTGCCATTGCTCGCCGGTGTAGATATGGCCGAGTTGCCCCCGGCTGGTGCGATAGCCCATGATCGCCTGAAGCTCGGGGTCGAAGCCGAGCGCGCGCTCCTGCGGCACCGCCATCAGGAAATTCTCCTGGGGTCGGACCCAGCCCGAGCAATAGGTGATGGTGATCGAAGGGCGTGGCGCCATGCTTCGGTTGGCGCCGCCGCCGTGCCACGTATTGCCCAGCACAAAGCAAGCGCTGCCCTTCGGCATTTCTGCGGCGATCGTCGCCGCTTCCAGCGACTTCGCATCGGTCGCGAAGGGCGTGCGTGACAACCTCTTCGACTGGATCGGCGGATAATCGGGGAATTCGTGGCTGAAAGGCACGATCCGCGTCGCGCCGTTCTCCTCCGTGAAATCGGTCAGCGCCAGAACGGCGAGGCAATAGATGTTCTTGTGCGGCCTCTCCAGCCCGTACATGCCATCGTCGGTATGGATCACTTGCGCCGGCTCACCCGGCCCGATCGCGCTGGTACCATAGGTGCCGAGCAGGCAATCCTCGCCCAGCACCTCGCGCATCACGCCCAACAAACCCGGCAGAACCGGCACGCGCTGGAACACCGGGGCGGCATTCAACAGATCGAAATAGCGCACCGTCTGGAATCCGTGCAGCGCCTGGGTCAACGCGCGCGGCCATTGACCCGCCATCGCCTCCATCTCAGCCAGGATCGCATCGCACAGGTCGATCGGCACCATGTCGGGGACGATCGAATAGCCCTGATAATGCAGCTCGTCCGCGACCTTCCGAGCCGCCGGGATGGCTTGCGCCTCGCCCATCATCCTCTACCTCTGTGTGTCATTTGTATTAATATCGACAATTCTACTAAATTGCACTCTGGTCAAGACGGTTTCGGAATTTATTATATTTCTATATTTTTCAATAAATTATCTGAGAAATCCAAATACATGCTACCATTGTAGGTTCGCAAATATCAGCATTGACAGTCCAGATTTTGTCGACAAAATTGCCAAGAAGCAGCGGGAAAAACCCGCCGGCGGAGAGGCATAATGACCGATCGAATCGACCACGATGCACAAGCCGCCGTCCCGCCCGCGCGCACCACGGTCACGCTGGCGATCTTCGCGCTCCTGTTCGCGCTTTCCTATCTGGATCGCCGGATACTGACGCTGCTGATCGATCCGATCAAAGCCAGCCTGCACGCCACCGATTTCCAGATGGGTCTGCTGCAGGGCTTCGCGTTCGTGCTGTTCTTCGTCGCCTGCGCGATCCCGATCGGCTGGGCGGTCGATCGCTATTCACGCCGCGTCATCATCTTCATCGGGCTGGTGATATGGTCCTCCTTCGCCACGGCGGGCGGCCTCGCGCAAAGCTACGCGCAGCTTCTGGTGACGCGTTTTGGCGTGGGAGCGGGCGAGGCATCGTTGCAGCCGGCGGTTCACTCCACGCTTGCGGACCTGGTGCCGCGTGATCGGCTCACGCGGGCGCTCGCGATCTTCTCGATCGGCGGGATCATCGGCGCGGCCCTGTCGGTCGGCGTGGGCGGGGTGGTGATCGGCATGGCCGAAAAAGCCGGCGGCGCAACCCTGCCGCTCATCGGCCATATCGAGCCCTGGCAACTGGTGCTGATCGTGACGGGCCTGCCGGGCCTCCTCCTCGCCGGCCTCGTCTTCCTCGCGCCCGAGCCGAAGCGCGCGCCGCATCATCATGCCGGAAAGAACGGCTATCTCGCCGCCTTCACGCATATGGCCTGTTACAAGAGATTCTACATCAGCCATTTCGTCGCCTTCAGCGTGGTGGGGCTGATCGCGGCCGGGTTCAATTCCTGGGCGCCCACGGCGATCCTGCGGCTCCATCATGAGCCCGTGGAGCGCGTCGGCACGGTGCTCGCGGCGATCCAGATGACCTTCGGCGTCGCGGGGATGCTGATCCCCGGCCATTTCGTCGACCGGATGTTCCGCGCCGGGTATCGCGACGCACATCTGCGTTACTATCTGGGTTCCGTCATCATCCTGGCGCTGGCCGGCGTCGCATTCGGTGCGGCGCGCAATGCCGTCATGGCCTATGCAGCAGTCGCGCTGTTCGATCTGGCGGTGGGATTCTTCCCGGTCGCCGGTTCCGCGCTGCAGGTCACCACGCCCAGCCGGTATCGCGGGCAGGTCACCGCCACGTTCCTGATGGTTTATTACATCTTCGGCCAGGGCTTCGGGCCAGCGGTGGTCGCGTCCTTCGGCGATTTCGTTTTCCACGGCGACAAGACCATCGGTCTGTCGATCGCCGCAACCTGTGCGGCAGCGCTTCCTGTCTCCGTCATCGCCTTCCTGGTCGGCATGAAGGGAATGACCGAAGCCGAAGCCGCCATGACCGATTGAGGGGGCAATCCATGACAACCTGCAACACCATTCGCTTCAACGCCGCCGACGGCATCGCGCACGTCACGCTTGCCCGACCGGAAAAGCTGAATGCGCTCGACGACGAAACCAGCGATGCGCTGATCGACATCTGGCAGCAGATCGAGGATGATCCGACGATTTTCGTCACCATCCTGTCCGCCGAGGGCCGGCACTTCTGCGCCGGCGCCGATATCGGCGGCAAGGCCGATCTCGCCGGCGCACTGCCCGGCCTCAAGCAGCACCGGACCTATACCGGCAACGGCCGCACGCGCTTCAAGCCGGTCGTCGGCGCAGTGCAGGGCTATGCGCTCGGTGCAGGCTATTATCTCGCGGTGCGCGGATGCGACATTGTAGTGGCGGCGGACGACGCGCTGTTCGGCTTCCCCGAGGGGCAGGCGGCGATCGCCATGGCACCGCCCGAATATGTTCCGGCGATGCCGCTCAAGACGATGGTCGAATTCATGCTGCTTGGCTGGAAGGGCGGCCGCCTGATGACCGCCGAACGCGCCCATCAGATCGGCATGATCAACCAGGTCGTATCGCGCGAGGGCCTGATGGACGCCGCGCTGGAATATGCACGCCTGCTGCGTCAGATTCCACCGCTCTACACCCGGTCGGTGAAGGCCGGCCTGTATCGCGCCATGACCACGAGCAACGCGGCGGCGGAGAATGATTTCGTCGAGTTCGTCCTCCCCCAGGTGAGCAGCGAGGACCTGCGCGAATGCCGCGCGGCACGCAACGAGCGGCGTGCGCCGGAATACAAGGGGCGATGACGACGCCCGCCATGCTGTCGCCGTTCGTGGTGGTGGATACCTGCGACGGCGAGGCTGGACGCTATTGCGCCAGGCTGTTCGCATTGATGGGCGCGCATGTCGTCCGCGTCAGCGCACCGCCGAATTCACTGGTCGGGCAATGGCTGGACGAGGGCAAATGCCATGCCTCCACGCTGGACGAGGCACTGGATGCGCTCGCCGATCATGATCCCGAATACCGCCTCGTTCTGGCAGGGCAGAGCCGCACCGCGGTCGATGCGGTGGAGGACGCGATTGAGCGGCGGCGGATCAACACCCTGTTCGCGGCGATCACCTGGTTCGGACGCGACGGACCGCTTCGCGACTGGGCAGGCGACGATGCGCTGATCCTTGCGCTGAATGGCATTGCCGCCGCCTTCGGCACGCCGGATGGCCCGCCAACCCTGCCCCAGGGATTTGCGATGCAGATCACGGCCGGGGCGACATTGACGGTCGGCACGCTTGCCGGCCTGTGGAAGCGCCGCCACGGTGGCCGGATCGCATCTGTCGAAACGTCCGTGCTGGAGGCCGCCTTATGCTTCGGGGAGACCGGACCGCCCCGGTTCGAAGCCAATCCCGACGCTCCGGTTCGCAAGGACGTCAATCGCTATACCGCCAATCATCCGATGACCATCTATCCGGCCAGCGATGGGTGGGTCGGCATCACGACGTCGACGCCCGCACAATGGAACGGGTTGGCGCAACTGGTCGAGCATCCCGCATGGATCGATGATCCGTTGCTCTCCACCACGCATGGTCGCGTCGACCGGATGGACGCGATCGACCGGATCCTGCGGGAAAAGCTGACGCAAAAGCCGGCCTCCTTTTGGGTGGAAGAAGGACAGCGACTGCGGGTACCTGTCGCGCCGGTGCCGCAACCCGCCGAGGTGCTGCGCACGCCGCATTGGATCGCCCGCAGGAGCTTTCGCCCGCTGACCGCCAATATCGACGCTCCTAACCTGCCGTTCCGCATCGCGAGCGGCGGCGGCAGGATCGTGGAACGGCCCTTCCGTGGTGCCCTGCCCTTGTCCGGCATCCGCGTGGCCGACTTCTCGATGGGATGGGCGGGGCCCCTCGCTACCCGGCTGCTCGGCGATCTGGGCGCGGACGTCATCAAGATCGAATCCCCGACGCATCGGGATTGGTGGCGCGGCTGGGAGCCGGACGGCGACAGCGATCCGCCTCTGACGGAGCTGTCCCCGATGTTCAACGTGATGAACCGCAACAAGCGCGGTTTCTCGCTCGACCTGAACGACCCCGGCGATCTAAAAAGCGCCCGACGCATCGTGCGCAGCAGCGATATCGTCATCGAGAATCACGCTCCGGGCGTCATGCGGAAGCTGAGGCTCGGGCCAGAGCAATTGCTTGCGCTGCGCCCGGGGCTCGTCGCCGTATCGATGGGCGCGTTCGGCGCAACCGGGCCATGGAGCGCTTTTCGCGCTTATGGCGCCACGGTGGAGCAGGCGAGCGGAATGCCGCACGTCAACGGGCATCCCGCATGGCCGCCGGCGCTGCAACATTTCGCGTTCGGTGACCCCGTCGCGGGCATCTATGCGGCAGTGGCGGCTTTGGCGGGTTTGCACGGCCGGAGTATCTTTGGCGGCGCATGGTTCGATCTCGCACAGGTCGAGTGCCTTTTCCAGCTCGGCGCGGACATGCTGATCGCCGCACAAGTCCAGCCGATCGAGCGCATGGGCAGCGCCAGCGCGCAGGTAGCCCCCCGCTGCGTCGTGAAGACATGCGGCGGGGGGCATGTCGCCATAGCCTGCCGAAACGAGGAGGATTGGCACGCGCTCGCCCGGTGGCTCGCCCGACCCGAGTGGTCGGACGATCCCGTTCTTTCGTCAGTGGCTGGCCGAAATGCGCACGCCGACCGGATCGTATCAGCTCTCGTGGAAATTGCCGGCGAACAGGATGCAACCGTCCTCGTCGCGTCGTTGCAAGCCGCCGGGATACCGGCCGCACCAGTGCTACTCGCCCAGCACCTCGCAGAGGCACCCGCCTTGCGCGAAATGGGCATCTGGCGTCGCATAAGGCGCCGATATGTCGGAGAACATGTCATCGCCGCACCGGTGTTCCATGTCGATGGAAGGCGACTTCCCATTTATCGGCCCGCACCGATCTTTGGCGAGCACAGCGCGGATATCGCAGCGGAAATATCAGCTACAAGCTAAGCTCAGAATCTGTAATTTGCGTCCGCTCGGCGGTTGTCCCTTGAGGGTTTCAAGGATCTGTCCGCACTCGCCGGCCTGATGGCCGGTGGTGCTGTATCGGGTCTCACAAGGCCGGACGTTGCATTGACTCGAAGCGGGCTCGGGAGCCCATCTGATAACCTTCGCAGATCGTCCGTCCCTGCGTTCCCTAGCGGGACACCGCCATCGGGTCAGCTGGAGAGCATCACCGCTGGCGAAGGAGAGCTTATCGCATTTCAGACCTCGAACAAGGTGCCATCGCGCAGCATGGCATGCATGATGACCGCGCGGCGCCGGGCGAGCGCGACACGGGCTTTCTTGAGGCCGCGCCGTTTCGCGATCTTCAGCGCCCAGGTCTTCAGCGCGAAGCTCTGGCGCGTCCGCGTCAGGATCGAGTTTGCCGCTTCGTAGAGGAGCTTGCGGACGGTGCTGTCTCCCTGCCTGGTGATCCGGCCGGTCCAGTCGAGCTCGCCCGACTGGTGTCGGCGTGGGACGAGGCCGAAGTAGGCGCCAGCCGTTCGCGACCGCTTGAACCGGTCCGCCTCATCGACGGCGGCGGCGAACGCGGCCGAGGTCTGCACACCGACGCCCGGGATGCTCATCAGCGCCTGACAGGCCGGAGACGCGATGCTGATCACCTTGATCACCTTGAGTTCGCGATCCATCCGACGGATCTCGTCGACCAGGCCGGTCCGCGCCCGAAGCAGCGAGGCTACGGCCTCGCCAAGGCCCGGGATGGTGACGGCAGCCTGCACCCGCGCGAGGAACCGCTCGCCTGGCCGGCTCCCGGCCTGATCCCGAAGGTGGCGCACAGGCCTCGGATCGTGTTGTCGAGCCGGACGTGCGCCTCGACCAGGTGCGCGCGGGCAATCACCGAGCGCACACCATGCGACGTTGGCGACCTGACATGCACCTCTTTGTAGAAGCCGGTGCGCGCCAGCTGCGCGAGCCCGGCAGCGTCATG
>JASGGR010000270.1:0-2813 GCA_047602705.1 Sphingomonas bacterium | reverse complement strand
ATGGTGCCGCTGGAGATCGGCTCCGACATCGGCGGCTCGATCCGCACGCCCGCGGCGTTCAACGGCGTATGGGGGCTGAAGCCGAGCTATAATCTGCTCACCACGGCGGGCCATCATTTCCCCGGCACCGACGGCGCGAGCAAGGCGCTGAGCGTCTGCGGCCCGCTGGCGCGCGACGCGGACGATCTGGCGGCGGCGCTGGATGTCCTGGCCGACCATCCCGTCCCCCGCGCCGCGCCGCCCGCGCCGGGCGAATGGCGCATATTGATCCTCGCCGATCATCCGGAAGCGGAAATCTCCGCCGAGATGCGCGCCGCCTTGCAGGGGCTGGGCGATGCCTTCGCCAATGCCGGCGCGCGCGTGGATCATGCGAGCGCGCTCGTCCCCGATCTGTCGCAACAGCATCGGCATTACATGCACATGCTGAACATCGCGATGACGCGCGGCGCCGCCGATCCGGTGCGCGGGGTTCCGACGCTCGCCGAATGGTTCGACCTCGGCGACCATCAGGCGCGCAACCTGCGCCAGTGGCAGCAGGTGTTCGGCCAGTATGACGCGGTGATCGCGCCGATCTTCGGCACGACGGCCTTCCCGCACGACGATACGCCGCTGCCGGAGCGCCGGCTGGAGATCGACGGGCGCGACACGCAGTTCGCGGCGCAATTCGCCTTCGCCGGCCTGGCCACCTTCCCGATGCTGCCCGCGACGAGCGTGCCGATCGGGATCGGGGCGGGCGGCCTGCCGATCGGCGTGCAGGTGATGACGGACCTCTACAACGACCATCTTTCGATCGCGGCCGCGCGCGCGGCGCATGATCTAGTCTGGAGCAAATGATGAGCGATCTTGAACAATTCCGCGCCGGGACGCGCGCGTGGCTGGAAGCGAACTGCCCGCCCGAAATGCGCGAGCCGGTGCGCGGCGAGAAGGACAGCGTGTGGGGCGGCCGTGACCAGAGCGCGATGACGCCCGCGCAGAAGCTGTGGATGGACCGCATGGGCGAGCGCGGCTGGACCGTGCCGGACTGGCCGAAGGAATATGGCGGCGGCGGCCTGTCGGCGGCGGAAACCAAGATCCTGCGCGAGGAGATGGCGGCGCTGCGCTGCCGCAACCCGCTCTCGTCGTTCGGCATCTCGATGCTCGGGCCGGCGCTGCTGAAATACGGCAACGAAGCGCAGAAGAAGGAGCATCTGCCCAAGATCGCGCGCGGCGAAATCCGCTGGTGCCAGGGCTATTCGGAGCCGAATGCCGGATCGGACCTCGCCAGCCTCGCCACCAAGGCGGAGGACAAGGGCGATCACTTCCTGGTGAACGGCCAGAAGATCTGGACCAGCTATGCCGACAAGGCCGACTGGATCTTCTGCCTCGTCCGCACCGATCCGACCAACAAGCACAACGGCATCAGCTTCGTGCTGTTCGACATGCGGACGCCGGGCGTCTCGACCAAGCCGATCCTGCTGATCTCCGGCTATTCGCCCTTCTGCGAAACCTTCTTCGACAATGTTAAGGTGCCGAAGGAGAATCTGGTCGGCGAGCTGAACAAGGGCTGGGACGTCGCCAAATACCTGCTCGGGCACGAGCGCGAGATGATCTCCGGCATGGGCCTTGGCGGGGGCGGCAAGAACCCGCTGATCGAGGGCGCGAGGAAGACGATCGGGCTGGATGCCGAAGGCCGGCTCGCCGATCCGGTGCTGCGCGCGCAGATCGCCCTGTTCGAGGTGCGGGCGAAGGCCTTCGCGGCGCAGTCCGAACGCTTCATCGACGAGCTGAAGGCCGGCAAGGCGCATCCCGCCCAGCCTTCGATGATGAAATATTACGGCACGGAACTGAACAAGTCCCGCCACGAGCTGATGATGGCGGCGGGCGGTTCCGACGAGCTGGAATGGGAAAGCGAGGCCTCCGAAGGCGGCCGCGAGGCGCGCGCATGGCTGCGCACCAAGGCGAACTCGATCGAGGGCGGCACGTCGGAAGTGCAGCTCAACATCATCGCCAAGCGCATCCTGAACCTGCCGGGGGCGTGATCCCCCTCGCCATCAACCAGCCATCAACCGTTCCGGCCGGGCCGGAACGACGGAGTGAAAAATGCCGCTTTACCTGAACGATGAGCAATCGATGCTGCGCGACACGGCGAAGGATTTCGTCGGAGAGAACGCGCCCGTCAGCCATATGCGCAAGCTGCGCGACGACAATGACGCCACCGGCTTCAGCCGCGACCTGTGGAGGCAGTTCGCGGACATGGGCTTCACCGGCATCCTGATCGGCGAGGATCAGGGCGGGCTTGGCCTCGGCCATGTCGAGGCGGGCGTGGTGCTGGAGGAGATCGGGCGCAACCTCTCCCCTTCCCCCTTCCTCTCCACCGCCGTCGCGGCGGTCGAGGCGCTGAAGGGCACCGGCCATGCGGATCGCTGGTATCCCGGCATCCTGAAGGGCGAGACGGTCGCGGCGCTGGCGATCGACGAAGGGGCGAAACACCGCTCCAGTGTAGGTCTCAAGGCGGAGCGGGCCGGCAACGGCTTCCGGCTTTCCGGCAAGAAGCAGTTCGTCACGCACGGCCATGTCGCGGACCTGCTGATCGTCGCGGCGCGCACGGCCGGCGCGGCGGACGACGAGGCGGGCATCACCCTGTTCGCGGTGCCGAAGGACGCGGCGAGGATGTCCGTCACGCCGGAGCGGCTGGCCGATTCCAGCCTCGCCGCGCGGATCGAGTTCGACGGCGTCGAGGTGGATGCCGATGCGGTGATCGGCGAGGTGGACGCGGGCCGCGATCCGCTCGGCCGCCTGCTGCGCGCGGGCCGCACGGGCGCGGCGGCGGAGAT
>JASGGR010000269.1:0-2818 GCA_047602705.1 Sphingomonas bacterium | reverse complement strand
CTGGCGAGGATGCGCCCGCCGCGCTCTCGCCTTCCGTGCGCCGCGCGGTGCTGGAGCATGGCGTGGACCCGGCGACGATCAAGGGCACCGGCAAGGACGGCCGCCTGACCAAGGAGGACGTCGCCGCCGCCGCCACGGCCAAGGCCGCGCCGTCCGCGCCTGCCGCTTCCTCCTCCCCCGCCGCTTCCGGCCGCAAGGAGGAGCGGGTGCGGATGACGCGCCTGCGCCAGACGATCGCCAAGCGCCTGAAGGACGCGCAGAACACCGCCGCGATGCTCACCACGTTCAACGACGTGGACATGACGGCGGTGATCGAGGCGCGCGCCAGATACAAGGACCTGTTCGAGAAGAAGCACGGCGTGCGGCTGGGCTTCATGGGCTTCTTCGTGAAGGCCGCGTGCATGGCGCTGAAGGACATCCCGTCCGTCAACGCCTCGATCGAGGGCGATGAGATCGTCTATCACGATTATGCCGATATCTCGGTCGCGGTCAGCGCGCCGAACGGCCTCGTCGTGCCGGTGATCCGCGATGCGGACCAGCTTTCCGTCGCAGGCATCGAGAAGACGATCGGCGACTTCGGCCGCCGCGCCAAGGACGGCACGCTCAAGATGGACGAGATGAAGGGCGGCACCTTCACCATCTCCAACGGCGGCGTGTTCGGCAGCCTGATGTCCACCCCGATCATCAACCCGCCGCAGTCTGCGGTGCTGGGCCTGCACCGCATCGAGGACCGTCCGGTGGTGCGCGACGGGCAGGTTGTGGTGCGCCCGATGATGTATCTGGCGCTCAGCTACGACCACCGCCTGATCGACGGCCGCGAGGCGGTGACCTTCCTCGTCGCGCTGAAGAACGCGATGGAAGATCCGACGCGGATTCTGATCGACCTGTGATCCAGGCGCCGCCGGCATCCGAAAGGGGCCGGCGGTTTCGATTCGGGGAGCCGCGCCCGCGGCGGCCTGTCCGGGAATGACGGCGGGAAACCGGGCGCTTCGGCCGCCGCCTACCGCACGTCGATATCGATGATGACCCGCCTTATCCGGCCTTCGGACGTCGCATTCTGGATGACGACCTTGTCGTGGCCGTGGAAATCGGCGGAGGCGGTATAAAAGGCCTGCTTTCCCGGCACCTTGCGGGCATCGCATGCGACCCGGGGATTCGGCTGGCGATATTCGGGATAGATTTCGCCTTCCGAGATACTGGCCTGCCCGTGGCGAGGCGGGGAGACGATCTCGGTGGTCATCGTGCCGGCCATCGTGCAGTCCGGATTCAGCAGCGTCGCCCACCAGAGCCGGATCTGTTGTCCCGCGATCGCCGATTTCGAGATATGTATGTCCGCATATCCCTTTGCCGGCGCTGGCCCGATCCGCTGAACGACATAGGTCTGCGCGATGCTCTGGCTCGAAAGCGCCAAGAGCGCGCAGGCCAAGGCCGCGCGGGGCTTTCCGATGTGCTCGATCCGCATTTCTCCGACTCCGGGCAAGGTGCCTGCGATCCGGTGAGCGTATATGGAAGCGCCGGTCACAGGGCGTTACAAATGCGTCATCCGATTACGAAGCGCCGCCGCGCATGCCCGGTGCGCGAGGCAACCCGGCAATCGCGGAGGCGTTGAACGACCATGTTCGCGCACGTTCCTGTCGCCCTTGGTATCCAACTGGCCTGCTGGGCGATCGGCTATTGGCTCGGCGCGTCGAACAGGGCCGCGATCTGGATCGGATGTTTCGCGGCGGCGGCGGTGTGCGTCATGCGCGAGATCACCCAGCGCGAATATCAGTGGATCGAGCGATTCGGCGGCGGCCTGCGCGCGAACATGCCGGGCTATGCCGGGCTGGAAGTCTGGGAGTGGAACGCGCACTCGATCTCGGAAACGATCGTCGCCATCCTCGCGGCGGTCGTCGTGGCGGCGCTGGTGAGCCGCTTCATCCCGTAGCTTTACCGGCCGATCTCGCTCAGCGGCTTCAGCGAGGTGCCGCTCAGATACATCATCGTCACCGAAATCTCGGTGGTGCCCTGCCCCACCTTCACCGCCGTCAGTTTCGGCGAGGGCTTCCGGCCGAAGATGAAATCCCACACCGTCACGCGCGGGTTGCCGCTTGCGCCGCCGCCGTCGGAGCGGTCGGTCTGGTTGTTGGCGTTGGCGTCGTGGCGCACGTCGATCGCATATTCGCCCGGCGCGGCGACCGGCATGCAGACACGGATCGGCTCGGCGTGGGGGGTGGGGATCTCCACCTTCGTCTGCCATTTGGTCTTGTCGAACCATGTGGAGGTCGCGCCGCCGAAGGTGCGGACGCGCACCGTGCCGTTGCGATTCCGCAGGCCGCTGATCGACACCAGGATCGCCGGTCCGCCGCCCGGCTGGCAGCGCGCCGCCTCCGGGCCGAGGATCGGGGTTTCCGCCATGGCGGGCGCCGCCGAGAACATGAGGGCGGCAAGGGGAGCCGCTGAACGATAGGCCATCAACCGGCCTTCACCGCCAGTTGCGGCGGTTTTGGGGCACGGAGCGGCCTTTAATTGGCCGCAAGCCGCCCGCGCGCGGCCGCGCGGCGGGTCGCGCCCCGCTCCAGCCGCTCCAGCAGGGCCGTGATCGAGGCCTGCGGCTGGCCTGCCACCTCCGCCGCGCCGGGCAGCGGAAACGTCTCGAACCGCTCTTCCGGCCGGGCGGATATCAGGGCATCGGGATCGAAGGCCGCGAGCGGCTGATCGAGATCGGCCGGCAGCGGCTGCTCGTAATTGGAAGGCACCGGCCCGTTCGGCGCGATCGGCAGCGGCTCGCCCAGCTCGCTGCACGCCGCGATCGGGCGGCGCGCCGGCGCATCGGGGT
>JASGGR010000268.1:0-2818 GCA_047602705.1 Sphingomonas bacterium | reverse complement strand
GAGGAAGGTGGTCATCGCCTCGACCGCGTCGAGCAGGCCCTCGTCCATGTTGATGTCGATGACCTGCGCGCCATTCTCCACCTGCTGGCGCGCGACCTCCACGGCGCGGGCATAGTCGCCCGCCATGATAAGCTTCTTGAACGCCGCCGATCCGGTGACGTTGGTGCGCTCGCCGACGTTGACGAAGAAGGTGGAGGATGGGTTCGCGGTCATAAGGGGTCGATTCGATTCCGTGCGGCTGGGTTGTGCGAGGCGGTGAGTGGATCAGCCCGCCATCGTGAACGGCTCCAGCCCGGCAAGCCGCGTCCGCACCGCCGGCTTCGGGATCGCGCGCGGGGGCAGGCCCTTCACGCCCTCCGCGATTGCCTCGATATGCGCCGGCGTCGAGCCGCAGCAGCCGCCGAGCACATTGACCTGCCCGGCCCGCGCCCATTCGCCGACCAGCCCCGCCGTCGTCACCGGCGCCTCGTCGTAAGCGCCAAGCTCATTGGGCAGGCCGGCGTTGGGATAGATCATGATGAGCGTGTCAGCTATCTCGCTCAACACCTTGACATGCGGTCGCAATTGCTCCGCGCCGAACGAGCAGTTCAGCCCGATGGTGATCGGCCTGGCATGGCGCACCGCGTGCCAGAAGGCCTCCACCGTATGGCCGGAGAGGTTGCGGCCGGAAAGATCGGTCAGCGTCATCGACAGCATGATCGGCAGGTCACGGCCCAAGGCCTCCCCCGCCTCGATCGCGGCCATGATCCCGGCCTTGGCGTTGAGCGTGTCGAACACCGTTTCGATCAGCACGAAATCCACGCCGCCCTCGACCAGCGCATCGATCTGCTCGCGGTAAACGTCTTTCAGATAATCGAAGTCGATCTCGCGATAGCCGGGATCGTTCACATCCGGGCTGAGCGAGAGCGTCTTGTTGGTCGGCCCGATCGCACCCGCGACAAAACGCGGGCGGCCATCCCTCGCCTGAAACTCGTCGGCGATGCGCCGGGCGAGCTTCGCGCTCTCCACGTTGATCTCGCGCACCAGATGCTCGGCCGCATAATCGGCCTGGCTGATGCGGTTGGCGGAGAAGGTGTTGGTCTCGGCGATATCCGCCCCCGCCTCGAAATAGGCGCGGTGGATCGATTCCGGCACCTCCGGCTTCGTGAGCGCGAGGATGTCGTTATTGCCCTTCTGGTCGCGCGTCAGGCCGAGCGACCCGGCATAATCCGCCTCGGAGAGCTTCCAGTTCTGGATCTCCGTGCCGAACGCGCCGTCGGTGATCAGGATGCGCCTGGCGGCCTCGGCATTGAAACGCTCACGAACACTCATGACAAATCCTTACGCCGCAGCGGCTTGCGCACCGATCTTCGCGCGCAGGCCAAGCAAATGGCAGATCGCGAAGGAGAGTTCGGCGCGGTTCAACGTGTAGAAATGGAATTGCTTCACCCCGCCCGCATAGAGCTTGCGGCAAAGCTCCGCCGTCAGCGTCGCGGCGACGAGCTGGCGTGCTTCGGGCAGGTCGTCCAGCCCCTCGAACAGGCGCCCCATCCACGGCGGCACGGCGGTGCCGCACATCGCGCTCATCCGCTGGACGGCGGCGAAATTGGACACGGGCATGATGCCCGGCACGATCTCCGCCGTGATCCCCGCCGCCGCCACGCGATCGCGGAAGCGGAAGAACGTCTCCGGCTCGAAGAAGAATTGCGTGATCGCGCGCGTCGCGCCGGCATCGATCTTGCGCTTGAGGTTGTCGAGGTCGGACGCCCTATCGGCCGAATCCGGGTGGCTCTCCGGATAGGCCGCGACCGAAAGCTCGAACGGATGCAGCCGCCGCAGCCCGTCGACCAGAGCGGCGGCATTCTCATAGCCGCCCGGATGCGCCCGGTAGCGCGCGCCCTTCACCGGCGGATCGCCGCGCAGCGCGACGATATGCCGCACACCCGCCGCCCAATATTCGCGCGCCACCGCGTCGATCTCCTCACGCGTCGCCTCGACACAGGTGAGGTGCGCGGCGGCCGGGATCGCCGTCTCGCGCGCGATGCGGGCGACGGTGGCGTGGGTGCGCTCGCGGGTCGATCCGCCCGCGCCATAAGTGACGGAGACGAAGCGCGGGGCGAGCGGCGCGAGCGTGCCGATCGACTGCCACAAAGTCTCCTCCATCTTCTCCGTCTTCGGCGGGAAGAATTCGAAGCTGACGTCGATATCGCCCGCCACATCGGCATAGAGCGGCCCGTCGAGCGCGCGGCGCGCCTCCTCAAGCTGGTTGAGCGATAGGGTCATGCCGCCTTCACCTCATGCAAGGCCGCGCCCTGGCGGACGCCCAGCCATAATTTCACCGTCAGTTCGCCGCCCGCCAGCGTCTCCACCTTCGCCAGCGTCAGCCCGGCGGCGGCGAACCACCGCTCGATCTGCGCGTCGGAGAAGCCGAGGCGGGTGTGCGCGTCCTGCGCACGCAATTCCTCGCGGTCGTGCGGCGCGAAGTCCGCGATCAGCAGCCGCCCGCCGGGCGCGAGCACGCGCGCGGCCTCGGCGATCGCAGCCCCCGGCTGCTGCGCGAAATGGAGCACGTGGTGGATGATCGCCACGTCCGCTTCGCCGTCGCCCAGCGGCAAGGCGTAGAGATCGGCCTGCCGCAGCTCGACATTGGCCAGCCCCTGCTCGCCCAGCTTGGCGCGGGCGAGGCGGAGCATTTCCGAGCTGCGATCGATCCCCAGCGCCATGCGGGCGCGCGGCGCGAATAACTCGATCATCCGCCCCGTGCCGGTGCCGATATCGATCAGCCGCCCGACCGGCGCTTCGCCGAGCGCGGCGAGCATCGCCGCCTCCACCTGTTCTT
>JASGGR010000267.1:0-2834 GCA_047602705.1 Sphingomonas bacterium | reverse complement strand
GAAATGCTCGCGCCGCCGCTGCTCGCGCCACAGCATCCATACGTTGACGGTGGAGGCGAGCGCCGTCGCCAGCGGCGGCCCCACATGGCCGAGCGGCAGGATGAAGGCGAGGTTCAGGACGAGGTTCACCGCGATCGAGATGGTCGCGAACCGCACCGGCGTCTTCGTATCCTGCCGCGCGTAATAGCCCGGCGTCAGCACCTTCACGAGGATATAGCTCGGCAAGCCCAGCGAGAAGGCGGCGAGCGACTGGGCGGTGGCCACCGTATCGCCGGGGTGGAACTTGCCGTGCTGGAACAGCGCCGCGACGATCGGCTCGCCGCAGACGATCAGCGCGATCGTGGCGGGCAGCGTGAAGAACAGCGCCAGCTCCATGCCGCGGTTCTGCGTCTCCATCGCCGCCGCATCCTCGCCGCGCCCGAGCTGGGAGGAGATGGTGGGCAGCAGCACCGTGCCCAGCCCGATCCCGATCAGCCCCAGCGGAAGCTGGTTCAGCCGGTCGGCGAAATAGATATAGCTCACCGACCCCGCCGACAGCAGGCTCGCGGCGAGCGCGGTGGAGACGACGAGGTTGATCTGCACCGCGCCTGCGCCCGCCGCCGCCGGCCAGATCAGCGCGAGCAGCCGCTTCACGTCGGGGTTGAGCACCGGCCGGCGGATACGCAGCCGCACGCCCGCGCGGCGGCACGCCCACGCCAGCCACAGGAGCTGCAGCGCGCCGGAAACCGTCACCGCGATCGCCTGGTTGCGCGCGGTGAACAGCGGCTCGTGCTTGTGGAAGAACAATAGCGCCACGATCAGCGTGAGGTTCAGCAGGATCGGCGCCGCCGCCGCCACCCAGAAGCGGTGCAGCGAATTGAGGATGCCGCCCAGCAACGAGACGAGGCTGATGAGCAGCAGATAAGGGAAGGTGATCCGCGCGAGTTGAACCGCGAAGGCGAACTGGTCCGGCGACGCTTCATGGAAGCCGCCGGAGAGCAGCCATATCACCGGCCACGCGGCCAGCTCCATCAGCACCGTCATCGCGATCAGCACGGGGAGCAATACGGAGAGCGCGGCCTCCGCGAAATTCACGCCGTCCGCAAGCCCGCGCCCCTCCGGGTTCGCGACCTTGTGGTTGAACATCGGGATGAAGGCGGCGGAAAACGCGCCCTCGGCGAACAGGGCGCGGAACATGTTCGGCAGGCGGAACGCGATCAGGAAGGCATCCGATGCGAAGCCCGCGCCGACGAATCGCGCGAACAGCGAATCGCGCACCAGCCCGAGCACGCGGCTCGCCAGCGTAAGGCCGCCGACCGAGCCGAGCGCGCGGGTCAGGTTCATGGAATCAGCCGGTTACGACGGCTTCAGGCGTTGCCGACGTTGCCGGCCGCTTCCTGCTGCGCGCGGGCGTCGGCCTGCTGCTGATAGAGGCCGTTGAAGTCGATCGGCTCCAGCAGCAGCGGCGGGAAGCCGCCGTCGCGGACGGCATCGGCCACCACGCGGCGCGCGAACGGGAACAGCAGGCGCGGGCCTTCGCCGAGCAGGAAGGGCTGCACGGCCTCCAGCGGCACGTTGCGCAGCCCGAACAGGCCGGCATAGGCAAGCTCCACGATGAAGGCGACGGTGCCGGCGCTCTCCGCGCGGATCTCCACCTTCAGCGTCACTTCGTGCACGTCGTCGGCCACCTGCTGCGCGCCGATATCGAACTGCACGTTGATCTCCGGGGCCTGCTGGCTCTGGTAGATCGCGGGGGCGTTCGGATTCTCGAACGACAGGTCCTTCACATATTGCGAGATCAGCCCCACCTGCGGCAGCGTGTCGGCGCCGTTGGGCAGCGGCTCGCCGCCGGTCGTCACGCCATTGTCCTGTTCGGCCATCTCGATCATTCCCCAAATGAGATTGAGGGGCGCGGCCTTTTCCGCGCCCGAAAACTGCATGACCGCGCGCCTAGCAGGGGGATTGCGGCGATTCAACGCCGTGAAAATTGAATCGTAAGCGTTTAACGCCTATGTTGGGCCATGAGGGTTTGCCCCGGGCGGAAGCCGGTGCGGACCCAGCGTATTCGGAGGCCCGGTGTTCTATATTGTCCTTCTTGCGATGGTGGCCGGTTTTCTGGCGCTCAGGCTCTATTCGGTGCTCGGCAAGCGCACCGGGCATGAGCAGCCCCTGCCCAAGCCGGCGGAACTGTCCGCGGCCCCCGTTCCGCGCACGATCGACGTGACGCCGGAGGTGCGCGAAAGCGTCGCCCGCCCGATCGAGACGGGCGCGGAGGCGGGCTTGCGCGCGATCGTCGCGGGCGAGGCCGGGTTCGACGTGCCGCGCTTCCTGGAAGGCGCGCAGGCCGCTTACCGCATGATCCTGGAAGCCTTCTGGCGCGGGGACGAGCAGGCGCTGGCCGAACTGGTCGAGCCGGACGTCGCCAACGCCTTCGCCGAATCGATCGCCCAGCGCAAGGCGGCGGGCGAGGTGCTGGAAAACCGCCTCGTCTCGATCGAGCGCGCCACGATCGTCGGCGCGGCGCTGTCGGGCCGGGATGCGCGGATCACGGTGCGGTTCGATGCGGACATCGCCGCCGTCACCCGCAATGCGGAAGGGCAGGTGATCGCCGGATCGACCAGCGACGCGGTGGAGACGCACGACGTGTGGACCTTCGCCCGGACGCTCAAGAGCAGCGATCCGAACTGGAAGCTCGCCGACACCGACGAAGCGTGACGATGCGCATAAGGGCGGGGCTGGCGCTTGCGGGCGCCTTCGTTCTGTCGGCCTGCGTAGGCGGCGTCGCTCCCCCGCCACGCCCCGGCACCGCGCAACCCCCGCGCGAGGCGCCGGTGCGCCAGCCGACTCCAGCGACG
>JASGGR010000266.1:0-2869 GCA_047602705.1 Sphingomonas bacterium | reverse complement strand
ATCGATCCCAAGGCTGATATCGCCGCCACCGCGTTCGCCGCGATCCTGGTCGGGGCGGCGGGCGCGACCTTCGACATCGTGATCGATGCCTATCGCATCGAGATACTGGAGCCGCGCCAGCTCGGCGTCGGCGCGGGGATGAGCCAATATGGCTGGCGGATCGGATCGGCGGGCGCCGGTGCGCTGGCGCTGGTGATCGCGGCGCGGAGCGGCTGGAGCCTCGCCTATCTCGCCTGCGCCGCCTTCGCGCTGCCCGCGATGCTGGCGGGGCTGGCGGTCGGCGAGCCGGAGCGGCGGCATGTCGTCGCCGAGCGCAAGGGGCTGGGGAGCGTGCTGGACGCGATCTGGCGGCCGTTCCTGCAATTCTTCGCGCGACCGGGCGCGATCGTGATCCTCGCCTTCATCCTGATCCACAAGATCGGGGATACTTTGGCGAACCTCACCTTCCGCCTGCTGTTCGACGACCTGAAATTCACCAACGACGAGATCGCCTTCTACGACGTGGGGCTGGGCTTCTGGGCCTATCTGGTCGGCATCTTCGTCGGCGGCGTGCTCTATGCGCGGATGGGGATGAAGCGTTCGGTGCTGCTGGCGCTGGTGCTGATGATGATCTCGAACCTCAGCTTCGCCGGGCTGGCGGCGGCTGGCCATTCTAACGCCGGCATGGCGGGCGCGATCGGCTTCGAGAATTTCGCGAGCGGCTTCGGCGGTGTGGCGGTGGTCGCCTATTTCTCGGCGCTATGCGACCTGCGCTTCACGGCGGCGCAATATGCACTGATCTCGGCCGCTGCGAGCATCCTCGGCCGGATCGTCACCGGCACTACGGCGGGCGCGCTGATCGAGGCGATGGGCTATGTGAACTTCTACCTTTTCACCACTGTCATCGCGCTACCGGGGGTGCTGCTGTTCTGGTGGATGTGCCGGACCGGCATGATCGACCGCTCGATCGGTAGCGCGGGCGTGGTGGAATAGGATCTATGAACGTCATGCCGGGCTTGACCCGGCATCCAGAGTTACGAGCAATGGCTCTTGCGGCTCCGGATGCCGGGTCAAGCCCGGCATGACGATGGAAGGGGCGCCCCCCTTAATCGTAGGCTTGCGAGAGATACCGCTCCGCCGCGGCGCAGTGCATCGCGATGCCCTTCGCCATCACGGTTTCCTCGATCGTCATCTTCGTGTTGTGGAGCGGCGGGTTGGCGCGGGGATCGCTGCCTTCGGGCGCCACGCCGAGGAACGCCATCGCGCCCGGCACCTCGCGCAGCACATAGGAGAAATCCTCGCCCCCCATCATCGGCGCGGGCATTTGGGACCAGCCGCGCTCTCCTGAAATTTCCTGTGCCAGCGTGCGCATCAGGCCCGTCGCGCGCGGATCGCACATCGTGACCGGATAGCCCTCCTCGATCGTCGCTTCCGCCGTCAGGCCGTGCGCTTCGGCGATATCGGCGACGATCCGGCGGAAGGCGGCGCGCATCTTCTCGCGCGTGGCTTCGGAAAGCGTGCGCAGGGTGCCGGTGAGCTTCACCTCGTCGGGGATGATGTTGTGCGAGGAGCCGGCGTGGATCTGCGTGATCGTCAGCACCGCCGGGTCCGACACCGGGATGCGCCGCGCGACGAAGGACTGGACCGCGCCGACGATCTCGCACGCCACGGGAATCGGATCGAGGCAGTCGTGCGGCATCGCGGCATGGCCGCCCTTGCCCCGGATCGTGGCGTAGACGGTGTCGGTGGAGGCGAGCAAAGGCCCCTCGCGCCCGATGAACACGCCGGCCGGCGCATTGGGGGAGATGTGCAGCGCGAAGGCCGCGTCGGGCCGCGCGATGTTCAGCAGCCCGTCCTCGATCATGTGCCGCGCGCCGTGCTGGCCCTCCTCGCCGGGCTGGAACATGAAGACGACCGTGCCCGCAAGCTCCTCCCTGCGCGCCGAAAGCGCCCGCGCCGCGCCCGCCAGCATCGAGCAATGCGCGTCATGCCCGCAGGCGTGCATCGCGCCGGGGATGGTGGAGGCGAAATCGAGGTCCGTCTCCTCGTTCATCGGCAGCGCGTCCATGTCGCCGCGCAGCAGCACGGTGCGCGTGTTGCTGCCCGCGCCCGTCCGCCCGCCGCGCAGGATCGCGACGAAGCCGGTGGTGGACTTGCTGTCGTGGATCTCCAGCGGCAGCCCGGCGAGCGCGGCCTTCAGCTTCTCGGTGGTGCGCGGGCAATGATTGCCGATCTCCGGCTCGGCATGGATCGCGCGGCGCAGCGCGATCACGTCGGCCAGCTCGGTTTCGCCGATCGCGGTCCAGTCGGTGCGGCTGTCGATGGTGGTGGTCATGGGGGATGCTCCTTCGGGGGCGATCCTAGGCCCATGACCGGCCGATATTCAACTTCTCCGCGTCATGCCGGGCTTGAACCGGTATCCGGTTTCGCGGGCGGCGGCTTTTGCGGCTCTGGATGCCGGATCAAGCCCGGCATGACGGAAGGCGCGGGAAGGAGCTAAAACAACTCCCCCTGATCCCCTTGCGGCGGGCGGAACAGGTCCGTGCGCAGCCGCATCCGATGGCGATGGTTGTCCATGCCGCTGCGGCGGCGCGCGAGCTGGAAGCGGGTGCGGAACAATTCGCCCCACACGCCCTGACCGCGCATCCGCGAATGGAAGCCGGGATCATTGTCCCGCTCGCCGCCGCGCAGCGCGCGAACGATCGCCATCACCTTGCCGGCGCGATCGGGGAAATGCTCCTCCAGCCAGGCGCGGAACAAGGGCGCAACCTCCCACGGCAGGCGGACCGGGATGAAGGATATGCCGCACGCCCCGGCCTCCGCCGCGCGGGCGACGATCGCCTCCATCTCGCCGTCGGTGACGGCCGGGATGACGGGCGCGATGTTGACA
>JASGGR010000265.1:0-2870 GCA_047602705.1 Sphingomonas bacterium | reverse complement strand
CGGTGATCACCTCGTCGGGAGCGGTGGACCAGCCGCGTTCCTTCACGACCGCGATCTCGGCGCGCAGGGCGGCCGGCGTCGACAGGGTGTGGGGCGTCCAGCTTTTGAGAGGTCCGGCGAGGACGCGATCGGCGAGTTCCGCAGGGCCGAAGGCCAGCCACACCTTGCCGTGGGCGCTGGCATGGAAGTCGAGGCGGGTGCCGGGGCGGGTGCTGAAATCGATCATGGTGCGGCCCTGCATCAGTTCCAGCACCACGAGCTCGCGATCGATGAGCGCGCAAATGGTCACCGCCTGCCCGGTGCGGTCGCGCAAGGTCATGAACTCGGCACGGGCCGCACCCAGCACGTCGAAGCGGTCGCGCAGCGCCTCGCCCAGCACCATCAGCTTGACCCCCGCCTCGTAGCGCCCGGTATCGGCCTCCTGCCGCACGAAGCCATGGCGCTGAAGCGTCACGAGATGGCGATAGCAGGTGGCCTTGGAGGCGGCGAAATGGCCGGCGATCTGCGCCAGGGTCAGCGGGCGGCTCTGCAGCGCCAAATGCTCCACCATGCGCAATGCCAGATCGAGCGTGCTGGTCCCCGTCGCCGGGGATGCCTGCACGGGAGCCTCGGACGCGGCCTTCTCCAGCGCGGGCGCCTCGGGTTTGCGGCGCGCTTGTTTGGTCGTGCGGATGGGCACGCTCCATTCCCCTCGTCAGCGTTTCCCTGTCGTTTCGTTTTGAATAATGAAACGACGTTTCATTAAGTTGAGGCTACGTCAGTCCTCCCGCTTGGTCAAGCGGCCAAGCAGCCTGCAGTCCGGTGCTCATTGGTTTCCGCGGTGTCGTGCTGGGGCAGGCGACGAAGCCGCGAAGCCGGCGGTTTCGCCTTGCCTGGGAATATCGATCCCGATGCCGGGCCGCAGGCGTCGACGTATGGACCGGCTTTTGGCCTCAACCTCCTGGGGCGGCCAATCTGGGCGCGGAGGATATGTGCCCCTGGCGCCCAGGCTTTTCCGAGTAAGAATCTCGGGGCGGATTATGGTGATCTTCTGTGTCGTGAATTGTCTTAAGATGTTGATCTATAATGATATTTATTTTTATTCTCAACGGTTCGTCGGAGATCGCCATTCACCGTTTAAGCTCCTCAAGGCCTGATCTCCTTATTCGTTTCCCGCTCCTCGGCGTCCGCGGTTTCGCGCCGGGCGGCCCATGTGAGCAGCGCGTCCAGAGCCGGGCACAGGGCCTGGCCCCAGTCCGTCAGGCAGTACTCGACTTTCGGCGGCACCTGATGATGGACGATCCGCTTCACGATCCCGTCCTTCTCCATCTGGCGAAGCTGCTGGATCAGCATCTTCTGGGAGATGCCCGGGATGGCGCGCTCAAGATCGGAGAAGCGCAGGACATGCCCACCGAAGAGATGGAACAGGATCACCAGCTTCCAGCGTCCCTCCAGCAGCTTGAGCGCGTTCTCGACGCCTTCGGCGGCCGTCTCTCTCGTATAATGATGAGACATACTTTTTAGTAAGTACCTTACTTTTTCGTGCGTTCTTGCGATTTTGGAGAGTTAAGCCAATTTCGATCGTCCGACAAGTTCCATGCGGAGATCGATCATGCCCCTTTCGCTGCCCAAACCCCTGGCCGACTACTTCGCCGCCGACGCGGCCGATGGCGCGGCGGTCGCCGAATGCTTCACTGCCGATGCGGTGGTGATCGACGAGAAGCGGACGCATCGGGGACGGGATGCCATCGCGCGCTGGAAGGCGGAGGCGTCGGCGGCTTACGACTATGTCAGCGAACCCGTGGCCATCGACGATCAAGACGGCAGGATCATCGTCACCGCACATCTGACCGGAAATTTTCCGGGAAGCCCGGTGGACCTCCGCTATGCTTTCACGCTGGCCGGTGACGCGATCGCACGCCTGGAGATCATGCCATGAGCGCTTATCCGGGTCTCGCCGGGCAGCGCGCCCTGGTGACGGGCGGCACCCGGGGCGTGGGTGCGGCCGTGGTCCGTGCCTTGCTCGCCGAAGGGGTGCGCGTAGCGGCGACGGCTAGGACCACGCCGGAGGCCGGAACGCCGGACCTTCACTACATCGCGGCGGATCTCATGGCGGCGGAAGGTTGCGCGAAGGTTGCCGGGGAAATGCTGAGCCGCTTCGGCGGGGTCGACATCATCGTCAACGTGGTCGGGGGATCGAGCGCGCCGGCGGGCGGCTTCGCCGCGCTGTCCGATGCGGAATGGCGCAAGGAGATCGATCACAATCTCATGCCGGCGGTCCGGCTCGACCGGGCGCTTCTGCCCTCCATGATCGCGCAGGGATCGGGCGTCATCATCCATGTGACGTCGATCCAGCATGAATTGCCCCTGCCGGAATCGACGACAGCCTATGCGGCGGCGAAGGCGGCGCTGTCGACCTACAGCAAGAGCCTGTCGAAGGAGGTGACCCCCAAGGGAATCCGGGTGGTTCGGGTCTCGCCGGGCTGGATCGAGACCGACGCTGCGGTGGCGCTCGCGGAACGGCTCGCGCGCGAGGCCGGCACCGATTACGCGGGCGGCAAGAAGATCATCATGGATGCGCTCGGCGGCATCCCGCTGGGCCGGCCGGCGAAGCCCGACGAGGTGGCCGATCTGATCACCTTCCTGGTATCGCCACGCGCCGCCGCCATAACCGGCACCGAATATGTGATCGACGGCGGAACGGTTCCGACCGCCTGAGGCTTTCGGGCGTTTCGTTCCACCCGGTCTCTGCCGCCGGCCTTCGCAGGCGCTGCGTGGGCCGGCCGGCAGATCGGTGCGGATCTTTCATGTCGGGCCCCTGGTGGGCGGTCGTTGTTCAAATCCTTCGGCGCGGAATGGCGGTTGCGTAGGTGTTCAGCGAGAGCAGGTGG
>JASGGR010000264.1:0-2896 GCA_047602705.1 Sphingomonas bacterium | reverse complement strand
CGCCGCCGGCGTGGAGGCGCAGATCAGCGAGCAGCAGGCCGCGATCGTGCGCGCCCGCGCCGATCTCGCCGCCGCGCGCGCCGACGCCGCCTTCGCCCGCAACGAGGTGGCGCGCTACCAGCCGCTCGCCGCGACCGGGGCGGAGACGCGCGAACGGCTCTCGCAGCTCCGCAACCAGGCGACGCAGGCGGACGCGAAGGTCGCCGCCGCGCAGGCCGCGCTGACCAGCGCGGAACGCCGCGTCGGCACCCTGCGGGCGCAGGTGAAGCAGGCGCTGGCGCAGGGCGAGGGCGCGAAGGCGCAGCTCGCGGCCGCCAGCACCAATGTCGGCGCGACGCTGATCCGCGCCGCGATCGACGGGCGCATCGGCAACAAGACGGTGCGGCAGGGCCAGTTCGTGCAGGCGGCCACCCGGCTGATGACGCTCGTGCCGGTGAAGGATCTCTACATCACCGCCAATTTCAAGGAGACCCAGCTCGGCCTGATGCGCATCGGCCAGCCGGTGACGGTGGAGGTGGACGCGCTGCCCGGCGTCGAGATTCCGGGCAGGGTGGCCAGCGTCTCGCCGGGCACGGGCGCGCAATTCTCCGTCCTCCCGCCGCAGAACGCCACGGGCAATTTCACGAAAATAGTCCAACGCATCCCGGTCCGGATCGCGATCAGCCCCGGGCCGGAGACGCGCGCGTTGCTGGTGCCCGGCATGTCCGTGGACGTCAGCGTCGATACCCGCTCCGCCAAGGGCGCGGAGGCGCGCATAAAGGACGAGCAGCAACAGCATAACGCGCGGATCGGGCAATGAGCACGATCGCGGCCGAGGGTATCCCGGCCGGGATGGAGCGGCGGGCGGATGCGGCGGCGTGGCTTGCCGTCGCCGCCGGCAGCCTCGGCGCGATGATGGCGACGCTCGACATCTCGATCGTCAATTCCGCGCTGCCGACCATCCAGGGCGAGATCGGCGCCAGCGGCACCGAGGGGACGTGGATCGCCACGGCCTATCTGGTGGCGGAAATCGTCATCATCCCGCTTTCGGCATGGCTGGAGCGGGTGCTGGGCCTGCGCACCTTCCTGCTGATCGCGGCGACATTGTTCACCGCTTTCTCCATGCTCTGCGGCGTCTCGACCAACCTCACGACGATGATCGTCGGGCGCGTGGGGCAGGGTTTCACCGGCGGCGCGCTGATCCCGACCGCGATGACGATCATCGCCACGCGCCTGCCGCGCGCGCAGCAGCCGATCGGCAATGCGATGTTCGGCGTCACGGCGATCCTCGGCCCGGTGCTCGGCCCGCTGGTCGGCGGCTGGCTGACGGAGAATGTGAGCTGGCATTACGCCTTCTTCCTCAACCTGCCGGTGGGTATCATCCTCGTGACGCTGCTGCTGGTGACGATGCCGCACCAGAAACCGCGGCTGGGCGAGCTGCTGCAGGCAGACTGGCTGGGCATCGCCGGCCTCGCGCTTGGGCTGGGCGGGATCACGGTGGTGCTGGAGGAGGGCCAGCGCGAGCAATGGTTCCAGAGCAGCGAGATCGTGCAGCTCACGATCCTTTCCGCCTTCGGCTTCGTCCTGCTGTTCGCGGGGCAGGTCTTCGCGAAGCGGCCGGTCATCAAGCTACGGCTGCTGCTGGATCGCCAGTTCGGTTCGGTGGCGCTGATGGCGTTCGTGGTCGGCATGGTGCTCTACGGCACTTCCTATGTGATCCCGCAGTTCCTGGCGGCGATCGCGGATTACAACGCGCTGCAATCGGGGCGCGTGGTGCTGTTGTCGGGCATCCCCAGCCTGATCCTGATGCCGTTCACGCCGCTGATGATGCGCCATTTCGACATTCGCCTTGCCGTGGGATGCGGCCTCGTCATCATGGCGATGAGTTGCCTGTTCGACACCTCGCTGACCGCGCAATCGACCGGCGACGCCTTCGTCGAATCGCAATTGCTGCGCGGCGTGGGCACGATCCTGTGCTTCCTGTTCCTGAACCAGTCGGCGATCGCCTCCGTGCCCGCCAGCGACGCGGGGGACGCGGCGGGGCTGTTCAACGCGGTGCGCAACCTCGGCGGTTCCTTCGCGCTGGCCGGGATCGCGACGATCCAGGACCAGCGGCTGTGGCTGCACAGCCGCCGGATGGAGGAATCCATGACCGCCAATTCCGTTGACGTGCAGGATTATCTCGCCGGCCTCGGCCATGCGCTCGGCAGCCCCGATGCGGCGCTGCGGACGCTGGCGGGGACGATCCAGCGCGACGGGCTGGTGATGACGTTCAACGATATCTTCTGGATGCTCGGGGTCGGCATCCTGCTGGTGATCCCGCTCGTCCTGTTCCTGCGGCCGCTGCCCAAGGGGCAGCCGCTCGCGATGCATTGAGGTTTGCCGTGAAGATGCGTTCCCTTCTCCTCCTGCCGCTGGCGGCGCTGGCCGCCTGCACGGTCGGGCCGAATTATGCCGGGCCGTCCTCCGCCGGCGCGGTGAAGCCCGGCGAGGCCTTCGTGCGCGGCGGCGCGAACAGGGCCGATGCGCCGGCGGTGGCGCAATGGTGGACCGCGCTGGGCGACGAGACGCTCGACGAGCTGGAACGCCGCGCGCTCGCCGCCAACCCCAATGTGCAGGTGGCGGAGGCGCGGCTGAAGCAGGCGCGCGGCGCGCTGCGGCTGGAGCGGGGCAATGCGCTTCCCACCGGCAGCGGCAATGCGAGCTATCTCCACGCGCAGCTTCCCGGCATCGACCTGGGGCAGGGCGGCGACAGCGGCGGATCGACCGGGCTTGATTTCTACAATGTCGGCTTCGACGCGAGCTGGGAGATCGACCTGTTCGGCGGCCAGCGGCGCAAGATCGAGGCGGCGCGCGCCTCGCTCGGCGCGGCGGAGGCCAATGTGGCCGACGCGCAGGTGAGCCTCACCGCCGAGGT
>JASGGR010000263.1:0-2924 GCA_047602705.1 Sphingomonas bacterium | reverse complement strand
AGCGCGAGGGCGCGAGCCTCGACGACATCGCCATCCTCGTCCGCGCGCAGCACCAGACGCGCGAGTTCGAGGACCGCTTCATCGCGATCGGCCTGCCCTATCGCATCGTCGGCGGCTTCCGCTTCTACGAGCGCGCGGAAATCCGCGACGCGCTCGCCTATCTGCGCATCGTCAACCAGCCGGCGGACGATCTCGCCTTCGAGCGGATCGTCAACGTGCCGAAGCGCGGGCTGGGCGACAAGGCGGTCGCGCGGCTGCACCAGCTTGCCCGTGCCGAGGGACTGCCGCTGAGCATTGCCGCCGCGCGCATCCTCGATACCGACGAACTGACTCCGCAGGCGCGGCGCGCGCTGGGCAATTTCGTCGGCGACATCGCGCGCTGGCGGGATATGGCGCGCGACCTGCCGCACCCCGATCTCGCCCGGCAGATCCTCGACGAAAGCGGCTATACCGCGATGTGGCAGACGGAGAAGTCCGCCGAAGCGGCCGGGCGGCTGGAGAATCTCAGCGAACTCGTCCGCGCGATGGAGGAATATGAAAGCCTCGGCGCGTTCCTGGAACATGTCAGCCTCGTCATGGACAATGAAGGCGCGCGCGAGGATGCCAAGGTGACGATCATGACGATCCACGCCGCCAAGGGGCTGGAGTTCGACACCGTGTTCCTCGCCGGATGGGAGGAAGGCATCTTCCCCTCGCAGCGCGCGCTGGACGAAGGCGGCACGCGCAGCCTGGAGGAGGAACGCCGCCTCGCCTATGTCGCGATCACGCGGGCGCGGCGGCGGGCGGTGATCCTCCATGCCGCGAACCGGCGCATCTACGGGCAATGGACCTCCTCCATCCCCTCGCGCTTCGTGGGCGAATTGCCGACCGACCATGTCGAGGCGGAGACCACAATGTCCGGCGGCGCCAGCCTGTGGCGGGCCAATTGGTCCGAGCGCGCCGATCCCTTCGCGGACGTGGGGCGCGGCACGGGACGCGGCCCCGGCTGGCAGCGCGCGGCGGGAACGCTGGGCAGCAAGCCCGGCGGCGAATGGACCAGCCGCACCTTCACCCGCGAGCCGACCCGCGTGGTGGAAAGCCGCAGCCCCTCGATCAGCCTCGGCAACAAGGGGCGCGCCGACCTGAAGATCGGGATGCGGGTGTTCCACCAGAAGTTCGGCTATGGCGAGATCCAGTCGATCGAGGGCAACAAGCTGGAGATCGATTTCGAGAAAGCCGGCGTGAAGAAGGTGATGGACAGCTTCGTCTCGCTGGAGGCGTAAACCAACTGGCGAAACGCCGCCGATGCGCCATATTCGCCTGAAACAAGGACAGGAGAGGCATGATGGCAGCGCAATTCGGAGCGGAATCAACCACGGACGAGGTGCTGGCGGGCGTGGACCTGCACGGCAAGCGCATCCTCATCACCGGCGTGTCCGCCGGGCTTGGCGTGGAGACGGCGCGGTCGCTCGTGGCGCGCGGGGCCGATGTGGTCGGTGCGGCGCGCGATCTGGCCAAGGCCGAGCGCGCGACCGGGAGCGTCCGCGCAGCGGCGAAAGAGAGCGGCGGCAGCTTCGCGCTGATCGAGCTAGACCTCGCCTCCCTCGCCAGCGTGCGCGCGGCGGCGGACCGGCTGACGGCGGACGGGCGACCGTTCGATATCGTGATCGCCAATGCGGGCGTGATGGCGACGCCGCTGGGGCATACGGCGGACGGATTCGAGACGCAGTTCGGCACCAACCACCTCGGCCACTTCCTGTTCGTCAACCGCATCGCGGGGCTGATCCGCGACGGCGGACGGCTGGTGAACCTCTCCTCTTCCGGGCATCGCCTGTCGGACGTGGATCTGGAAGATCCGGGTTTCGAGCGGACTGCCTATGATCCATGGCTTGCCTATGGCCGTTCCAAGACCGCCAATGTGCTGTTCGCGGTGGAATTCGATCGTCGCCATCGCGACCGGGGCGTGCGCGCCTGCGCGCTGATGCCCGGCGTGATCCAGACCGAGCTTGGCCGCCATATGACGCCGGAGACAACCGAGGCATTGCAGAAGAGGTTCCGCGCCGCGACCGGCCGCGCGATCACCTACAAGTCGATCCCGCAAGGGTCTGCGACCAGCGTCTGGGCGGCGGCGGTTTCGGGGGACGAGGAGATCGGCGGGCGCTATTGCGAGGATTGCCACGTCGCGCAGGTGAACGACGATCCCGCCACCCGCCATGGCGTCCGCAGCTATGCCCTCGATCCCGAACGTGCGAAGGCGCTTTGGGCGGAGAGTGAGGCAATGGTCTGTGAGCGTTTCTGAGCCGCCCGCGCACCTGCTTTTTCATCTGTCGCTCATCATTGCGGCGCGATAGGGTCGACGGGTGTTTCACCGTCTGGCCCTTTTCCGGGCAGAGAGGTTTTGGAAGATGATGAACCGGGTTATCGCCGTCGCGCTCGTCGCGGCCGGCATGAGCGGCGCGATGCCCGCGCTGGCGCAGACCTCCGCCGACGAAGCGCGGTTCCGCGCGGCGCAGGACCGTTTCGGCCGCGAGCTGGACGTGTTCCGGCAGGAATATGATCGCTACACGCAGATCTCCCGCCGCAATCAGGGCAATTACCCCCCGCCGCCGCCCGCGCGCTACGACGACGGCGGCGGCTGGCAGGACGAGCATGGCTACGACCCGTCGCGCGATTATCGCTCCGGCTCCCAATATCAGGAGCGGCCGATGAGCGCGAACGAGCGCGTCTACACCGGCAATGACGGGCGCTATTATTGCAAGCGCAGCGACGGCACGACCGGGCTTGTCGTCGGCGGCGCGCTGGGCGGAATCCTCGGCAACGTCATCGACGGCGGACGCAGCCGCATCGTCGGCACCCTGCTGGGCGGGGCGGCCGGCGCGCTGGCCGGCAAATCGATCGAGAAGAACAATTCGTCCTTGCGCTGCAAGTGACGCGGCTCCCCCCGC
>JASGGR010000262.1:0-2931 GCA_047602705.1 Sphingomonas bacterium | reverse complement strand
CGGGCCGAGGCGTGCTCCGCGGCGGCGGTCATGGCCTGCAACGTCGCGCGGCGCTCCTCCAGCGAGCGGCGGGTGGCGTCGTCGGCGTGCCAGTAATCGCGGCGGATCGCCTCGATCATCCGGTTTACGATCTGCAACTGGGCGGTGGGGTGGACCTTCTCGAAGAAGCGGTTGAGATCGAGGTGGCGGGAATCGCGCACATAGACGTCGTGCATCGCCTGCCACTGGTCGGCGCGGACGCTCGCGGGATCGGTGACTTGCCAACCCCAGAGGTTGTTGACGATGCCCAGGATCGCATTGGCCCCGGCATAGCCTTCCTCCTTCATCGCGCCGATCCAGTGCGGGTTGAGGTAGCGCGTCCGCATCTCGGTGGAGAGGAACGCGCCCGCCGTGGTGACGCGCGTGTCCTGCCCCCGCATGTCGGTGACGAACAGGTCCGGCGACTTGCCGGTGACGGAGCGGATCGCGAGCGAGAGGCCGCCGAGATGCTCGAACGGATGGTCCGTGGAAACCAGCCCGTGCAGGTTCGACGAGCGGCCCATCACCGCCGCGTCCACGCCCTTGAGTTGCTCCGCGAACAGGTTCACGCCGTCGAGCGACAGGCCCCATTCGCGCGCGCCATAGGCATAGCGCATCCGATCGAGGAACGGCGCCGCGAGGTCTTCCTCCGTCTTCCAGTCGTCGGCCCCGCGATTGCCGCCCCTGGCGATGCGCTTGGGCAGGCCGGTGCCGTAATCGCCCGGCGCGTTGGTGAAGATGCGCAGCCGGGAAAGCGCACGCGCGCGATCCGCCGCGATGCCGCGCGCGATCAGCTCCTTCTCCAGCGCGCGGGCGTAAGCGGCGGGGCCGGAGGATTCGTCGAGCGCCGCGATCCGGTCGATGCCGTCCGCGAGCAGGCGCATGAAGCCGTCGAACTGGTCGCGATAGACGCTGGTCGGCTGCATCACCACGTCGATGCGCGGGCGGCCAAGCTCTGCGAGCGGCACGATCTCCAGCCGCTCGACGCGCCCGCCGCGCCCCCACACCGGGCGCAGGCCGAGCGCGTGGAGGATCTGCCCCTCGCCGATGCCGAGCGTGCGCACCGTCTCGCCCGAGAACATCGTCACCGCGATCCGCTTCGGCGCGGCGCCGCCATGCTTTGCGCGATAGGCGGCGATCAGCCGGTCCATCGCCTTGCCGCCTTCCTCATAGGCGGCGGGGGAGGGCACCTTGTCCGCCTCGAAGGCGAAGAGGTTGCGGCCGCTCGGCACCTCCGGGTTGCGGACGGGATCGCCGCCGGGGCCGGGGCGGACGAAACGCCCGGCAAGGCCGGCGAGCAGCGCCTCCGTCTCGCCCGGCTCGGCGAGGTTGCGGTCATAGCCGGCCGCGCGCTCGATCTGCGCGCGCAAGGCGGGATCGGCGATCGAGGCGATGTCGCCGCCCTCGCGCAGGTAGAGGTGCAGCGTGCGATACGGCAGGCTTTCCTCGATCTTCGTGTAATCGCCCGCGAAGGCGGAAGCCGGATCGAGCTTCAGCGCCTTCAGATAGTCGGGACCGAGCTGCTGCATCACCGTCGTCAGGCGGCGGTCGTCCGATGCGGGCGCGCCGAACACATGCAGCCCCATCGGCACCGAGGCGCGGGCGATGTCGAACAGATGATCCTGCAACGCCGAGACATAGCCCTCGGTGTCGCGCGCGATCGCGGCTTCGTCCCAGCCCATGTCCGCGTCGACATGCGCCGCATGCGCCTGCGTCCTGATCCGCTCCACGACGCGATCGCGGGTAGGGCCTTCGTCGAGCTGGGCATATTGGTGGATCAGCGCATGGATATCGCGCAATTCGTCATACAGGCCCGACGGCGCGAAGGCTGGCGTCTGGTGGCTGACCGTGACCGCGCGCCCCCGCCGCCGCGCCTGGATCGCTTCCGCCACATTGTCCTGGATATAGGGGTAGAGGACCGGCACGTCGCCGAGCAGCAGGAAGGGGTAATCGTTGGCCCACAGCCCGCGATCCTTGCCCGGCGTCCATTCCTGCGAGCCGTGGGTGCCGAAATGGACGATCGCATCCGCCTGCCCGCGCGTCCGCGCCCAGAGATAGGTGGCGAGATAGCGGTGGTCGGGCGGCGTGGTCACGTCGTGATAGGCTGCCTCGCTGCCCCCGTCGCGCGGCGGCTGGGGGAGGATGACGAGCTTGCCGAGCGCGAGGCGCGGGATCAGGATCGTGTCGCCGCGCAGGGTGGAGATGCGCTCCGGCGCGCCCCAGCGCTTCGTGATCTGCTGCTGGATCGCGGACGGCAGGGTGGCCAGCCATGATTTGTATTCGGCGAGCGGCAGGCTGGCGGTCAGCCCGCGCGCGGCGAGATCGTCCAGCGTTTCCGGGCGATAGAGGCCGGCGAGCATTGCCTGCCCCGCCGCGATCATCGTCTTTTCGTCGGCGGGCCGCACGTCATAGCCGGTCGCTGCCATGTCGTGCGTCAGCCGCGCGAGGCTCTGCGGCAGGTTGAGGTTGGAGGCGGCGAGGTTCTTCTCGCCGACCGGATAGTTCCAGAAGAACAGGGCGACATGCTTATCGGCCACGCGCTTCGTCCGCAGCGCGACCAGCCGGGCGAGCTTGGCGGACAGCAATTCGACCTGTTCGGGGATCGGCACCGTCTCGCCCATGTCCACGGCGGCGAGCACGATCGGATCGGAGATACCCCAGCTTTCCGGCACGCTCAGCATCACCGTGGCGCTGGCGACGCCGATGCCGCTGGCGGCGGCGCGCCATTGCTCCGGCGTGCCCGAGCGGTCCGCCACGGCTTGCAGCGCCGGAATGTCCAGCGCGGCCAGTTCGGCGGCGCGCGCGGGGCCGTTCTGCATATGGGTGAAGCTGACGAACGCCTGCGCGTCGAGCGGGCGGGCGATTTTGGTCAGTGCCTGCGGATCGCGCTCGTCATACCAGAAGAAGGCAGGG
>JASGGR010000261.1:0-2934 GCA_047602705.1 Sphingomonas bacterium | reverse complement strand
CGCGCGCGATCTCCGCGCGCCGCCGCTCGCCGCCCGACAGCGCCATGGCCGGCGCGGCGCGCAGGCGGGTGAGGCCGAATTCCTCCAGCAACTGCTCCAGCCGCTGCTGGCGCTGTGCCGGATCGCTGATGTTCAGCTCCAGCACCGCCAGGATGTTCTTCTCGATCGTAAGCCCGCGGAAGATCGAGGTCTCCTGCGGCAGGTAGCCGAGGCCGAGGATCGCGCGGCGATACATCGGCAGGCCGGTGATATCCTGCCCGTCCAGCATGATGCGGCCCGCATCCGGCTTCACCAGCCCCATCACCGAATAGAAACAGGTCGTCTTGCCCGCGCCGTTCGGGCCGAGCAGCCCAATCACCTCGCCGCGCCCGACGGAGACGGACACGTCGCTCAGCACGACGCGCTTGTCGTAGCTTTTGGCGATCGACACCACCTGAAGCCCGTTCGACAGGGGGGCTTCGGCGATCGGCTCGATCATATCCAGGCTGGTCACGTCATTCATGGGTGCGCCGACCTCGCGGTGTTCAACAACTGGCAGGATTCCTGCATGGCCCTTTTGCCCCACCCTGCGCCCGGTGGAAAGCCCCGGGTCAGTTCCTGCCTTCGGTTGCGCCGTTGTTGTTGCGCTTCGGCACGGAGAAGGTGCCCGTCACCCGGCCCGTCGGGGAGGTCGTCACCGTGCCGCCGGGCACCGTGCCCGTCGCGGGCGCGGTGGTGGAGCCGTCGATCACCGCGCGATTGGTGTCGAGGTTCAGCGTCAGCCGCCCGCCGTTCACCGTGTTCTTGCCGCCCTGCTGCAAAGATACGTTGCCGACCATCGTGACGATCCTCTTGTTGAGGTCGTAGACGGCGAACTGGCTCTTCGCGATCTGGTTCGGCCGCCGCACCACCACGCCGCCCGCCGCGTCGAGGCGCGAGACCTGCGGATTCCCGTCCACCACCTGGCCGGTATAGGCGACCGTCATGCGCTGCGCGTTCAGCGTCATCTCCCCCTGCTTCACCACCACATTGCCGGTCAGCAATGCGCGATTCGCCTTGTCCTGCAACTGGATCTGGTTCGCGCCGAAATCGATCGGCGCGTTCGAATCGTGGCGCGTCTGCGCGGACGCCGCCGTGGCGGCGATGAGGAGAAGGGGAAGGGCAAGACGCTTCATGGCCGCGTTATTTCGTGCGTCCGGGCGTGATGTGCAAGCGCGCGTTGCCGGTGAGGGTGACGGTATGGCTGTCGAGATCGGCATCCATCCGGTCCGCGCTGAACGTCCCTTGCCGCACGGTGCCCGCCACCGCGCCGCCCGAGCGCATCTGCCGCGTCTTGAGATCGACGGTCGCGTCGCGCGTGTCGAGCGTGTAGCCGTCGGGTGCGCGGAAGGAGATGGGGCCGTCCACCGTCACCTGCTCGGTATCCATGTTGTAGCGCCCCTGGTCCGCGACCAGCGAGGCCGGGCCGTCGCCCAACTGGATATCGGCGGCGAGCTTCTGGAGCCGCACGATCGGCTCGGCGGAGCTTTTCTGGATCGCGGAGCCTGCGGTCAGCTCGAACGGCTGACCCTTGCTGTCCGCGCCGCGATAGCGCGCCGCCTGGATCTTCAGCCGCTCCTTCGCCACCTCCACCTTGTTCTTGTCGAGCACGAACGACACGTCGCCCCCGGTGGTGAGCGGCGCCATCACCAGAAAGGCGCTCAGCACGCCGATCAGCACCGGCAGCACCCAGTTCACCGTCCTGACCAGCCGGTCGTGCGCGCTGCCCGGCAACGCCCGGAGCTGGCGCCGGTCCAGCGCGGGGGCGGCCGCCGCGTCAGGCATGGGCGAAGATATCGATCTCTGGCCAGCCGGCGAGATCCAGCGCCGCGCGGTGCGGCAGGAAATCGAAGCACGCCTGCGCCAGCGCGGTGCGGCCCTCGCGCTGCAGCCGGCGATCGAACTCGGCCTTGAGCTGGTGGAGGAAGCGCACGTCGGAAGCGGCATAATCCTTCTGCGCGTCGGAAAGCACCGGCCCGCCCCAGTCGGACGATTGCTGCTGCTTCGAGATGTCCTGCCCCAGGAACTCTCGCACCAGCTCCTTCAGCCCATGGCGGTCGGTATAGGTGCGCACCAGCCGGGACGCGATCTTGGTGCAATAGACGGGCGCCGCCACCACGCCCAGATAATGCCGGATCGCCGCCAGATCGAAACGCGCGAAATGATAGAGCTTCAGCCGCGCCGGATCGGCCAGCACCGCGCGCAGATTCGGCGCGGCATAATCGGAATTGGGCGAGAAGCGCACCAGATGCTCGTCCCCCAGCCCGTCGGAAAGCTGGACGACGCACAATCGGTCGCGCGGGGTGTTCAGCCCCATCGTCTCGGTATCGACCGCGATTGCGGCGCCGGGCGCGAACACGTCGCCGGGAAGGTCTTCCTCGTGGAAATATACGGTCATGCGCCCGCAGTAGCGTTCCGGCGGGGCAGGCTCAATGCCCTCGCGAGTCGCACTGCGAATCCCCGCGCCGTGCGGCAGGCTGTGTTTATGGTGCGACACTATTGCAGGTATCGGCATGCAAAACGCGCATCCCCTTACGATTCCATTCGCCGAGTTCACAAAGCTGGGCTATGAAGGCATCCGTGGCGCAAAAGGTTTGGCGCCAGAGGAGCGTGGATGCTGTTCGCCGTCCAGCATGCGCTTCTTGACGGCGAGTCGGGCGGACGGGAAGACGAACGGGGTTTATGGGTTTCGACAGAGGTAGCCGCGGACAGCGTGGCGGACGCGGCCGTGACAAGCGCGACAATTTCGGTGGCGATGATTTCGGCGGCGATTTCGGTGGAGGCTTCAGCGGCGGTGGCTTCGGCGACCGTGGCGGCTTCGGCGGCGGCGGCGGTTTCGGTGATCGCGGCGGTGGCGGCGGTTTCCGTGGCGGCGGCGGTGGCGGCCGTGGTGGTGGCGGCGGCGGCATGCCGGCG
>JASGGR010000027.1:0-23874 GCA_047602705.1 Sphingomonas bacterium | reverse complement strand
GACCTGCGTGTAGTAAAGGTCGGCGAAGGCGGCGAGGGCGGGGGCGTTCTCGTGCAATGCGGAGAGGCGGAAGTGGCGGTCCATCTCGGCGGCGCCCTCCAGCAATTCCTCGAACTGGTCCCACCCCAGCTTGATCGCCGCCGGGAAGCCGATCGACGACCACAGCGAATAGCGCCCGCCGACGCCCTCGCTGAACGGCAGCACGCGCGTCTCGTCCACGCCCCATTCGATCGCCTTGTCCGGGCTGGCGGTCAGCGCGATGACGCGGCCGTATGGGTCTTCCACGCCGTGCTCGGTCATCCAACCGATCACGCTTTCGGCGTTCATCATCGTCTCGGTGGTGGTGAAGGTCTTGGAGGCGACGACCAGCAAGGTGGTCGCCGGATCGAAGCGGTTGAACACGTCCTCCAGCGCCATGCCGTCGACGTTCGAGACGATCGCCACTTCATAGCGGTCCGAATCGCGCCCGAGCGCATCGACCAGCAGGTGCGGCCCGAGTGCGGACCCGCCGATCCCGACATGCAGGATATAGCGCACCGGGCCGAAGGCGTCCGCCTCGATCGCGTCGATCAGCGCCCGCATCCGCGCATGATAGCCCCGCGCGCGGTCCACGCTTCCGGCATTGCCCTCGCCGCGCTCGGCGGTGTGCTCGACCGGGCGATCCTCCGTCACGTTGACGTGCGCGCCGCCGAACATCGCCTCGCGCTTGCCGGCAAGGTCGCTCGCCTTCGCCACCGCCTCGAACGCCGTGACCATCTCCGCCGTCAGATGCGTCTTGGAGAAATCGAAGTGGATGCCCGCCACATCGAGCGACAGGCGCGCGAGCCGGCCCGAATCCTCCGCGAACAATTGCGTCAGCTTCTTCTGCGGCAACGCCTCGATCGTCGACCAGTCCGCCATGTCCGTCATCCTGCAAGAAAGGGGTCGAACGCCGTTACTCCCGCCATGTTCCTTGCGCCAGCGGCTTGACGCGCGGGCGGGCTTGGGCGACGCCCGCGCTTATGGCCGAACAGGACACCCCGCCCGACGATATCCCGCAGCCGATCGGCAAGCCGAGCAGCGCCGCGCCCACCCGCAAGAGATCGGAGACGGGCGACACATTGCGCTTCCTCGTGAAGCTGGCGATCGTGGTGTGGCTGTTCCGCAGCTTCCTGTTCGCGCCTTTCTCGATCCCGTCCGAATCGATGCTGCCCCGGCTGCTGATCGGCGACTATCTGTTCGTCTCCAAATGGAACTACGGCTATTCGCGCTGGTCCCTTCCCTTCGGCTTCCCGCCGATTCCGGGGCGGCTGTTCGGCCGCGATCCGGCGCGCGGCGACACGGTGGTGTTCCGCGGCCCGCCCGCGAACGACCATGACGTCATCAAGCGCGTGATCGGCCTGCCGGGCGACACCATACAGATGAAAGGCGGCGTGCTGATCCTGAACGGCCGCGCGGTGCCGAAGCAGCGGATCGCCGATTTCGTCCTGCCGCTCTCCCCCAATTACGGGCCGGAGAAATGCGCCGCGCAATTCCAGGACGTGGCGGACGGCAAGCCCGTCTGCCGCTATCCCCGCTTCCGCGAGACGCTGCCCGGCGGCCGATCCTATGAGGTGTTGGACATGGGGCAGACGATCGCGGACGATACCGAATTGTTCACCGTGCCCGCCGGCCACGTCTTCCTGATGGGCGACAATCGCGACAATTCGGAAGACAGCCGCTTCAGCCAGGCGTCCGGCGGCTTCGGCTATGTCCCGATGGAGAATATCGAGGGCAAGGCGGTGATCCTGTTCTGGTCCACCGACGGCTCCGCCAACTGGTTCCTGCCGTGGACGTGGTTCACCGCCGCGCGCTGGAGCCGGATCGGAGGCGGATTCTGAGCGCTTCCGACGATCTCGCGCATTGGGTGGAGGATGCGCTCGGCCACCGCCCTGCAGCGCTCGCCGACTATGAGCGCGCGCTGACCCACGGCAGCCGGTCCGACGTCAATTACGAGCGGCTGGAGTTCCTCGGCGATCGCGTATTGGGGCTGGCGATGGCGGAATGGCTCTACGAGCGATTCCTGGGCGAGCCGGAGGGCGCGCTCTCGAAACGCTTCAACGCGCTGGTGACGGGGGCGGTCTGCGCGGAGGTGGCGCGTGAGCTTGGCGTGCCCGCGCGGCTCCGCCTCGGCAAGCAGGCGCGCGATGATGGCGCGAGCGACAGCGACAATGTGCTGGGCGACGTGATGGAGGCTTTGCTCGGCGCACTCTATCGCGACGCGGGACTTGAGGCGGCGCGCGCCGCGATCCGCCGCTTGTGGGGGCCGCGCATCACCGCCGACCTCGCGGCGCCCCAGCACCCCAAATCCGCGCTTCAGGAATGGGCGGCGGCGCACCAGCGCAAGCCGCCCGTCTATGAGATAATCGAGCGCTCCGGCCCCGGCCACGCCCCGCGCTTCACGGTGAAGGCAATGATCCCGAAGCTGGCCGAGGCGGTGGCCGAAGGCGGAAGCAAGCAGGAAGCCGAAACGGCGGCCGCGCGCGCGCTGCTGGGGAAATTGGGGTGATGGAACCGCGCCGGGAAGCGCGCTCATCCGGAAAGATTGGGATTCGATCGTGACGTTGGCAAGGATGAAAGACAGCCCTTCGACAGGCGCGGGACAAACGGGGGTGGAACCATGACCCAAAGCTGCGGCCTGATCGCGATCGTCGGCGCGCCGAATGCGGGGAAGTCCACGCTGGTCAACGCGCTCGTCGGGCAGAAGGTGGCGATCGTCAGCCCCAAGGCGCAGACGACGCGCACCCGGCTGATGGGCGTGGCGATCGAGGGCGAGGCGCAGCTTCTGCTGGTCGATACGCCCGGCATCTTCGATCCCAGGCGCCGGCTCGATCGCGCGATGGTCGCCGCCGCATGGGGCGGCACCGAGGGCGCGGACGTGCTCGCCTTCGTGGTGGACGCCAAGGGCGGGCTCGCGCCCAAGGTGGTGGAGATCGCCGAGCGGCTGGCCGCCGCGCGCGAGCCGAGGTTCCTGATCCTCAACAAGGTCGATCTGGCGGACAAGCCGCGCCTGCTCGCCCATGCGGAGAAGCTCAACGCGATCGCGCCCTTCGCGGAAACCTTCTTCATCAGCGCCACCACCGGGGACGGCGTGCCGGAGCTGAAGCGCGCGCTCGCCCGCACTATGCCCAAGGGTCCGTGGCATTATCCGGAGGATCAGGTTTCCGACGCGACCGAGCGCGCGATGGCGGCGGAGGTGACGCGCGAGCAGCTCTACCTCCAGCTCCATGCCGAGCTGCCCTATGCCAGCGTGGTCGAGACGGAGAAGTTCACCGACCGCGAGGACGGCTCGGCGGAAATCCACCAGCAGATCCTCGTGGAGCGCCCCAGCCAGCGCGCGATCGTGCTCGGCAGGAACGGCAGCCGCATCCGCGAGATCGGCGCCAGGGCGCGCGCGGAGCTGGCCGTGCTGCTCGACCGGCCGGTCCACCTCTACCTGCATGTGAAGGTGAAGCCGGGCTGGGACGAGGACCGCGGCATCTATCGCAACCTCGGGCTGGACTGGGTGGATTAACCCGCCAGCCCGTCTTCCGCCGTCTCCGCCGGCTGGTCGCGCAATGCCGCCATGCAATAGAGGAGCAGCGCGATGCAGGCGCCGCCCGCGAGCAGATAGGGCAGCGAGTGGCTCAGCTCATACAGCCCCACGCCGATCGAGGGGCCGAGGATGAAGCTCGCGCCGTTGACGCTGGTGATCTTCCCCGCCACCGATCCCTGCGATTCCGGGCCGACCGCAAGGCTCGATCCCGCCGTATAGCCCGGGCGGATGAAGCCGAAGCCGAGGCTCGCCAGCGCATAAGCGGTCGCGATGCCGTAGAGCGAGCCTGCAAGCCCCGTCAGCGCCATGCCCGCCGCCGCCAGCACCAGCCCGGAAAGCACGAGCATCCGGGGCGTGAGGTTCAGTAGCGGGATGATCCCCCATTGCGCGAGCAGCGACGCGCCCGCGCCCATCATCAGCACGATGCCGGTCGGCTCCAGCGCGGCGGCCGGGGCGACGTGCAGCCGGTCGATCACGAGGAAGCCGATCGCCTGCCCCGTCATCGCCTGCGCATGGCCCGCCACCAGCCCGGCTATGATCCAGCCCCGGATGCGCGCGTCGCGGAACTTCACCTCCACGTCGCGCGGCTCGGTCGCGGCGCGGACGTTCGCGCCGGTCGATTGCCCGCCGATCGAGGGATAGGCGCTGGCCGCGCCATGCACGTCGCCCTCCATCCCCCGGTCGTCGGGCAGGGCGCGGCGGACGGTGATGAACATGCCCAGCCCGAAGGCGGCGAAGATGAAGGCAGGGCCGGCCAGCCCGATCTCGATCCCGCCGGCGCGGCCGAGGATCAGATAGGGCGCGATCGCCGGCCCCATGATCGTTCCCAGCCCGAAGGCGGAGGCGAGCAGGGTGAGCGCGCGCGTCCGTTCCTCCCGCGTGGTGTCGCCGGCCACCATCGCCTGCACGGCGGGCGGGGCGGCCGATCCGAACGTGCCGTAGATCAGCCGGCCGAGGATGAAGAGCAGGAACGACATCGTCCCGCTGATCCAGCCGTTGATCCCGGCCGCCAGGAACACGCCGCACGTGCCCAGGCTGACGGTGAAGCCGCCCACGCCGAGCAGCACCATCGCGCGCCGCCCCTGCCGGTCGGAGCGATTGGCCCAGAAGGGCGCCGCGATCACCCACAGCAGCGCCGAAACGGAAAAGGCCGCCGCCACCGCGCTGTCCATCACCCCAAGCGAGCGGCCGAGCGCGGGCAGCACGGATTGCAGCGCGGTGTTGCCGGCGGCGATCGTCAGGTTGACGACGAACAACAGGGTGAAACGCCGATCGAACCCGCGCTTCATGCCTGCCGCTCCCATTCATAGGCGCGCTCGACGCGCGTCACGATCACCTGATAGTCCCGATACCATTCCGCCCGGCCGCGCGCGCGGATCGCGGCGTGATCGGGGTGGTCGCGCCACGCCAGCGCATCCGCCTCGCTCGCCCAATAGGATACGGTGATGCCGAAGCCGTCCGCCCCGCGCGCGCTGTCCACGCCGCGATAGCCCGGCTGCCGGGCGGCAAGCGCCTCCATTGCAGCCGCCGCGGCCGCATAACCCTCCCCATCGGCGGGGGTGCGCATGGAGGTGAAGATCACCGCCACCTGCCCCGCCCGGTCCACGCTCGTTCCGTCGTGCATCCCTCTCGCTTAGGCGCTTGCGGCGCGGACGCAACCCCGTCCGGAGAATCGTTAGCGCTTGCCGAGCGTTCGGAAGATGTGCGACGGGGCGAATTGACGCCCATTTCCATGTCCGGGAGTGACAGAGTTTCAATGCCCAGTTCGACCAGTGCCGTCCGCCGCGCGCGATCCCGCCCCGCCGGCATTCCCGGTCCGTGGCAGATGTTCTTCCGGGGTTTCCTGAAGCATCCGGTGATGGTGGGATCGATCATCCCCTCCTCGGACAAGCTGATCGAGAAGATGCTGGGGCCGGTCGACTGGCAGCGGTGCAAGCTGTTCGTCGAATATGGGCCGGGCGTGGGCACCTTCTGCCGCCCGATCCTGGAGAAGATGGCGTCGGACGCGACGCTGATCGCGATCGACACCAACCCGGATTTCATCAGCTACCTGCGCCACACGATCGCCGATTCGCGCTTCGTGCCGGTGCACGGCTCGGCGGCGGACGTGGAGGCGATCGTCGCCGCGCACGGGCACGAAAAGGCGGATTACGTGCTTTCCGGCCTGCCCTTCTCCACATTGCCCACCGGCATCGGCCCGGCGATCGCGGCCGCGACGCAGCGGGTGATTCGGATCGGGGGCGCGTTCCTGGTCTATCAGTTCAGCCCCAAGGTGCATGATTTCATCGCGCCGCACTTCACGCGGATCGATCACGGCATGGAATGGTGGAACGTACCGCCGGCGCAGCTTTACTGGGCCTGGAAAGACGGGGACTGACCCCTCGTCCGGCGGGGGGATGACGCGATTTCGCCGCGTCGCCCACTTCCCTCATTCGTCGATCCCGAAATTCAGCCCGCGCGAAAACGCCGGGTCCAGCACGCCGACGACCAGATATGCCGCGAGCTGCTTCACGCGCTGCCACCAGCCGGTCGCGGCGCGCCAGGCTTCCGGCGTGATCTCCGTGGAGCGCGCTACCTCTCCGTCGATATAGCGCCGCACATAGGCCGCGAAGCCCGCATCCTCGATCCGCAGCATCAGCTCCATGTTGATGAACAGGCTGCGCATGTCGAAATTGGCGCTGCCGACATGCACCGCATCGTCGATCGCATAGAGCTTCGTATGCAGCTTCGACGGCTGATATTCGAAGATCCGCACGCCCCGTTTCAACAGCCCGCGATAGGTGAAGCGCGCGGCCGCGATGGTGGCGTTGTTGTCCGATCGCGCGGCGGTGACGATCCGCACCTCGTCCCCGCGCCGGCCGGCGCGGTCCATCCGCCGCAGGACGAGCGGGCTGGGGATGAAATAGCCGGCGATCACGTCGATCCGCCGCGCGGTGCGCATGTCGTGCCGCATCGCGCGCGCCCAGGGGGAAAGCCGCCGCGTCGGCCCGCCGATCAGCCAGCGCACCGCGCCCTCCGTCTCGCTCCACCGCGCGAGCACGCGGCTCAACCGCCGCGTGCGCCACGGGGGCGTGCCCACCCATGTGTCCAGCGCATCGAAATAGCGCGCGATCCACGCCGCCGCCGGCCCTTCCACCAGCAATCCCAGATCGCGCCAGGCCTCCGCATCGTCGGCCGCGAAATAGGCGTTGGCGATGTTGAACCCGCCGATCAGGATCCGCGCCTCGTCCGCCAGCGCAAGCTTCTGGTGGTTGCGCAGCAGATAGCGCCGCCCGAAGCGCGGCATGAACCAGTGGACCGATATCCCGGCGGCGGCCAGGGGATCGAAGAAATGCTGCCGCGCCGCCGCGTCGCTGCCGAATCCGTCCACGATCAGCGCCACGCGCACCCCGCGCGCCGCCGCGTCGAGCAAGGCGGCATTGACGCGCCGGCCCGATTCGTCGTCGGCATAGATATAATAGATGATGCGCAGGCTTTCCCGCGCGCCCTCGATCAGCGCGACCAGCGCATCGAGCCGCGCCGGGCCTTCGGTAAGCAAGGTCAGGCGGTTGCCGTCAACAACATGGCTCTCCATCGCGCGCGATGATGGCCGGGCGCGGCCGGCACCGCAAGCGCGCTTTTCTTGACTTTGCGGCGCGCCCATCCTAGATCGCGCGCCTTCATCCCAGCGGCAAGCAAGCGAAGGAAAGCGTCTATGGCGCGCGTGACGGTCGAGGATTGCGTCGACAAGATCCCCAACCGGTTCGATCTGGTTCTGCTCGCGGCGCAGCGCGCGCGGCAGGTTTCTGGCGGCGCTGAGCTGACGATCGACCGTGATCGCGATAAAAATCCGGTGGTCGCGCTGCGCGAGATCGCGGAGCAGACGGTCCGCCCGGAAGACCTCGCCGAGTCGCTCGTCGGCAGCCTGCAGCGCGTGCAGATCGATGACGACGACGAAGCGGATGCGGTCGGCAGCCTCGCGGCCTCGGCGGAGGCGCTGCGCCTCACCGCCGCCGCCCCACCGCGCAACCAGAATCTCGGCGCCGATTACGAAGGCTGAGCCTTCCGGCCCGGAAACGAAAAAGCCGCGACCGTAGCATTACGGCCGCGGCTTTTTCGTGTCCTGAACCCGCTCCCCCTTCAGGCCGCCGACAATGCCTCGTCGCTGACGAACATGTTCCACCGGCGCTCATGCCCGAAGGTGCTGGCCTTGCCGTGGCCGGGAATGAAGGTCACGTCGTCGCCCAGCGGCCACAGCTTCGTCACGATCGAATGGATGAGCTGCTGATGGTCGCCCTGCGGCAGGTCCGTGCGGCCCACCGATCCCTGGAACAGCACGTCCCCCACCTGCGCGAAGCGTGACGGCGCGTGGTGGAAGATCACATGGCCAGCCGTATGGCCGGGCGTGTGATAGACGTCGAGCGTCAGCTCGCCCACCGTCACCGTGTCGCCGTCCACAAGCCAGCGATCCGGCTCGAAAGGCACGCCGCGGATGCCCCAGTTGCGCCCGTCGTCGGCCAGCCGCGCGAGCCAGAAGCGGTCGTCCTCATGCGGGCCCTCGATCGAAACGCCCAGTTCCTCGGCCAGCGGCTTCGCCTCGCCCGCATGATCGATATGGCCGTGAGTGAGCAGCACCTTCTCCACCGTCACTCCGGCCTGCGCGATCGCGGCCTTGATGCGCGGAATGTCGCCGCCCGGATCGATCACCGCCGCCTTCATCGTCCGCGTGCACCAGACGATCGTGCAATTCTGCTCGATCGCCGTCACCGGCACGATCATCGCGCGCAACGCGGGTTCGCTCATGGGGAAATCCTTTCTTTATCCAAAAACCCTAACCCGCTCCCTGCCCTTGCCGCAAGGCGACGCGCGGCGCATGGCGGAGACTGACGAGCGGAAGGACGTGCCTTGGGCGATTTCGACCTGATCGAAACAATGGCCTTCGATCCGGAGGAAGGCGTGCTGCGGATCGAGCGGCATCTGGCGCGCATCCGGGCGAGCGCCGAGGCGCTGGGCTTCGCCTTCGATCGCCATGCCGCGCGCAACGAATTGCAGGCCGCGACCTTTCGCCTGCGCGCGCCCGCCAGGGTGCGGCTGCTGGCGGCCCGATCGGGCGGGATCGCGATCGAGGTCGGGCCGCTGCCCGCTCCCCCCGCCAGCCCGCTCCGCGTTGCGCTGATCCCGCAACCCTTTCCGCTGGACGATATCCGCCTCCGCCACCGCACCAGCGACGGCACGCTACGCAACCGCGCGCGGATGATGGGGGTGGACGAACTGGCCTTCCTCGCGCCCGACGGCGCAATCGCGGGTGGCAGCATCGGCATCTTCATTGAACGGGGCGACAGCCTCGTCACTCCGCGTCAGGCATCGGGCATATTGCGCGACGAATTGATCGCGCAAGGCCGCGCGGTCGCGGGCGAAGTGCGCCCCGACGACCTCGCTCACGGTTTTTTCGTCGGAAATGCGCTGAGCGGCCTGCTTCCGGCCGTTGTTGCGGTTGCGAAATCGCACGCCCCGTCGCTATAGCGCCGCTCGCAACCTCAAAAGGCCCTTCCATCATGCAGCCTTCCGCCGCGCTCGATCGCATCAGCCCTTCGCCGACGCTCGCCATCACCACCAAGGTGCTGGAACTGAAGCGCGCGGGCGTGGACGTGATCGGCCTGGGCGCGGGCGAGCCGGATTTCGACACGCCGGATTTCGTGAAGGAAGCCGCGATCCAGGCGATCCGCGACGGCAAGACGAAATATACCAACGTCGACGGCACGGAGGAGCTGAAGCAGGCGATCGCCGCCAAGTTCAGGCGCGACAACGGCCTCGATTACACGACGCAGCAGATCACCGTGAACGTGGGCGGCAAGCACACCTTGTTCAACGCGTTGCTCGCGACGCTTGATCCGGGCGACGAGGTGATCGTGCCCGCGCCTTATTGGGTGAGCTATCCCGATATCGTGCAGTTCGCGGGCGCGAAGCCGGTGATCGTCGCGGCGGGCGCGGCGCTTGGCTACAAATTGACGCCGGAGATGCTGGAAGCGGCGATCACGCCGAAGACCAAGTGGCTGATCCTCAACTCGCCTTCCAACCCCACGGGCGCCGCCTATACGGCGGCCGAACTGAAGGCGCTGGGCGAAGTGCTGGAGCGGCATCCGCAGGTGTGGATCATGGCGGACGATATGTATGAGCATATCGTCTATGACGATTTCCGGTTCACCACGATCGCGCAGGTTTGCCCCTCGCTCTACGATCGCACGCTGACGGTGAACGGCTGCTCCAAGGCTTATGCGATGACCGGCTGGCGCATCGGCTTCGCGGCGGGCGCGCAATGGCTCATCAAGGCGATGGCGAAGCTGCAGTCGCAATCCACCTCCAACCCCTGCTCGATCGCGCAGGCGGCGGCGACGGCGGCGCTGAACGGCGACCAGAGCTTCCTGATCGAGCGCAACGCCGCCTTCAAGACGCGCCGCGATCTGGTGGTGAAGATGCTGAACGACACGCCGGGCATCATGTGCCCCGTCCCCGAAGGCGCCTTCTACGTCTATCCCGACGTGTCGGGCGTGATCGGCAAGACGACGCCGGGCGGCAAGGTGATCGGGAACGACAGCGATTTCGTCACCTATCTGCTGGAGGACGCGCGCGTCGCGGCGGTGCAGGGCGTGGCGTTCGGCCTGTCGCCCGCGATGCGCATCAGCTACGCCACCGGCGAGGATGTGCTGCGCGAGGCGTGCACCCGCATCCAGAAGGCGTGCGCGGCGCTGCGCTGACACGTTCGCGACAGAGGTTTCAGCGGCGAAACACAGCGTTTCCTCCGCTGAAATACCAATGCAACGCATGAACCCCTATGTGACGGCTGTCGATGAACGGCCGGCACAGCGGAGGTTCATCGGCCCCAGATAGAAGTTTTGTTGAGAGGCGGGCAGATGGTCCCCATCTGGCTTGCCGACGCGTATTCAAAGAAGAGACGACAGGCGAATGATCCGTTTCCTCAAATCCACCTTCCTGTGGCAGTTCGCGGGAGGCTTCGTGATCGGGGCGGTCGGCCTGTTCGCGCTCCACCCCGCCATGGCCCACACCACGCAGGACACGCCGGTTCATAGCGAGCGGCGCTAAGCCCCGCTCGTCCGGGGACTTGTCGAAGGGCCGCGCTCCTTTCCCCGAAGGAAAACCTGAACGGTTCAGGGGGCGATCTGACGCCCCGCCGTCCCGATCATATCTTCGGCCCGGCCACCGCGCGCGGGGCGCTCTTGGGCTTTTCGTCGATCAGCTTGGCGATCGCAGGCGAGCGGGAATCCGCATGGGCATAGTCGCGCGCGGACATGCCGGCGACATTGTCCGTGACGTCCGGGTCCGCGCCGGCGTTGAGCAAGGTGCGCACCAGCCCCAGGTCCCGGCGCTGCACCGCGCGGATCAGCGGCGTCTCGCCGGCCGAATTGGCGAGGTTCGGATTCGCCTTCACCAGCAGCAACGTGTCCACCAGCCCGGTCTGGCCGAGCTGGATCGCCATCAGCAGCGGCGTGTCGCCCTTGCCGTTGCGCAGGTTCGGGTCCGCCCCGCGCGACAGCAGGTAGCGCAGATAGGTGTCGTCGCCGCGCCGGATGACGATATGGAGCGCTCCGTCGCCGGTCGTCACGTCGCGCGTGTTGATGATGCGCTGGCCGGGCTGGTCGAGGATCTTGATGACCTCATCGCTCTTCCCGTCCTTCACCGCCTGAAGGAATTTGTAGCTCTGCGACTGCTGCTGCGCGAGCGCTGGGCTGGAGATCGCGAAAAGGATCGCGGCGGCGACAAGGATACGCTTCATCGGCGGTCAGACATCCACACAGGTTGCGATATCGCCTCTAACAGATCATTTCAGGCCTTGCCATGAATCTACGCCTCGCCCTGCTCATCCCGCTCGCGCTTTCCGCCTGCTCCCCCGGTGCCCCCGCGCAACAGCATCCGCCGCTGGAGGGCGCGCGGATCGGCGGCCCCTTCACGCTCACCGACCAGAATGGCCGCGCCGTCACCGAGAAGGATTTTTCCGGTAAATACAGCATCTTCTACTTCGGCTACACCTTCTGCCCCGACGTCTGCCCGCTGGACATGCAGAATATCGGCGCGGCGATGAAGCTTGTGGAGAAGGACGATCCCGCGCTCGCCGCGCGCGTGGTCCCGGTGTTCGTCACGATCGATCCAGCGCGCGATACGCCGGCGGTACTCAAGCAATTCACCGCCGCCTTCCACCCGCGCATGATGGGGCTGACCGGAACGGACGCGCAAATCGCCGCGGTCGCCAGGGAATTCGGCGTCTATTATGCGCGCGGCAAGGGCAATGCGGGCGGCTATCTGATGGACCACAGCCGCGCCGCTTATCTGATGGGGCCGGACGGAAAGCCGATCGCGCTGCTCTCGCAGGAAGGCCCGCCCCGGAAGATCGCCGACGAGATCGAGCGCTGGGCGAAATGACGCGCTTCTGGGAGGATATGCCGCTCGAAAAGCTGGACCGCGCGCAATGGGAAGCCTTGTGCGACGGCTGCGGCAAATGCTGCATCCACAAGCTGGAGGACGATGAGACGGGCGAGCTGATCCCCACCAACGTCGCCTGCCGCCTGCTCGACCGACGCAGCGGGCGCTGCTCCAATTATCGCCACCGCCACGCTTATGTCAGCGAATGCGTGCGGCTGAACACGCGCAACGTGCACCAGATAGACTGGCTGCCCTCCACCTGCGCCTATCGCCTGCGCGCCGCCGGGCTGCCCTTGCCCGAATGGCATTATCTGGTGAGCGGCGATCCGGAAGCGGTGCATGCCGCCGGTCAGTCGACGCGCGGCTGGACGATCAGCGAGGACGATGCCGGCGATCTGGAGCACCATATGGTCGATCGGGAATTGTGACCGCCGACGATATCGAGATCGTCCGTCATCCCCGCGCGCGCCGGGCGAAGCTGTCGCTCGATCCGGCGAGCGGACGCGCGCGGCTGGTGATCCCCGCGCGCGCCTCTGCGAACAAGGCGCTGGCATGGGCGATGACGCAGGGGGAATGGCTCGCCCGCCAGCGCGCCGCTTTGCCCGAGGCGCGGCCGTTCGCGCCGGGCGCGGCCTTTCCCTTCGACGATGCGTCGCTGACGGTCGTCTGGGACGAAGCCGCCTCGCGCCGCGTGACACGGGTGGAGGATCGTCTCATACTGGGCGGCCCGCGCGAGACGATCGGCCGCCGCGTCACCTCATGGCTGAAGCGCGAGGCGTTGCGGCTGCTGAGCGAGGATACCGCGCATTATGCCGCGCTGGCGGGCGTGAAGGTGGTCAACGTCTCGGTCGGCGATGCGCGCGGGCGCTGGGGAAGCTGCGCCTCATCGGGCGCGATCCGCTACAATTGGCGGCTGGCGCTTGCCCCTCGCGCGGTGCGGCGCGCCACGGCGGCGCATGAGGTGGCGCATCGGGTGCATATGAACCACAGCCCGGCCTTCCATGCGCTCGTCGCGACGCTCTACGGCCGCGATCCCACGCCCGAGCGCCGCTGGCTGCGCGCGCACGGGGCGGCGCTTCACTGGTTCGGGCGCGGATCGGACGAATAGTTGGGCGGCGGCGCGCGGCGCGGGTCGCGGCGCGGCGCATCGCGGCCGGTGACGCGATCGATCCAGTCCTGATCCAGCCGCTCCTGCGGCGGGGGATTGCCGTCTTCATCCACCTGCGGCTGTGACTGCGGCTGCTGTTGCGGCGGAGGTTGCTGGCGGTCGCGCGGCGGCGCGAACTGGTCCGGATTTCCGGGGATGCCGCCGGGGCCGGAAACCGGATTGCCGTCCGGATCGACGAACACGCCGTTGTCCGGCTCGCCGTAATAGCTCTCCGCATCCGGCTCCAGTTGCGCCTCGGGCAAGGTCACCTGCGTCTCGAACTGCTCGATCGGGCGCTTGGCGACCGCGCGGATCATGAAGTCGCGGAACGCGCGCGCCGGCGCGGTGCCGCCGTGCAGGCCAGCGATCGGCTTCGCATCGTCGCGCCCCATCCACACGCCGGTGGTGAGGCCGGAGGAGAAGCCGAGGAACCAGCCGTCCTTCGACGAGCTGGTCGTGCCCGTCTTGCCCGCCACCGGGCGGCCGATCTGCGCCGCGCGGCCGGTGCCGGTGTTCACCGTGGTCTGCAACAGGTCGATCATCTGCGCCGCCACCTGCGGGGCGACCAGCACGCGGCTCTGATCCACCTCATGCTGATAGATGGTCTGGCCGTTGGTCGTCACCTTGGTGATGCCATAAGGCGTGACGGCGACGCCCTGATTGGCGACGCTGGCGAAGGCGCGCGTCATGTCGATCAGCCGCACGTCGGACGTGCCCAGCACCATGGAGGGGTGGGTGTTGACCGTGGTGGTGATGCCGAAGCGCCGCGCCATGTCCGCCACCGTCGCGAAGCCGACCTGCTGGCCCAGCTTGGCGGCGATCGTGTTGAGCGAATAGGCGAAGGCGGTGCGCAGCGTCACCTGACCCGAATTGCGCCGCGAATCGTTGCGCGGGGACCAGCCGTCGATCGTCACCGGCTCGTCGATCTCGGTCGATTCGGGCGTCTTCCCGGCCTCGAGCGCGGCGAGATAGACGAACAGCTTGAACGCGGAACCCGGCTGCCGCTCCGCCTGCGTCGCGCGATTGTAGATGGAGGAGACGTAATCCGTGCCCCCCACCATCGCGCGCACCGCGCCGTCGCGATCCAGCGCCACCAGCGCGCCCTGCGCGCCCTTCGGCGCGTTCTGGCGGATGGCCGCGTCGGCGTCGCGCTGCATGTTGAGATCGAGCGTCGTCCACACCTCAAGCGGCTTTTCCGTCTCGTCGATCAGCAGATCGAGCTGCGGGAGCGCCCAGTCGGTGAAATAGCGCACGCTGTTCTGCTTCGGCTCGGGCGCGAGCGGCACGGCCTTCGGATCGGCCGCCCTCTCCTCGCCGGCGGAGATCATCCCAGCGTCGCGCATCGCCTGCAATACCACGGAGGCGCGGCTCACGGCGGCGCTGGCGTCGGCGGTGGGCGAGTAATTGGACGGCGCCTTCACCAGCCCGGCGATGATCGCGGCCTCCGGCAGCGACAGGTGATCCGCGCCATGGCCGAAGAACTTCCGCGAGGCGGCGTCGATGCCATAGGCTCCGCCGCCATAATAGACCTTGTTCAGATACAGTTCGAGTATCTGTTCCTTGCTGAACTTCCGCTCCATGGCGAGCGCGAGCAGCCATTCGCGGAACTTGCGGCCGAACTTCTTCTGGTTGTTCAGGAACACGTTGCGGGCGAGCTGCTGGGTGATGGTCGATCCGCCCTGCACCCAGCGTCCGCGATCGAGGCGCACCTTCACCGAACGCGCCACGCCGATCGGATCGACGCCCAGATGGCTGTAGAAGCGCCGGTCCTCCACCGCCACGGTCGCGTCGCGCATCACCTTCGGGATGCGATCGCCGGACAGCCACTCGCCATAGCTCGGGCCGATCGACACGATCACCGTGCCGTCGGCGGCATGGACGCGGATCATCTGTCCGTTGGGAGAGGATTTCAGCTCGTCGAAACTCGGCAGTTGCGCACGCGTGACGTAAACTGCGGTGACGAGCGCGCCGATACCGATAACCGCCAACACCAGCAAAAGCTTGATCGCGAGCGAAAGGCGGCGGCGCCAGGGCGAACGGGGACTAGGGGCGCGGGCCATTGGATCGGTTTGAACGGATAGAGGCTTAGCCGACGCTTAACAAGGGCGGAGTGGGGACGAAGGCGCCTTCCCCGGAACGCAGGCCGGGGGACGGCGTCCGGCGCCTATCCCCTCGGCTGGAAATCGAGGCAGATCGAATTGATGCAGTAACGCATCCCGGTGGGCGGCGGGCCGTCCGGGAACAGATGCCCCAGATGGCTGTCGCACCGCGCGCAGCGCGTTTCGGTGCGCGTCATGCCATGGCTGGTATCGGTATGGTCCGTCACCACCCCCGGCGCGACCGGGCGGGTGAAGCTGGGCCAGCCGGAGCCGGAATCATATTTGTCGGCCGAATCGAACAGCGCCAGATCGCACGCCGCGCAATGATAGAGGCCGTCGGCCTTGTTATCGGTATAGCGCCCCGCGAAGGCGCGCTCCGTGCCCGCCTCGCGCAGCACATGATATTGCTCGGGCGTCAGCCGTCGGCGCCATTCGGACTCGGACAGATCGAGATATTCCATCCCGCGAATTTCCGCCCGCGCGCGGCCTGCGTCAAGCCGATCAGAAGGGGCGTTCGCCGATATAATTGCCCGCGTCGCTGTAGCGGCAGACCAGCACGTCCTCCACACGCCCCCGCGCGATCGCGCAGCCGACCTCGCCGGTGTCGCGCCACATCAGCTGCGTGTAATGGCCGATATCCTCGACATTGCCGGTGGAGCTGTTGTTCGGGAACACGCCGGGGGTGAAATAGCGCTTCTCGCGTATCCAGGCGTCCACCATCCGCTCCAGCGTGAAGGCGCCCCTGGTGCCGGCCCAGAGATTCTCGCCCTGCGGATCATATTGGCGTTCGGGCGCGTGCTCGAACCGGCCGGTCGCGGCGAGATAATTAGCCCAGCGCTGCGCCGACCCCGCAAGCCGGTCGTCCCATTGCAGCGGGGGGATGCCCATCGCCACCCGCTCGCGATTGTGGCGCGCGAGAAGGCGGTCGGCGAAGTTCGACGTGGGATCGGTCGCCCCCACCAGCACGGGGAGGGCGAAAAGGAGCGCGACGCCCGCGAACAGCGATTTCAGTCGATTCTGCGACATGACCTGCCCATTCCGAGGAATGGACCGGTCTTCTCATGTCTCTGTCAGCAGGCTGTTGAAGAGGCTGGTTAGTTTTCAGATAACTACGTTTTCCGCGCGGACGCGGCCGCAGGCGGCAGGATCGCCACCACGTCCCCCCGCTTCACCGCCGCGAACAGCATCGCCGCAAAGGCGCGCGGCACCCCGATGCAGCCGTGCGTGGCGAAACCGCGCCGCACGTTGCTGGCGTGGATCGCGACCCCGTCGCCCGTCAGCCGCAGCATGAAGGGCATTTCAGCATCATAGAGGGAAGAATAGTGATCCTGCTGTTTTTCCATGATCGGAAAGACGCCGGTCGGCGTCGGCTTGCCGTCCGTGCCGTAGATTATCACGGCCGATCCGATCTCATGCCCGTCGCGGAACACCGACAGCAACTGATGCGCGAGATCGATGCGCACCCATGTCTCGCCCTCGCGCGGGACATGCTGCTCGTTCCACACATAATCCCCGAAATGCATCGTCCGGGGCACGTTGAGCACGCTCTTCACCACGCGCTGCTCCCCGTCGGGCAAGCCGAGCTGGGGATATTGGCCGGCCGGATACCAGATGCGCGGCCCCTGATCGATTCGCGGCGAGGCAGCCGGGACGGGCGCGGCGACCTGCGGCGGCGGGGGCGAAGGATCGGAGCGAATCGCCGACACCGCCACCGCGCCCGCGGCAGCGACGAAAGCGGCGGGAAGAATGACGCGCGTGAGCAAGCGGATCATCGGGCTTGCCTGGCAGCCGGCTTCAACGATCGGCGAGGACCACGCGCCGCTCGCGCCGACGCAACGCGCTGCCAAGCCCGAACAGACCGATCATCATCATCATCCACGTGGCCGGCTCCGGCACCGCGGCCACCGGAGGCGTGGTCGTGGTCGGCGGCACGGCCAACGGCGGCGCGACGAGGGAGCCGGGCGGCGTTCCTCCAAGAGGAGAAGGATTGGTGGCGCTGACAAGCGGCCCGTCAACGGCGGAAAACGGCAAATTGTCGAATCCCGCGCCCGGCTCGCCGGTTGTCAGCGGGCGTTCGCGCAACGAGGTGAGCACGCGCTCCTCCGGCACTCCGGCGCCAGGCGCCCCGGCGGCCCCGGGCGGGCGGGAGCGCACATTGGCGGCGACGCGTTCGCGCACCTTGGTCTGCGTCAAGGCCCCGGGATCGCGCGCGCCGGGCGACCGGCCGGAGAACATCGCCAGCAGATCGAAAGGCGCGGGAATGGTGGCGGCATTGGCGGCCCCGATTCCCCCTTTTCCGCCATGGCTGCTCGCAAGGTAGCCGGTTCCCAGCCCGGACACCGCGAGCAGCGCCACGAGAATCAGCCCCTTGCCCCTCTTACCGATCTTCATACGCCCAACCCTAACAAATGCAGTCACCCCTCCTGCGGGTTAGCTGCTTTTATCTCATCGGAAACCCCGATGTGTTCCGCTTCTTCCATCCCTCATATCCGCAATTGTCCTGAAACGCGACAGAATATCGCGCACGTCTCACGCCGGGACATCGCAGGCGTTCGTTACCGCGGTTCCCCGCGTCCCTTGAAGCCTTGCGCCACCACGAACCATTCGACGCTGCCCTTGCGGCTGGCGGGCGGCTTGGCGTGCTTCACGGTGGTGAAGTGCCGCTTCATCTCCGCCACCAGTGCCGAATCCGCGCCGCCCGCGAAAACCTTGGCAACGAAGGCGCCGCCCGGCGCGAGCACGTCCACGGCAAAGGCGAAGGCCGTTTCCACCAGCGCCATGGTGCGCAGCGCATCGGTCTGCGGATGGCCGACCGTGTTGGCCGCCATGTCCGACAGCACCAGATCGGGCGCGCCGCCCAGCGCCTCCATCAGCATCGCGGGCGCGGCATCGTCCATGAAGTCGTGCTGGAAGATCGTCACGCCGTCGATCGGGTCGACCGGCAGCAGATCGATGCCCACCACCGCCGCCTTCGGCGCGACGCGGCGCACCACCTGGCTCCATCCGCCCGGCGCGATGCCGAGATCGACCACGCGGCGCGCGCCCTTCAGCAGCCCGAAGCGCTCGTCCAGCTCGGTGAGCTTGTAGGCGGCGCGGCTGCGATACCCCTCCGCCTTGGCGCGGCGGACATAGGGATCGTTGAGCTGCCGCTCCAGCCAGCGGGTCGATTGCGCGCTGCGGTTGCGCGCCGTGCGCACGCGCTGGCGGAGGCCGCCGCCTGCTCCTCCCCGGCTCATCGGCCCGCCGCCATCAGCCGGCGCAGGATGCCCTCGCGGATGCCGCGATCCGCCACCCCGATGCGCTCGGCGGGCCAGAGATCGAGGATCGTCTCCAGGATCGCGCAGCCCGCCACCACCAGATCGGCGCGCTCCCGCCCGATGCAGGGCAGCGCCGCGCGCGCATCCGGCGACATGTGCGCAAGGCTGTTCGAAACCTCGCGCATCGCATCCGCCGGCGCGATCAGCCCGTCCACCTGCGCGCGGTCGTAGCGATCGAGCCCGAGATGGACGGAGGCGAGCGTCGTCACCGTTCCCGACGTGCCGAGCAGCCGCTTCTGCACGTCCGCCTTCGGGAGCCGCGCGGCGAAGGGCGCGAAGCTTTCGCGCACGAGGGCGCGCATCCGGTCATAGGTGACGGCGCGTCCGGCAGGGCCTCCGGCGGCCGGGACGCTTTCGGTCAGGGACACGACTCCCCAGGGGGCGGAATGCCAGTCCAGCACCGAAGGCACGGTGGTGGCGGTGTCGATCAGCACCAGCTCGGTCGATCCGCCGCCGATGTCGAACACCAGGGCCGGCCCCTCCCCCGGCTCCAGCAGCGCATGGCAACCGAGCACGGCGAGCCGCGCTTCCTCCTCGGCGGAGATGATGTGCAGATGAATGCCGGTTTCGGCATGGACGCGTGCGATGAACTCCTCCCCGTTCGCAGCGCGGCGGCACGCCTCGGTCGCGACGGAGCGGGCGAGCGCGACGTTGCGGCGCTTCAATTTGTCGGCGCAGACGCGCAAGGCCGCGAGCGTGCGATCGATCGCGGCATCGGAAAGCCTGCCGCTTCCCGCCAGCCCCTCGCCAAGCCGCACGATTCGGGAAAAGGCGTCGACCACCGCGAAGCCGTCCCCCTGCGGCCGCGCGATCAGCAGCCGGCAATTGTTGGTGCCGAGATCGAGCGCGGCATAATGCCGTGCGAACCCCGTGCGCGGCCGCGCGGGGGGTAGAGCCGAACGGGCTGGGGCATCCCCCTGCCGATGCGGCAAACTGGCGGAAATGTCGCCCATTGCCGAGACTTTCTATTCTGTTCTGCCGCCACGAACCGCCGGTTCGCCCGGTGCTTGGAAAGGGAGGCTACAGATTCGCGTCGAAGCGCACAACCCGCCCTTGACCCCGCCGCCCTTCCAGCCTAGAGGCGCGCCCTCGTTGCCCCGTCGTCTAACGGCAAGACTACGGACTCTGACTCCGTCAATCGTGGTTCGAATCCACGCGGGGCATCCAGCTTTTCAACATCTTGTTCCTCTCCGGCCCCTTGCCGTGCCGCGCTGTATCGGCCCGGCGGCGCGGGGAGTTCAGGACGTCGGCCGCTTCAGGGCCGGCTCGCCCAGCATGACGAACGCTCAACAGAATGTGATCGATCGCGGATCGACGCGCATCTCGGCCGGGCTGCTCGCCACGATGTCGCCGTCGGCCTGGATCGGCATGGGCTTCTCGCTGGAGATAGACAGTTCGCGGCAGGTGAAGGCGATCGCGTTGCGGTCCCTGGCCGGATCGCGCCGCAGCAGCAGCAGGCAAAGGAAGCGCAGATAATCGCGGCGGCGGGCGCGGCGCAGGGCAAGAACATGAAGCCGCTGATCGCCGACCCGCGCGCCGGGCGCGAAGCTCCATGGCCCGGCATAATGCCTGCCCTTGGCGACATAGACCGCCTCGCACCGCACCAGATCGCCATTGGCGCCGAGCGTCAGCCGCGTTCGCGGCCAATCCCAAAGCAGGCGCAGGAAAGTTGCGGCATAGGCGAGCCGGCCGATCCGCGCCTTCAATGCCGGCGAAACCCCGGCGACCGCCACGCTGTCCGGGCCAATGCTGGCGCAGGCGAAGAACATCGAGCCGCCGAGCGATGCCGGATGGTGATGCCGCTCGGCCCGGCCGTGCAGCAGGTTCCGGGCGAGCGCGCCGGGATCGGGCTTCACCCCGGCCTCGCGCGCCAGAAGATTGACCGTTCCGACCGGATAGATCGCCACCGGCAATGCACAGCCGCTTTCGACCAGCATCGCCGCGACGTGGCGGATCGTGCCGTCGCCGCCCGCGATGCAGATGTGGGTCGCGCAATCGTCCACCGCCGGCGGCCTGTCCGCGCATGCCGCCGTCGTCACCTCCGCGCCTTCCTGCCGGAAAGCGGCGACCAGCCGGGCCAGCGCGCTATCGGAATAGGAGCCGGAAGCGGGATTGTAGAAAAGCTGGACCTGCGGCTTCCGGCTCATCGCCATCCCTCACCGCATCGCGACGCTTGCGGACACGGGCGCATAATCGCCGGCCGGCGCCCGCGCCAGATGCGTGAGGTCCAGCGTCTTCCAGCTCGGATCACGGCCGAGCAGGACGTAATAATCCGTGTTGAAGGTGAAGGGATCTCGCGTCGGCTGATCCAGCGGCTCGCCATAATGGCCGGCGATATCTCCCCGATCGTAATCCATCAATGCGAGCAATGTCGGAAAGATGTGATAATCGCTCGTCCGGTTCCGGTTGGCCGCAAGGTTGCGTCGCCAGTCCAGCGTGCGGCTGCCCGCGCCCTCGATCACCAGCAAGGGCACCACGCCTTCCTCCTGAACCGGCTTCGTCCCGCAATGCGTGCCCAGCCCGGGCGCGCCGCGCTCGTGCAGGTCCTGCCCGTGATCGCTGGTGTAAATGATCGTGGCGCGCGACATGTCCGCGCGGGCGAACAGGCGGCGGAAGAACTCGCCGACGTTCCACAGCAAGGTGTTGCGGTAGCTGTTGCGATACAGCCGCCAGGCCGGCAGGCTTCCGTCGAAGCCCCTGAAGCCGGTCCTGGTGCCGGTGTCGCCCTGCTCGGCATATGATCCGCGCGGCAGCGCCGGCTGATAGACCGCGGTGGAATCGGGATAGCGGTCATGGACCGGGAAGTGGGCGCCCAGCTTGTTGACGTAGATGAACTCCGGCCGGCCGTTGTCGATGCGATCGGCCAGAATTCCCGCAAGGGCCACATCATGATCGCGCAACGGCACATCGTCGAGCTGGACGAATTCGTCGATCTTCGCCTTTTCCTCCGGCGTCATCAGGTTCTGCAGCGCGCCATGCTCGCGCTGCCCGTCGAGATAGACGGTGCGCAGGCCCGCGCGCTTCGCATAGTCCCAGATCGTGACGCCGCCCGCCTTCATCTCGCGATAATTGCCGCGCGTGCCGCCATAGCGCAGCGTGGCGTTGGCCCCGGCGCTGCAATTCAGGATCGCGGCGGCATAGCCGAAATTGGTCACGTCGATGCCCGGCGGGGGCGTCGCAAGGCCCGTCCTGACACCGCCGGGGCTGGTGAAGTCGAGGTAGAGGGGCGAGATGCTCTCGTCGACGATCAGCACGATATCGCGATCGATCCGGGCCGGGCCGCGACGCACCACCACGGGCGCGCGCGTCGCCGCCGCCGCCGTCGAGCCGGTGTTGAGAACGGCATAGGCGATCGGGGCGAAGGGCGCCGGCAGGCCCTCCGCCCCCTTGCCCCCGCGCACGAAGAGCATGGCGGAAAGCAGGGCAACGAAGAAGACGGGCGCGAGCGGCGGGAGCCAGCGCGGCACGGGCAGCCGCCTCGACGGCAAGGCCAGCGCCAGCAGAAGCAGCAGGCCGAGCGGCACCGTCTGCGCCAGCACGCCGGCATATTGATGCATCGCGTCGCCCGCGTCGCCGCGCGCGTCCATGAGGCTGATGAACGCGCTGTAGCTCAGCGGCTGGTGCGTTCCCCGCTCGAAAGTCTGGAGGAGGATCGATCCGGCGCAGAACAGCAGCCCCCATGCCAGACGGGCGGCGAGCGAGCGGATCGAGACGGTGAGGAACAGGCAGGCGGCGGCGATGCCGTAAAGCCCGAAAAAGAAGACGAGGCCGAGGTTCCAGCCGATCCCATGGAGCCGGTCGGCGACGCCCGGCCAATCGCACGCGAGATATGCGGCCGCGAGCAGATAGCCCGGATAAGATCGAAGAACCCGCCGCATATTCTCGCCTTCCACGACACGCCGGATAGGACGGGGTTTGTTATGATTTGCATAAAAATGTCACAAACTCAGCGGCCGACCCGGTCTCCCGGCGCGAAAGCGACAGGCGCACGGTGGCGCGATCGGCCAGGAGGGGCTAGGAAGAGGCCATGACTCGTCCGACGCCGCCGCGTTTCCGCGTCCTCGCCCTTGCGTTCGCCCTTGCGGGCGGCGCTTTCTGGTCGATCCCGTCGCGCGCGCAATCGGCTCCGGCGGCGCCTCCGCCCGCGACCGGCGACACCATCCGCCTCACGGACGAGCAGCGCGATCTGATACTCTCCGGAATCACCGAGGACAGCGCCGCCGCCGCGCGCGGCGAGCTGACCGGGGCCGAGCGCGCGGAGCGGCGCATCCATGGCGAGGTGGGCGTCATGATCGGCTCGAACGGCACGCGCGGCGCTTACGGCACGGCGGCGATTCCGCTGGGCGACAATGCGGGTGCGGTGGTGTCGTTCGAAAGCACCCGCTTCGGATACAGGCGCTAACGCAACATCGCATGACCGATCATGTCGCGATCGTCGGCGCGGGCTTTTCGGGGACGCTGCTCGCCATCAACCTGCTGCGCCACAATGGCCCCCGCGCCACGCTGATCGAGCGCGCGCCGGTGGCGGGGACCGGCGTCGCCTATGGCACGATCCACCGCGATCATGTGCTCAACGTCCGCGCCGCGAACATGAGCGCCTTTCCCGACCGGCCCGATCATTTCGTCGAATGGCTGGCGGCGCGCGGACATGCGCAGGGCGGGGCGGCCTTCATATCGCGCGCGATCTATGGCGAGTATCTTCGCGAATTGCTGGAGAATGCGCGCAGGTCAGCGCCCGATCGGCTGGCGCTGGTCACCGACGACGCGGTCGATATCGCTGCCGGCGCGCCGATGCGGATCGCCTTGGCGCGGGGCGGCGCGATCGCCGCCGATGCCGTCGTGCTGGCGGTGGGCAACCTGCCGCCGCACCTGCCGGCCGCGATGCGGGCGGTGAAGGACTCCCCCCACTATCGCGCCAATCCATGGGACGCCGCCGTCGCCGACGGGCTGGGCGACGACGACACGATCCTGCTGATCGGCACCGGGCTGACGATGGTGGACGTGGTGCTGACGCTGGAGGCGCGCGGCTTTCGCGGCCGGATCGTGGCCCTCTCGCGGCGCGGCCTGATCCCGCACCGCCACGCCCCGACGCCGACGAACGAACGGCCGCTCGCCGAGCTTCCGCGCGGCTCGCTCCCGGCGCTGGCGCGCGCGGTGCGGCAGCGGGGCGAGGCGATCGGCTGGCGCAATGCGGTGGACGAGCTGCGGCGTTTCACCCAGACGATGTGGGCGCAGGCGGACGCGGGCGAGCGCGGGCGTTTCCTCAGGCATCTTCGCCCGTGGTGGGATATCCACCGCCACCGGCTCGCGCCCGGCGAGGCGGAGCGCATCGCCGCGCTGATC
>JASGGR010000260.1:0-3063 GCA_047602705.1 Sphingomonas bacterium | reverse complement strand
GTCGCGCCGGCGCCGCGCGGCCCGGCGACGCTCGCCATCGCCGCCGATTATCGCGGGCACTACATCGTCCACCCGACGATCGACAACTACCGGGTCAAGATGATGGTCGATACCGGCGCCAGCATCGTCGCGCTCACCGCCGACGACGCCCGCGCCCTCGGCGTCAAGGCGGACAGGTCGGGCCGGCGCATGATGCTGAGCACCGCCAACGGCCAGGTGATGGCGATCAGCACCACGCTGCGGGAGATCCGCCTGGGCGACATCGTCGTCCGCAATGTCGAGGCGGTGGTGATGCCGCCCGGCGCCCTCTCGATGAGCCTGCTCGGGAACTCCTTCCTCGGCAAGCTGCAGGGCTACCAGGTCCAGACCGGGCGGATGGTGCTGCGCGGCTAGGGCCATTTCGCGTTCTCGTGAAGCACAAACGCCCGGTAGCGGCCAAGGGCGACGAGGCACCCTGCCGTCAATCCGAGGCTCCGCATAGGATGAACTCAGATCGATTGCTGGCTTCCACCAGGCGCGGCAAGCCCCGGAAGCCTTCAGCCGATCGCATCGGTCTCACGCGACGCGGTTTCCGTTTCGCTGGAGAATGCTTCAGCTGAAGCTCGGGCAGGGATTGGTCCCGGTGCGGGCGATCTGCTCGATGCTGGCCGTACCGAGCGCCTGCCCGGAGCGGGGGCGCGTATAGATCGGATCATCGCCGAGCGTGAAGGTGCCGGTCAGGACATAGCCGATCGTCGGCGTATATTTATAGGCGGCTCGCGCCATGATCACCGAGGTGCTCGGCACCCGCACGCTGTCGGGCAAGGTGACCGTCGCGCCCCGCGCCAGCGCCGTGCCGTTGCGCGTGCTGCTCCAGCAGACCTTCGCGGCACCATTGGCGTCGATGACGACGCTGGAAATGACCATGTTCACATTCGCCGAGTCGAAGGGCTGGAGAACCATCTGGGCAGCGTCGAAAATGTTCTCGAGATCGCTGGGCGCGATGGGCGCGTATTGGGCCGTCAGATCGGCAAGCGCTAGCCTGAGCTGCGCCACCTTGCGGTTCGCCATCACCATCTGCACGACGTCGACGGAGCCGCAATAAGCGACCAGCATGACCGGCAGCGCCATGGCGAACTCGATCGCGGCCACGCCTTGCGCATCGCGCCGGAACCGGCGCCAGAGCCGCGCCATCCGGAACATTGTCATGATTTCGGCCCCCGCGCCGCAAATGCCATCGAAGGCGCGACCTGTAACGACCTCATGGTCATCTGCCTCCTGCTTCCCGGCATCAGCAATTGATGCAAAAAGGTTCGGTCCGGAACGTCGTCGTGGCGATCAAGGCGCGATGGCCCGAACCGATATTGGCGAGATATGCGGACGCCCAACTCGTCAGGAACAGCCGGTAGTCCAGCACGGCGCGCGCGACGATGATCTGCTTCGGCTGGGGCTGGGTGTAGGTGAAGCCGCTCACATTGAGAACGCCGCCCGCAATCGGATTTGTCGTACCGGTGCCGGCGTTGCCGAAACTCGTATAGGTCTTCACGTCGACATAGAGCTTGCTGCAATCGATCAGGCCGGTCGGCGCCAGGGCGCAGATATCGTCGCGGAAGGCCGCCGCATTCACGGCCGGGTTGGACGAGGTGTAACGGCTGAGGGCCTGGCCGGTCAGCAGATTGCGCGATGCCTGGGACAGCGCCTCCTCAAGCGCCTCGTTCGCGAAGAACATCAGGGCCGTCTCAAGGATCGCGCAGATCAGCATGAAGAACGGCACTGCGACGAAGCCGAACTCGATGGCGGTGGCGCCATCCTCGGACCGCCGGAAGCGGCCAAGCAGGTGTGACCAGCGGCCGCCCGAAGGCCCTCTATCGCCGAGAGACGGAGAAAGATCAGTCATCCAACCGCAATCCGCTGCTGCCGAGCCTCGCGCCCGATGACAGAAACGCTACGGCAAAAGAATTTCGGATCGGTTAGAAGCGATGCGCCTTCGCCGAAGGCCGAGCGAAGATTTCGTTTACCAAGAAGGGGAGGCCTCGGGTCCGCCGGCCGCGCCGCCTTTTCCGCGCCCCGTCACTTCGAGGCGGTGCCGCTGCCCGTGGCGAGCGCGTTCCGGTTTGAAGCCTGTGTCCCGACATCCCCGAAATATTTCTGGGCATCGCCGAGCTGTATGGAGGGCTGGCATTCGGGCGTGCAGGAATAGCTCTCGCGATCCATGCCGCGCTGCACCGTCAGCACGGAATCGGAAGCCGCGCTCACGCGCACGAGCGATTCCGCCAGGAGAGAGCCTGCGGCGTCGAGCGCGATCAGGTTGGTGACGCCGAAGCTCTTGCCGGTCACGACCATGACGCCGTTGCGCTGGACCGCGACATCCGCGATCGCGGGATTTCCGACGATGACGGTCTGCGCTCTTTCCGGCAGCCGCACGACCTTGGCGTGGTCGACGAGCACCACGACGCTTTCAAGCGCGGTTGATTGAGGCGCTGCGAGCGCCGCGCCGACGGCGAGAGACGGCGCCAATAGCAGGCCCGCGAGGAGCCGCGACGTGCGGGAACGACGTCCTGCCGGGCTCCGGAGAGTGAACATGGCTGCGCCTCGAAGTTTGCGACGAAGCCAGCAAAGCGCAAAATGATGAATCAAGTCCTAAAGCGGCGCAACCCAACGTTCTTCCCGCCTTCCTCCGTCTGTGACCAAGCGGAAGAATGCCGCGCACCGATGCGTCCTTCCTGCACTGATCCGGACGATGCAAAGTCATAGAAACGCGTCAATCAAACATTTACCGACTTTAGTTTGGGCAAATCGTTCTTGACCTGAATTTCAAGGCTGGAATATCTCGTAAATCGCACGTTAACCACAGAATAAATGCTTTCCAGCTCCAGCGAATTCTTCGATCCGCTTAACAGTTCAGCAAGAGGCGCTCGCTAATGTCGGTCCTGTCGCTGACCGAAGCCACTTAGAGCGAAGGCAGCAGTCAAACCGTGGTAAGAGGAGTTCCCGCTATGACCAAGATTTTCGCTCGCTTCGTCAAGGACGAGTCCGGCGCCACCGCCATCGAATACGGCCTGATCGCCGCCCTGATCGCCGTCG
>JASGGR010000259.1:0-3096 GCA_047602705.1 Sphingomonas bacterium | reverse complement strand
GCCCAGGCCCGCGAAGGGCAAGCCCGCCGCCGCTCCGGCCGCCGCCCCCGCGCCCGATCAGGATGCGGTGGTGAAGGCGGCGGCGGACGCGATCCGCGTGCAGATGCTGATCCGCACCTATCGCGTGCGCGGGCATCTGGCCGCCAATCTCGATCCGCTCGGCCTTTCCGGCCTGCGCGAGCTGCCGGAGGACCTGAAGACCGAATATCACGGCTTCACCGACGCGGATATCGACCGCCCCGTCTATCTCGGCGGCACGCTGGGCCTGCAATGGGCGACGGTGCGCGAGATCGTGGGCATCCTGCGCGCCAATTACTGCGGCAATGTCGGCCTTGAATATATGCACATCGCCGACGTGGAGGAGCGCCGCTTCCTCCAGGAGCGCATGGAGGGCAAGGACAAGGCGATCGAGTTCACGCCGGAAGGCAAGAAGGCGATCCTGACCAAGGTGATCGAAGCCGAGCAGTGGGAGAAATTCCTCGGCCGGAAATATGTCGGCACCAAGCGCTTCGGCCTCGACGGCGGCGAAAGCATGATCCCGGCGCTGGAAAGCGTCATCAAATATGGCGGCCAGATGGGCGTCAACGAGATCGTGTTCGGCATGGCCCATCGCGGCCGCCTGAACGTGCTGGCGAACGTGATGGCGAAGCCGCTGCGCGTGATCTTCCACGAATTCGCCGGCGGATCGGCCAACCCGGACGATATCGGCGGCTCGGGCGACGTGAAATACCATCTCGGCACCTCCACCGATCGCGATTTCGACGGGCACAAGGTGCATATGTCGCTGGTCGCCAACCCCTCCCACCTCGAGGCGGCCGACCCGGTGGTGCTGGGCAAGACCCGCGCGATCCAGACGATCGCGCACGACCTGAAGGAGCATTCGCATTCGCTGCCCGTGCTGATCCACGGCGACGCGGCGTTTGCCGGGCAAGGCATCGTGTGGGAATGCCTCGGCTTCTCCGGCATCCGGGGCTACAACACCGGCGGCTGCGTCCACTTCGTCATCAACAACCAGATCGGCTTCACCACCAGCCCGCAATTCGCGCGCTCGTCCCCCTATCCGTCGGACGTGGCGAAGGGCGTGCAGGCGCCGATCTTCCATGTGAACGGCGACGATCCCGAAGCCGTCACCTTCGCGTGCAAGATGGCGATCGAATATCGCCAGACATTCCACCGCGACGTGGTGATCGACATGTGGTGCTATCGCCGCTTCGGCCACAACGAGGGCGACGAGCCGGGCTTCACCCAGCCGCTGATGTACAAGGCGATCCGCAGCCATCCGCCGGTGAGCGACATCTACGGCAAGCGGCTGGTCGCGGAGGGCGTGGTCGATCAGGCGTGGGTCGATGAGATCGGCAAGCAGTTCACCACGTTGCTCGAAGGCGAGTTCGAGGCCGGCGCGAGCTACAAGCCGAACAAGGCGGACTGGTTCGCCGGCCGCTGGTCCGGCCTGTCGGTCCCGGCCGACCCGGAAACCGCGCGCCGCGTGGCGGACACCGCGATCGAGCCGAAACTGTTCGATTCGATCGGCCGCCTGCTGACCACCGTCCCGGATTCGATCTCGATCCACAAGACGCTGGCCCGCGTGCTGGACGCGAAGCGCGAGATGTTCCGCACCGGCGAGAATTTCGACTGGGCGACCGGCGAGGCGCTCGCCTACGGCTCGCTCCTGTCGGAAGGCTATGGCGTCCGCCTCTCGGGGCAGGATTCCGGGCGCGGCACCTTCTCGCAGCGCCATGCCGTGTGGGTCGACCAGAACGACGAGCACAAATATGTCCCGCTCGCCCATGTCGAGCACGGCAATTTCGAGGTGCTGGACAGCCCGCTCTCCGAATATGGCGTGCTCGGCTTCGAATATGGCTATGCGCTGGCCGATCCGAAGACGCTCGTGCTGTGGGAAGCGCAGTTCGGCGATTTCGCGAACGGCGCGCAGATCATGATCGACCAGTTCATCGCGAGCGGCGAGGCCAAGTGGCTGCGCGCCAACGGCCTCGTGATGCTGCTGCCGCATGGCTACGAGGGGCAGGGGCCGGAGCATAGCTCGGCGCGACCGGAGCGCTTCCTCCAGCTCTGCGCGGGCGACAACATGCAGGTCGCCAACTGCACCACGCCGGCCAATTACTTCCACCTGCTGCGCCGGCAGATGCATCGCTCGTTCCGCAAGCCGCTGATCGTCTTCACGCCGAAATCGCTGCTGCGGCACAAGATGGCGGTGTCGAGCGCGGCGGACTTCATGGGCGACAGCCACTTCCGCCGCATCCTCTCCGATCCGTCCGCGCCGGCGGATGCGGATACGAAGCGGCTGGTGCTGTGCACCGGCAAGGTCGCCTACGACCTGATCGAGGCGCGCGACGCGGCGGGCGACACGAACACCCAGATCGTCCGCATCGAGCAGCTCTATCCCTTCCCCGGCGATGCGCTGGCGGCCCGCATCGCGCGGATGCCGAACCTCGAGGATGTGGTCTGGACGCAGGAAGAGCCGCGCAACAACGGCTATTGGTTCTTCGTCGAGCCGTATATCGAGCAATCGCTCGTCCAGGCGGATTGCCGGGTGAAGCGGCCGCGCTACGCGGGCCGCGCGGCCTCCGCCTCGCCCGCGACCGGGCTGATGAAGCGCCATCAGGCCGAGCAGGGCGCATTGGTGGCCGACGCGCTGGGCCACAATGTGCGCGAGGAGATCCGCCGCACCCGCGAGGGCGATGCGGCGAAAAAGGCCGGCAAGCCCGGCGCGTGACGTTCCGTCGCCCCGGCGTTCACCGCCGGGGCCTCATGATTGCAGCAAGCTCCCGGTGATCGCCGGGATGACGAGGTAGAGATGGCAACCGAAGTTCTGGTCCCCACTTTGGGCGAATCGATCACTGAGGCGACCTTGGGCGAATGGCTCAAGCAGCCGGGCGACAAGGTGGCGGCGGACGAACCGATCGCCAGCCTTGAGACGGACAAGGTTTCGGTCGAGGTGCCCTCTCCCGTTGCCGGCGTCATGGGCCAGCATGCCGTGCAGGTCGGCGACACGGTGGAAGTCGGCGCCATGATCGCGACGATCGAGGCGGGGGACGGCGCGGCCGCGGCTGCCCCGGCGCCTGCCGCCGCCGCGCC
>JASGGR010000258.1:0-3138 GCA_047602705.1 Sphingomonas bacterium | reverse complement strand
CGAAAGCCGCGATCGGCCGCCGCCAGCGCCTCGTCCAGATCGCCCGCGGACGCATGGGGCACCGTGCCGATCGCGCGGCCGGTGGCGGGGTTCAGCACCTCCTGCTCGATCCGCCCGCCGCCGGTGCGCCATTCGCCGGCGATGTAGAGTGCGCGTGCGGGGCGTTCGGTCTGGCTCATGATCTCACCTTCGGCTGATGGTTCTGTTTGGCGGGGAGATGCGTCTTCGGCACGCGCATGTCCACCCCCAAGGGTGACGATCGGGCGGCGTGCTGCTAGGCGCATCCGCGCCCGATTCACCCAGCCCCAAGGAAACAGCATGATCCCGCGTTATTCCCGTCCGGAGATGACCGCGCTCTGGTCCGCAGAGACGCGCTATCGCATCTGGTTCGAGATCGAGGCCTATGCCACCGACGCGCTCGCCGATCTGGGCGTGGTGCCGAAGGAGGCCGCCGCCGCCTTGTGGCGCTGGTGGGATACCAGGCCCGCGATCGACGTGCCCGCGATCGACGCGATCGAGGCCGTCACCAAGCATGACGTGATCGCCTTCCTCACCTGGGTGGCGGAGCATGTCGGCGACGAGGCGCGTTTCATGCATCAGGGAATGACCAGCTCCGACGTGCTGGACACCTGCCTTGCGGTGCAGCTCACCCGCGCGGCGGACATCCTGCTCGCCGATATCGACGCGCTGCTGGAGGTGCTGAAGCGCCGCGCGCTGGAGCACAAGCTCACCCCCACGATCGGGCGCAGCCACGGTATCCATGCCGAGCCCGTCACCTTCGGCCTGAAGCTTGCCGAGGCCTATGCCGAGTTCAGCCGCAACCGCGCCCGCCTCGCCTTCGCGCGCGCCGATATCGCGACCTGCGCGATTTCCGGCGCGGTCGGCACCTTCGCCAATATCGAGCCGGCGGTCGAGGCGCATGTAGCGGCGAAGCTCGGCCTGACGGTGGAGCCTGTCTCCACGCAGGTTATCCCGCGCGACCGCCACGCGATGTTCTTCGCGACCCTGGGGGTGATCGCCAGCTCGATCGAGCGTCTGGCGGTGGAGATCCGCCATCTCCAGCGCACCGAGGTGCTGGAGGCGGAGGAATATTTCTCCCCCGGCCAGAAAGGCTCGTCGGCGATGCCGCACAAGCGCAACCCGGTGCTGACCGAGAACCTCACGGGCCTCGCCCGCATGGTGCGCGGCTATGTCACCCCGGCGCTGGAGAATGTGGCGTTGTGGCACGAGCGCGACATCAGCCACTCCTCGGTGGAGCGCTATATCGGCCCCGATGCGACGATCACGCTGGATTTCGCGCTGTCGCGGCTGACCGGCGTGGTGGACAAGCTCCTCGTCTACCCCGAGCGGATGCAGAAGAACCTCGACCGGATGGGCGGGCTCGTCCACTCGCAGCGCGTGCTTCTGGCGCTGACGCAGGCGGGCGTGAGCCGCGAGGACGCCTATCGCCTCGTCCAGCGCAACGCGATGAAGGTGTGGGAATCGGACGGCGCGCTCTCGCTGGAGGAACTGCTCAAGGCCGACCCCGAGGTGACGGCGGCGCTGTCCGCGCAGGAGATCGAGGAGAGGTTCGATCTCGGCTACCACCTGAAGCACGTCGATACGATCTTCGATCGCGTGTTCGGTTAACGGAACACCTCGAGCAGCGTCTCGTAAACCTCCAGCGCCGGCGCGCCGGGAACGGTGGCGCCGGCGCGGAGCAGGAAGGCGTGGCGGACGATCTCCGCCTGTTGCTCGATCCCGTAGCGTTTCAGCGGCCAGCCGGGAACGAGGCTGTAGCCGTAGCGGCAGAAAGGATGCCGCGCGATCGGCAGGAACACGCCCCGCTGGTGTTGCCAAACATGCACCATCTCGTGGATGAACAACCCCTGCAGGTCGAGCGGCGCGCAGGCGAAATCATCGCGATAGCAGGCCCCGTGAGGGTGGAAGTGGATCGTGCCGCGCGGGGCCATCACCACGTTCCTCGGCTGGAAGAAGGCCCAGCGACGGCGCGCGATCCGCACCGCGTCATAATCCAACGCCGCGCCGAAGATCGGGCGCGCGAGCGCCATTTCTCCCGGCGTCAGGCGGCGCGCGCTCACTCCTTCGGCGCGGGATCGCCGGCGGCGATGACGGTGGCGGGTAGCTGGATGCGGCTGTTGTCTGCAAAGGTGAAGGTGAAGTTCAGTCGACCGCCCGGCTTCACCGCCGGATTCACGTCGAACAGCATCACATGCAGCCCGCCCGGCGCGAAGCGCACCGTGGAGGCGGCGGGGACACGCACCTGCTGCACCGCGCCCATGGTCATCGCGCCGTTCGCCATCTTCATCTCATGCATCTCGGTGCGGACGGCCGCGTCCGCCGCGACGGAGATCAATGTCGTATCCGCGGGCCCGCCATGCACCGTGAAATAGCCCGCCGCCGGCCTGCCCGGCACCGCCGGCAGCCGCACCCAGGCATCGCTCACCATAAGCTGCTTTTCCTGCGAACAGCCGGCCAGAACGGCGGCGGAAAGGACGAAAGTGGCGAGCAGGCGCAAGGCATTTCTCTCCCGTAACGGAACACGGAATGAAACCTAGCTATCTCTCCTTCTTGCGGCAACACGCGCGCCACCTATATCCGCCTTCGTCAACACGCGTTTCCGCGTCGCCGCTTCCGGGGCGCGGGCGTCGATTAAAGTAGGGGCTAGAAGAGCACTTATGGCAAAAGTTATCGGTATCGACCTCGGCACCACCAATTCGTGCGTTGCGGTCATGGAAGGCGGCAAGCCCAAGGTGATCGAGAATGCGGAAGGCGCGCGCACCACGCCTTCGATCGTCGCCTTCGCCAAGGATGGCGAGCGGCTGATCGGCCAGCCGGCGAAGCGCCAGGCCGTCACCAACCCGGACAACACCATCTTCGCGGTGAAGCGCCTGATCGGCCGCCGCTACGACGATCCCGTGACCAAGAAGGACACGGAGCTGGTCCCCTACAAGATCGCGCGCGGGCCGAACGGCGACGCGTGGGTCGAGGCCGGCGGCAAGGATTACAGCCCGTCGCAGATTTCCGCCTTCATCCTGCAGAAGATGAAGGAAACCGCCGAATCCTTCCTCGGCGAAACCGTGACGCAGGCGGTCATCACCGTTCCCGCTTACTTCAACGACGCCCAGCGCCAGGCGA
>JASGGR010000257.1:0-3163 GCA_047602705.1 Sphingomonas bacterium | reverse complement strand
CCGACGATCGCGGGCAGCGCCGCGCAGCCTTCCACCGCGCGCGGATATTCGGCCGGAGGACGCCCCATCAATGTCGCGAGCTGGAACAGCGCCGCCTGCCGCGCGGCGAGCAACGCGGGCAGCGAGGCCTCGCTCTGCTGCACCGCGGCCCGCGCGCGCGTGGTGTCGAAGGCGGTGCCGCGCCCGTATTTCTGCAGCTTGCGCGTCGCCGCGTGCGTCTGCTCCTGGATGCCGATCACGCGCTTCGCCGCCGCGATGCGGATATTGGCGGCGCAGGTGGCGAGATAGGCGCGCGTCACCGCCCCGGCGACCGCCACGCGCACCTGATCGCGCGCGGCGACCACCACCTCCGCATCCGCGCGCGAGGCCTCGATCGCGCGGCGGATCTGGCCGGACAGGTCGAGCGGCAGCGCACCCGCGATCGCGGCGTTATAGCTCGGCTCGCCCGTCGCCGGCATCTCCGTGGCGTAGAGCCGCGCCAGCCCCACGCCGGTGCTGAGCTGCGGCTCGAACGTGCGGTTCAGCTCGGTCTGCCGCACCACCTCGGTCGCGGCGCGCAGGTTGGCATCGGCGATGCGCAGGTCGGTGTTCGCGGCCAGCGCTTCCTCGATCAGCCCGTCCAGCGCCGGATCGCGATAGAGCCGCCACCAGTGATCGGGCAAGGGCGCATCGCTGAAGGCCGGTCCTTCCGCGCCCTCGAACCTGCCCTGCGCGCTCGCGGCATTGACCATCGCTTTCTCCGGCACATGATAATCCGGCCCGGCGACGCAGCCCGCAAGCAGCGCGGCGAGCGCAAGCGCGGCCTTGCTTGTTCCTGGCCTCACTTCCTGCCCCCGTCGTGCGGCACGATCGTCACCGTCGCGGTGCGGCCGGAGATGAGCCGCAGGTCGGCCGGCACCTTGTCCAGCTTCACGCGCACCGGGATGCGTTGCGCGAGGCGAACCCAGTTGAAGGTGGGGTTCACGTTCGGCAGCAGATTGTGCGTGTTGCTCAATTCGCTGTCGCTGATCCCGGCGGCGAGGCTTTCGACATGGCCCTCGATCAGCCGGTCGTCGCCCATCAGCTTGATGCGCGCCTTGTCTCCGATGCGGATGCCGCCGAGCTTGGTTTCCTCGAAATAAGCCTCGACGCGCAGGCTGTCGCGATCGACCAAAGCCATCGCCTGCTGGCCCGCGCCGACATAATCGCCGGGATGGAGATCGAGGTTGGTGACGGTGCCCGCCACGCTCGCCTTGATGTCCGTGCGCTTGAGGTTCAGCCGCGCGGTATCCGCCTGCGCCTCGGCCTGCGCCAGCGCGGCCTCCGCCATGCCGACGCGCGCGACATTCTGCTCATGCGCCTCCGCGGAGACGAGATCGCCCAGCGCCAGATCGCGTTTCGCCGCGCGGCGATATTGCTCCAGCGAGGCGCGGGCGGCGCGGATCGCGGCCTCCGCCTGCTCCAGCGCGAGGTGGTAACGCGGGCGATCGACCACGAACAGAAGGTCGCCTGCGTTCACCTGCTGATTGTCGCGCACCATCACCGCCGTCACCAGCCCGCCGACATCGGGCGTCACGCGCACCACATCGGCGCGCACGCGGCCGTCGCGCGTCCATGGATCGACCTCGTAGCGCCGCCACAGCCACAGCGCGATCAGCACCGCGATTCCGACGAGCACCAGCGTGGCGACCATGCGGGCGATAGGGGCAAGATAGCGGTTCATGACAGCGAAGCATCCGATGCGAAGAGAAGAACGAGCGCGCCCAGCATGATGACGTAGATCGCGACATCCACGAGCGGACGATAGGCGAACAGTCGATAGGCGCCGATCAGGCCGAGCAGGCGGGTCAGCACCGCCGTGAGCAGCAGGGCCACGATGGCCAGCAGCAGCAGGCCCGGCATGTAGACTCCGCCAAGGCTCACCTCCCCGCCCACGCCCCTCATGCCGCCACCGCCGCGCCATAGGGGGCGGCCGCCGGGAACAGGTTGCGGCGCAGGCCGGTCAGCGCCAGCATCGCGCGCCGCCGCGTGTCGTCATCCTCATCGCGCGAAAAAGCCTGCATCGCCTTGTCGATTCCTTCCAGCAGCGCCGGATCGTCGGGCGGCGGGCGATCGAGCCGCCGCGCGGCATAGTAACGCCCCACCCCCTGCAGAACCGGGGTGATCCACTCCTCCGCCGCCGGCCCCGCGTCAAGCCGCAGGTCGCGCAGGTTGCCCACCGTCACCCCGACGCGCAGATCCTGCAGCGCATCCAGCATCGGCCGCCCCGGATCGCCGCCCATCGCCGCCAGCCGGGGCGCGAGCAGGCCGATCCGGTCCAGCATCCGGCTGACCCAGCTATTCACCTTCGGACGCTGCCGCCGGTTGCTGCGCTGCGCGAGATCGCGCCAGCCGGCGGTGATGATGCGCGCGGCGCTATGCTCCGCACCGACCACCTGGAACAGGCCGACCGTCACCACCGCGAAGCCGGTGCCGATGATCTGCGCCAGCGCCCCGTTGGCGAAGGCGGCGAAATCGGCAGCATAATGCGCGTTCAGCCCGGCGATATTGATGAAGCCCATCACTGTGCCCAGGGTGATGAGCGATGCGGACGGCACCGTCAGCGCATAGCCCAGCAACAGCAAGGTCGGCGCCAGCATCGCCGCCACCGTCACAAAATCCGTGGCGCGGGGCAGGAGGATGAAGGCGTAGACCGCGGCCAGCACGACGCCGATGCATGTGCCCCACAGGAAGCTCAGGATCATCGGGCGCGGATCGTCGTTCGCGCCGAACAGGGCGCAGGCGACGCCGGAGATCAGCACCGCGCCCGCGCCGTCCGCCCAGCCCGTGCCGATCCAGAAGGCCGATCCGATCAGGATCGTCGCCACCGTACCCGCCGCCGCGCGCAGGGCGGCGCGGTGATCGCGGTGGAATGCCCGGCGGGAAGCCTGCGTCAGCGCAGCGGCCGCCACGGGGCTGACCGGGCGCGACGTGTGCGAGCGCATCTGATCGCGCAGGTCGCGCACCGCCCGATGCGCCGACACCAGATCGGCGACCCGCGCGGCGAAGCTCAGCAACAGGGCGTCCGCCCATTGCAGCGGCGCGGTGACGGGCGGCTCCAGCGCGCGCGCCTCCGCGATCAGCCCCTCGGTCAACGCGGCGCGCGCCTCCACGCCCAGCGGCGGCATCGCCAGCCAGTCGCTGA
>JASGGR010000256.1:0-3171 GCA_047602705.1 Sphingomonas bacterium | reverse complement strand
CGCCGCCCTGCGCCGCCGCCACCGCGCCGGCCAGAGCAGCCGCCGCCAGGATGGCGGCGCCGCTGTCCGCGATCCAGAAAAGGGATGCGCCGTGCCTATAAAAGCGGTTGCTCATATACTCAGTTACCAGTAATGAATAATCATAATCTTTCAACCGACTCAGGGCGACGATGCCCGCCCGGGGCCGGAATGCAAGGAGTGCCGCCATGGACATGGCCGTGATCGAACTCTCGCGTCTCCAGTTCGCCCTCACCGCGCTCTACCATTTCCTGTTCGTGCCGCTCACGCTCGGCCTCTCCTTCATGCTCGTCATCATGGAGAGCATCTATGTGATGACGGGCCGCGAGATATGGCGCACGACCACGCGCTTCTGGGGCAAGCTGTTCGGCATCAACTTCGTGCTGGGCGTCGCCACGGGCATCACGATGGAGTTCCAGTTCGGCACCAACTGGTCCTATTATTCCCATTATGTCGGCGACATCTTCGGCGCGCCGCTCGCCATCGAAGGGCTGATGGCCTTCTTCCTGGAGGCGACGTTCGTCGGCCTGATGTTCTTCGGCTGGGACAAATTGTCCCGGCAGGCGCATCTGTTCACCACCTTCATGGTTGCGCTGGGATCGAACCTGTCGGCGCTGTGGATTCTCGTCGCCAACGGCTGGATGCAGCATCCGGCCGGCGCGCGGTTCAATCCGGCGACGATGCGCATGGAAGTCTCCGATTTCATGGCGGTGCTGTTCAATCCGGTCGCGCAGGCGAAGTTCGTGCATACGGTGAGCGCTGGCTATGTCTGCGCCTCGGTCTTCGTGCTCGGCGTGTCTTCCTGGTATCTGCTGCGGGGGAAATGGGTGGCGCTCGCGCGGCGCAGCTTCACCGTCGCGGCCGCCTTCGGCCTCGCCTCCTCGCTGTCGGTCGTCGTGCTGGGCGACGAGAGCGGCTATGCGCTGACCGACAATCAGAAGATGAAGCTCGCCGCGCTGGAGGCCATGTGGCACACCGAGCCGGCGCCGGCCGGGATCGCGATCTTCGGCGTCCCGAGCCTGAAGGGGCGCGAAACCAGCTATGAGGTGAAGATCCCCTATGTGCTGGGGCTGATCGCCACGCGCAGCCTGACCGGACAGGTCTCCGGCATCTACGAGCTGGTCGCCAAGGCGCAGGAGCGGATCGAGAACGGCATCCAGGCCTATGACGCGGTGGAGCGGCTGAAGACCAACCGCGACGACATGGCCGCGCGCGAGCAGTTCGAGCGGAGCAAGGCCGATCTCGGCTATGCGCTGCTCCTGAAGCGCTTCGTCGCCGATCCGCGCAACGCGACGCCGGAGCAGATCGGGAAGGCGGCATGGTCCACCGTGCCCAACGTGCCGGTGATGTTCTGGGTGTTCCGCGTCATGGCCGGGCTGGGCTTCTTCTTCATCGCCTTTTTCGGCGCGGCTTTCTGGATGGCCTCCGTCCAGCGTTTCGGGAGCGATCACGGCTTCTGGCGCTTCCTGATGCGCGCCGCCGTGTGGATCATCCCGCTGCCGTGGATCGCGATCGAGTTCGGCTGGATACTGGCGGAGATCGGCCGCCAGCCATGGGCGATCGACGGCGTGCTGCCGACCTTCCTCGCCGCCTCCAGCCTGACGGTGGCGCAGCTCTGGACCACGATCATCGGCTTCACCGTGATCTACGGCGCGCTCGCGGTGATCGAGGTGCGCCTGATGCTGGCCGCGATCCGCAAGGGGCCGGACGTGCATCGCGCGCCGCCCGAAGACGCCCCGGCAACCGCCGGCGGCTATGCCCCCATCCCCGCCGAATAAGGAGAACAGGTCATGGCTCCTCCCATCGACTATGAAACGCTCCGGCTGATCTGGTGGCTGCTGATGGGCGTCCTGCTGATCGGCTTCACCCTGACGGACGGCTTCGATCTGGGCACCGCGACGCTCCTCCCCTTCGTGGCGAAGACCGATGCCGAGCGCCGCCTCGTCATCAACTCGATCGGCGCGACGTGGGAAGGCAACCAGGTGTGGTTCATCCTCGGCGGCGGCGCGATCTTCGCGGCATGGCCGTTCGTCTATGCGGTCAGCTTCTCCGGTTTCTATCTGGCGATGTTCCTCGTCCTCGCCGCGCTGATCCTGCGGCCGGTGGGGTTCAAATACCGGTCGAAAAGGCCCGATGCCGCATGGCGGACGCGCTGGGACTGGGCGCTGTTCATCGGCGGCTTCGTGCCCGCGCTGGTGTTCGGCGTCGCGGTCGGCAATGTCCTGACCGGCATCCCCTTCCGCCTCGATAGCGACCTGCGTTCCTTCTACGAGGGGAGCCTGCTGGGCCTGTTCCACCCCTTCTCGCTGGTCGCGGGCCTGCTCTCGGTCGCGATGATCGTGCTGCACGGCGCAAGCTGGCTCGCGATCAAGGTCGAGCGCGGCGCGGTGCACGATCGCGCGCGCGCCTTCGGCCAGGTCGCGGCGGCGGCGTCGATCTTGCTGTTCGCGCTGGGCGGCGTGATGGTGGCGAAAATGGGCTTCGGATACCGGCTTGCCCATGCGGCCGATCCGTTCGGCCCCTCCAATCCCTTGCTGTCGGGCACGGTCGCGGCGCCGGGGGCGTGGCTCGACAATTACGGCAGATATCCGTGGATGCTGATCGCGCCCGTCCTCGGCTTCGCGGGGCCGGCGCTGGCATGGATCGGCATCCGCAAGGACCGGGAGGCGCTGGCCTTCAGCGGATCGTCGATCGGCGCGGTCGGCATCATCGCCACGGTGGGGCTGTCGATGTTCCCCTTCATCCTGCCGAGCTCGATCGACCCGGCATCGAGCCTGACCGTCTGGAACGCCTCGTCCAGCCAGGTGACGCTGTTCATCATGCTGGCCGTGACGCTGGTCCTGCTGCCGATCGTGCTGATCTACACCGCCTGGGTCTACAAGGTGCTGTTCGGCCGGATCACGCTGGCGGACGTGGACACCAATCCCGATTATTACTGACAAGGGCTGTTTCGAAAAGGATTTGGCCGATGTGGTATTTCAGCTGGGTTCTGGGCGTCGGCCTCGCGGTGGGGTTCGGCATCCTCAACGGCATGTGGCATGAGTTCCACTCCGATCCCGACGACGACATGGCGAGCTGAGGGAAGCGCGCCCTAGGACGGATCGACATTCGGACTTCGCCGCGTTTCCTTCACCGTCATGCCGGGCTTGACCC
>JASGGR010000255.1:0-3196 GCA_047602705.1 Sphingomonas bacterium | reverse complement strand
CTCCAAAAGCCAGTGTTGAATCAGAAATCTGAAACGCCGTGAATCCCTAAAATGTTACTACGGCCTAGCCCGCCCGGCGCAATTTCCTGATGAAGCCGATCAGCCCGGTCTGGCGCGACCGGCGCAGGCGTTCGGCGGCGAGGATCGTGCGCACCTTCCGGAAGCAATCCTCGATATCGTCGTTGACCAGCACGTAATCGTAACCGTCCCAGTGGCTCACCTCATTGGCGGCGCGAGCCATGCGGCGATCGATGATCTCAATCGAATCGGTCGCGCGTTTCAGCAGGCGCTGGTGCAGTTCCTCCATCGACGGCGGCAGGATGAACACGCGCACCACGTCTCCGCCCGCGATCTGGTAGAGTTGCTGCGCGCCCTGCCAGTCGATGTCGAACAGCACGTCCTTGCCAGCCGCCAGCATCTCCTCCACCGGCGCGCGCGGAGTGCCGTAGCGCTCGTCGAATACGTGCGCCCATTCCAGGAACTCGTGCGCCGATGCCATCTCGCGGAAGCGGTCCAGCGTGACGAAGTGATAATCCTTCCCGTCTACCTCGCCGGGGCGCATCGGGCGGGTGGTGGCGGAAACGGACATGGACAGATGCGGATCGTCCGCCAGCAGCTTGCGCGCGATGGTCGACTTGCCCGCGCCCGACGGCGAGGACAAAACGAAGAGCACGCCGCGGCGCTTGAAGCCATGGTCGTTGGGCTGGGTGGGAACGTCCATGCGCGCTACTGGCGTGCGCAGGGGGCGGGCGTCAAGCCCGGCTGTGGCCCCGCGCGGCGCCCGACCCATTGTCGTCGTGCCGGACCGGGCCCGGCATGACGATGAGGGTCAATCCGCTTTGGCTGCTTCGGCCCGCCGCTCCTTGCGGCGATCGAGCGCCTTCTTCGCGATATAGGCTCCGCCGAGCGCCAGCCCCAGCGGCCCGGTGCGCATCACCACGCGGGTGACGATCGCGCCCAGAACCGCGCCCTTCACCCCTTCGCCGCCTTCACGCCGGTCCAGCTCCGCGCCGACCAGCGCGCCGATCACAGTCCGCAGCATCAGGAACCTCCCAGCATCTTTTCAGGGCGGACAACGCGGTCGAACGTATCCGTATCCACCAGCCCGAGCGCGACGCCCGCCTCGCGCAGGGTCAAGCCCTCGGCATGGGCGTGCTTGGCGATCTTCGCGGCATTGTCGTATCCGATCTCGGGCGCGAGCGCCGTCACCAGCATCAGCGAGCGATCGAGCAGGTCGGCGATGCGCCGCTCGTTCGCCTCCAGCCCGTCGACGCAGCGTTCGGCGAAGGATTCCATGCCCACCGCGAGCAGGTCGATCGAGCGCAGCACCGCCGCGCCGATCATCGGCTTGAACACGTTCAGTTCCAGATGCCCCTGCGCGCCGCCGACGGTGATCGCGACGTGATTTCCCATCACCTGCGCCGCGACCATCGTCAGCATCTCGCATTGCGTGGGATTGACCTTGCCGGGCATGATCGAGCTGCCCGGCTCGTTCGCCGGCAGGTCCAGTTCACCGATCCCACAGCGCGGGCCGGAGCCGAGCAGGCGGATGTCGTTGGCGATCTTGGTGAGCGCCACCGCCAGGGTGTTGAGCGTGCCGGAGAGGTGGACGAGCGGATCGTTCGACCCCAGAGCCTCGAAGAAATTCTCGGCCGGAATGAACGGCTCGCCGGTGATATCTCGCAACGCGCCGCAGAAATCCTCGGCGAAACCCTTCGGGGCATTGAGGCCGGTGCCGACCGCCGTGCCGCCCTGCGCGAGCCGCCGCGTGCCGTGCTCGATCGCCGGCTCGATCCGTCGGCGGCAGCGGTAGAGCTGGTTGGCGTAGCCGGAGAATTCCTGCCCCAGGGTAAGCGGCGTCGCGTCCTGGAGGTGCGTGCGGCCGATCTTGACGATCCCGCTCCACGCCTGCGCCTTCGCCGCCAGCGCCTGCTGGAGCCGGTCCAGCGCCGGCAGCAGCCGGTCGCGCACGCCGAGCGTGGCGGCGATGTGCAGCGCGGTCGGGAAGCTGTCGTTCGAGGACTGGCCGCGATTCACATCGTCATTGGGATGGACCGGCGTCTTGCCGCCGCGCGTGCCGGTGAGGATTTCGTTGGCGCGGCCGGCGATCACCTCGTTGACGTTCATGTTCGATTGCGTGCCGCTGCCGGTCTGCCAGATCACCAGCGGGAACTGGTCGTCGAGCTTGCCCGCCGCCACTTCGGCCGCCGCCTGTTCGATCGCTTCGGCCTTGTCGCGCGGCAGGCCGTGCTCCCGGTTCACCCGTGCCGCCGCCTGCTTCACCAGCGCGAGCGCATGGGGAATGGCGATCGGCATCCGCTCCCGCTCGCCGAACGGGAAATTCTCGATCGAGCGCTGTGTCTGCGCGCCCCAATAGGCGTCGGCGGGAACCTCGATCGGGCCGATCGAATCCGTTTCCGTGCGGGTCTGGCTCATGCGCGCTCCATGGGTTGCCGTGTTTCAGAGATAGCGTGGATCAGGCCCGCCTCAACCCTCCGGCGGGATCGTGTCCGGCGCGCTGGAGGCTTGCAGGCCGTGCTTCAGCAGCATCGGGATATTGGCGAAGGCGAAGAGCAAGGTGAGCGGGATCGCGCCCCACAGCTTGAATCCGACCCAGAAATCGGTGGAGCTGTGGCGCCACACCAGTTCGTTCAGCACCGCCATGCCGATGAAGAAGATCGTCCAGTTGCGCGTGAGCTTGCGCCACCCTTCCGCGTCCAGCCCCGGATAAGCGGTTTCGAGCAGCGACTGGAGCAACGGCCGCCCGGTCGCGAGGCCGAAGCCGAGCATGGCGGCGAAGGTGGCATAGACGAAGGTCGGCTTCATCTTGATGAAGCGCTCGTCGTGGAACCAGATGGTCAGCCCGCCGAACACCAGCACCAGCACGGCGGAGATCAGCAGCATCGGTGAGATGCGCCCCGTCCTGAACCACGACAGGGCCAGCGCCACCACCATCGCCAGCATGAAGGCCGCCGTCGCCGCGATGATCCGCGCGATGGCGGCGCCCGGCGCCAGGAAATTGACCGCGAAGAACACGATCAGCGGCCCGTAGTCGAGCGCGAGGCGGAAGCCGGGGGAGGCGGGTTTGTTCGTCAACATCAACTCCATTCGCGTGCGCAGTTCCTCCCTTGGTGGGAGGATTGCGGGCACGGCCGCATTATCGTCATCGTCATGCCGGGCTTGACCCGGCATCCAG
>JASGGR010000254.1:0-3274 GCA_047602705.1 Sphingomonas bacterium | reverse complement strand
GGCTGGGCTTCTATCCGCCGCCGCCGGGCGCGCCCTCGATCCCGGGCCTGGAGCTGGCGGGCACGGTGGTCGCCACCGGCGCGGGCGTCGATCCGGCGCTCATCGGCCAGCGGGTCTGCGCGCTCGTGCCGGGCGGGGGCTATGCGCAATATGCCGCGGCCCCCGCGTCCCTGTGCCTGCCGGTGCCGGAGGTGTTGAGCTTCGTGGAGGCCGCCGCCATCCCCGAAACGCTCTTCACCGTATGGACCAACCTGTTCGAGCGCGCCTTCGCGGTGGAGGGCGATACGGTGCTGGTCCATGGCGGCACCAGCGGGATCGGCACGATGGCGATCGCGCTCGCCAACATCTTCGGGCTGGAGATCATCGTCACGGCGGGATCGGACGAGAAGGTGGCGGCGGCGAAAAGGCTCGGCGCGGATCATGCGATCAACTACCGCACGGAGGATTTCGTCGCCCGGGTGAAGGAGATCACCGGCGGCAAGGGCGTCACGGCCGTGCTGGACATGGTGGGCGGCGATTACGTGCCGCGCAACATGCAGTGCATGGCGGAGGACGGCCGCCACGTCTCGATCGCGATCCAGGCCGGGCCGACGGCGACGATCCCGATCTTCGACATCATGCGCCGTCGCCTGACGCTCACCGGCTCCACGCTGCGGCCGCGCGATACGGGTTTCAAGGCGCTGGTGGCGGAGGAATTGCGCCGCATCGTCTGGCCCTATGTCGAGGCCGGGCGGCTGCGCCCGGTGATCGACCGCGCCTATCCTTTGGCCGAAGCCGCCGACGCGCACCGCCGGATGGAGGCGGGCGAGCATGTGGGGAAGATCGTGCTGACGATGGAGTGAGGGCGGGTGAGCGCGCTGATCCTCCATGAAGACCCCGTTTCGGGCAATTGCTACAAGATCCGCCTGACGGCCGCGCATGTCGGCATCCCGCTGGAACGGCGCGCCTATGATATCCGGCGCGGGGAGACGCGGACGGCGGCGTTCCTGTCGGAGGTCAACGGCAACGGCCGCATCCCGGTGCTCCAGATCGGCGACGATTATCTGCCTGAGAGCAATGCGGCGTGCGTCTATCTCGCGCATGGCTCCCCGCTGATCCCGCAGGACCGCTTCGATCATGCGGACATGCTGCGCTGGATGTTCTGGGAGCAATATAACCACGAGCCGAACGTCGCGACGTTGCGCTTCTGGCGCGGGATCATTGGCGAGGCGCAACTGGACGACGCCCGCCGCGCCGCGCTGCCAGCGAAGGAAATCGCGGCGCGCGAGGCGCTGAAGCTGATGGACGAGCATCTCGAACGCGCCGACTGGTTCGCCGCCGGGCGCTTCACGCTCGCCGATATCGCGCTCTATGCCTATACGCACGTCGCCGGGGAGGGAGGGATCGACCTGTCGCATTATCCGGCGGTCCGGGCATGGCTGGCGCGCGTCGCGGCTTTGCCGGGCCATGTGCCGATGGACGGCTGAGCTTTCTTCAAACCGTCACGCCCGCGAGACGCGCGCGTAACACGGATGGTGCATGGGGAGGCGAGGAGGGCCGCCCCATGCCGATGATCGCGCCGACGACCGTTCCGCCATCGATCGCCGACCTCGCCGATTTCGCGAGCGGCAGGCCGCATCACCCCGAACGCGCCACGGGCGAGCGGCGGCGTTACCGCACGATCTGGATCAGCGACGTCCATCTGGGCACGCGCGGCTGCAACGCCGCGATGCTGATCGACTTCCTCGATCACGTCGACAGCGACACCATGTATCTGGTCGGCGACATGATCGACGGCTGGCGGCTGAAGAAGAAATTCTACTGGCCCGCCGCGCATAACGACGTGGTGTGGCGCCTGCTGAAGCGCGCGCGGCGCGGCACGCGGATGATCTACATCCCCGGCAACCATGACGAGGTGTTCCGCCAGTTCTCCGGCCTCGATTTCGGCGGCATCGCGATCCGCCGCAAGGCGATCCACGAGACGGCGGACGGCAAGCGGCTGCTGGTGCTGCACGGCGACGAGTTCGACGCGATCACGCTGGCGCACCGCTGGCTCGCGCATGTGGGGGACGCGGCCTATCACGCGCTGATGGCGCTGAACCGCTGGATCAACGCCTTCCGCCGGCGTTTCGACATGCCGTATTGGTCGCTGTCGAAGCACGCCAAGGCCAAGGTGAAGAACGCGGTCGCCTTCATCTCGCGCTTCGAGGAGGTGGTGGCCCATGCGGCCGGCGCGCGCGGCGTGGACGGCGTGGTGTGCGGCCATATCCACACCGCCGAGATGCGCGAGATCGCGGGCGTCCGCTATTACAACGACGGCGACTGGGTGGAGGGCTGCACCGCGCTGGTGGAGCATTTCGACGGGCGGATGGAGGTGCTCCACTGGGCCGACGAGATGGCGGCGCGGGCGCGCGGGACGATCGTGGCGCTGGCGGCCTGACGATGCGGATCGCGATCGTCACCGACGCCTGGGCGCCGCAGGTCAACGGCGTGGTCCGCACGCTCGAATCCGTGACGCGGGAGCTGCGCGCGATGGGGCATGAGGTTGGCGTGATCGCGCCGGACGGCTTCCGCTCCCTGCCCTGTCCCACCTATCCCGAGATCCGCCTCGCGCTCGCCGGGCCGCGCGCGGTCGGCGGGCGGATCGCGGAGTTCGGCGCGGAGGCGGTTCACGTCGCCACCGAAGGCCCGCTGGGCGTGGCGGCGCGGCGCTGGTGCGTGGCGCGCGGGCGTCCGTTCACCACCGCCTATCACACGCAATTCCCGGATTATGTCGCCGCGCGCACGGGCGCGAACCCGGAATGGGTGTGGCGCTACATCCGCTGGTTCCATGCGCCGGCGCAGGGCATCCTTGCTTCCACGCCGACGATCGAGGCGGTGCTCGCCGCGCACGGGCTGACGCAGGTGCGGCGCTGGGGGCGCGGCGTCTCGGCGGAATTTCGCCCTCACGGCCGGCTGGACGCGATGATCGCCGCATTGCCCCGGCCGATCATGCTCTATGTCGGGCGGGTGGCGGTGGAGAAGAATGTCGCGGCCTTCCTCTCGGCGGATCATCCCGGCAGCAAGGTGGTGATCGGCGACGGCCCGGCGCGCGCGGCATTGGAGACGCGCTATCCGGGCGCGCATTTCCTCGGGCCGCGCTTCGGCGGCGATCTGGCGGCGGCCTATCGCACGGCGGATGTTCTCGTCTTCCCCAGCCGCACCGACACGTTCGGGCTGGTGATGATCGAGGCGATGGCCTGCGGCACGCCGGTCGCGGCCTATCCCGTCACCGGGCCGCTGGACGTGCTGACAG
>JASGGR010000253.1:0-3289 GCA_047602705.1 Sphingomonas bacterium | reverse complement strand
CCGCGTCCGCCGAACAGGCCCTCGAAAATGTCGGACATGTCGACGCCGTCGCCATCGCCCCCGCCGCCACCGAAATCGAAGCCCTGCGAGCGGAAGCCGCCGCCACCGCCGCCGCCGCGCGCGCCGCCGAAACCCGCGCCGAACGGGGAGGTGGGGTTGCCGTCGCCATCGATCTCGCCGCGATCGAAGCGGGCGCGCTTGTCCTTGTCGGTCAGCAGGTCATAGGCGGCCGTCACCTGGCTGAAGCGTTCGGCAGCCTTGGGATTGTCCTTGTTGCGATCGGGATGCAGCTCCTTGGCGAGCTTGCGATACCCCTTCTTGATGTCCGCCTCGGACGCGCCCCGCGCGACCCCCAGCGTCGAATATGGATCGGCCATCGATTCCCCGTTGGTGTGTCAGCGGCTATGTGGGGCGAGCGGGGCGGAAGCGCAATGCCGTTGCCCCTCCCCGGAAGGAGGGGGAAAGGCCTTACAGCTTCCCGAACACCGCCTCGAATCCGGCGCGGTCTCCGGCGGCGAGGAAGCGGGCCTGCTCGATCCAGCGGTCGCGGTTCATGCGGCCGGTGAACGGCCCCAGCCGCGCATCGAGCGCCTCCGCCTCGCCGGGGGTGAGCGCGGCAAGCTGGCCGACCGTGGTGATGCCCTGTTCCGCCAGCCTTTGCGCCAGCTTCGGGCCGAGCCCCTTGATCTGGCTGATCGAGCCGTCGGCGGGCGAGGGGCCTTCGGGCGCGCTGGCGGCCTCCATCGCGGGCGCCGCCTCCAGCGGGGCGGAGGCGGCGATCGGCTCGTCCGCGAGACGGGAGGGCTGCTCCGCCGCCACCGGCTCCTCGATCATCGGGGGTTCGGGCGCGAGCGGGGGCGGGGGCGGGGCGACCGGCAAAGGCTCCTTCACCGTCGGCTGATGCGCCTCGATCTGCTGCTCGCGATCGGCGATCTCGTCCTCTATCCGCTCGGCGACGTTGCGCTGGCGGCGCAGGTGCGCGCCCCACAGGATGCCGATGATGACCAGCGCGGCGAAGATCGCGATCCCCACCAGGGCGATCGTCGTCAGCGTGCCGGTTTCCGTGACTCTTGGTGGCATGTCGTCCTGTCTCCCTGACTCACACCGCGCGCCAGCCGATGTCCCGCCGGCAGAAGCCGTCCGGGAAATCGATCGCGTCCACCGCGCGATAGGCGGCGGCCCGCGCCGCCTTCACGTCCGCGCCCGTCGCGGTGACGGCCAGGACGCGGCCGCCGCTGGAAACGAGACGTCCGCCCGTTTCCTTCGTGCCGGCCTGGAACACCACCGCTCCGGTCGCCTCCGCCGCCGCGATCCCGTCGATCGCGCCGCCGGTGACGGGCGTGCCCGGATAGCCTTTTGCCGCCATCACCACCGTCAAGGCAACATCGGGCGAGAAATCGGGTTCCGGCTGATCGGCCAGTCGCCCCTGCGCCACCGCGAGCAGCAGCGCCGCCAGATCGCCCTGATAGCGCATCATCAGCACCTGGCATTCGGGATCGCCGAAGCGGGCGTTATATTCGATCAGCTTCGGCCCGTCCGCCGTCAGCATCAGCCCCGCATACAGGACGCCGACATAAGGCGTGCCGTCTTCCGCCAGCGCGTCGATCGTCGGGCGCACGATCTCGCCTAGCGCGCGCTCCTCCAGCTCCGGCGTCAGCACGGCGGCGGGGCTGTAGGCGCCCATGCCGCCGGTGTTCGGGCCGGTATCGCCGTCGCCCACGCGCTTGTGATCCTGCGCGGAGCCGAAGGAGGCGGAGACGGCGCCGTCGGAGAGGACGAACAGGCTCGCCTCCGGGCCTTCCAGCATCTCCTCGATCACCGCTTCGGCCGGCCCGTCGGCGAACAGCGCCTCGATCGCGGCCGACGCTTCCGCGCGGGTGGTGGCGACCGTCACGCCCTTGCCGGCGGCGAGGCCGTCCGCCTTGATGACGCAGCGCTCGCCGAAGGTGTCGAGCGCGGCCAGCGCCGCGGCCCTGTCGGTCACGCGCACATAGCCCGCCGTGGGGATGCCGACGCGGGCGCACAGGTCCTTGGTGAAGCCCTTCGAGCCTTCGAGCTGCGCCGCCGCCTTGCCGGGGCCGAACACGGGCACGCCCGCGACCCGCAGGTCGTCCGCCAGCCCGGCGACCAAGGGCGCTTCCGGCCCGATCACCACCAGCCCGATATCCTCGCGCTTGCAGAAATCGATCACCGCGCGGTGATCCGTCACGTCGATCGCGGCGATCGTCGCATGATGCGCGATACCGGGGTTGCCGGGGGCCGCGAACAGGGTATCGAGCGTCGGAGATTGCGCCAGCCGCCACGCAAGCGCATGTTCACGTCCACCAGAGCCGATCAGCAAAACCTTCAATGTCCGATCCCTTTCTCGATCCGCCGGGCCGGCTGGTAGCCGAGGCTGCTCCCGGCAGCAACGCGCCAGCGCTTTCCGTGGGCGAACTCTCGCAGCGGCTGAAGCGCGTGGTGGAGGGCGAGTTCGGCCATGTCCGCCTGCGCGGCGAGATTTCGGGATACAAGCGCGTCGCTTCCGGCCACGCCTATCTGTGCCTGAAGGATGACGCGGCGGTGATCGACGGGGTGATCTGGAAGGGGCAGGCGGCAAGCCTCGCCTTCCGCCCGGAGGACGGGATCGAGGTGATCGCCACCGGGCGGCTGACCACCTATCCCGGCCGCTCCAAATACCAGATCGTCATCGAGCGGATGGAGCTTGCCGGCGCGGGCGCGCTGATGGCGCTGCTGGAGAAGCGCCGCATGGCGCTGGCGGCGGAGGGGCTGTTCGATCAGGAGCGCAAGCGCCGCCTGCCGTTCCTGCCGCGCCGGATCGGCGTCGTCACCTCGCCGACGGGGGCGGTGATCCGCGATATCCTCCATCGGCTGGAGGATCGCTGCCCCAGCCACGTCCTCGTCTGGCCGGTGAAGGTGCAGGGCGAGGGCGCGGCGAACGAGGTGGCGGCGGCGGTGCGCGGCTTCAACGCGCTGGCGGAGCACCTGCGGCCGGACCTCATCGTCGTCGCGCGCGGCGGCGGCTCGATCGAGGATCTCTGGGCGTTCAACGAGGAGGTGGTGGTGCGCGCCGTCGCGGCCTCCGATATCCCGACCATCTCGGCGGTGGGGCATGAGACGGATACGACGCTGTGCGATCATGCCGCCGATCTGCGCGCGCCGACCCCTACGGCGGCGGCCGAGCTGGCGGTGCCGGTGCTGGCCGATATCCGGCTGGCGGTCGCCGCCCACGCCCAGCGCGCGGAGCGGTGCGCGCGCCGCTATGTCGAGCGCGGGCGGGAGCGGCTGG
>JASGGR010000252.1:0-3379 GCA_047602705.1 Sphingomonas bacterium | reverse complement strand
CGCCCGGCTGGTCGCGCGCACCGCGCCGCAGGTCGACGGCATGGCGGTCTATGGTCCCGCCCCCGCGCCGCTGGCGATGCTGCGCGGGCGGCACCGCTACCGCCTGCTGGTCCACGCGCGGCGGACGCTCGACGTGCAGGATGTGATCCGGAGGTGGCTCGGCGCGCTGGATTGGCCGGCGAAGGTCAGGGTCGCGGTGGATGTGGACCCGTATAGCTTCTTGTGATTACTGCCTGCGACGCGGAGACTGGAGTGTGGAGAGCGCGTATGACCGCAACGGGCGGCTGTCTATGTGGCGCAGTGAGATTTGCTTACCACGGTGAAATAGGACCGGCAGGATATTGTCATTGTGAGGACTGCCGGCGTTGCACCGGCAGCGCCTTCAATATCTCGGTTCGGTGCGATCTGTCGGAAATGGATATCGATCGAACCCATTTGTCCGGATATACAAAGCAGGGAGATAGCGGTCATCCGCTGACCCGGCATTTTTGCCGGCAGTGCGGATCACCAATCATGACATCTTCACCCCGTCACTCCGGAATCATATTCGTCAAGGGAGGAGCGTGGGACGACCCACAGGTGGTTTCTCCGGCACATAGCGCTTGGATGAGTTCGTCTGTCGAATGGCACGTCATTCCTGACGACTTGCCCGTGTTCGACAGGAGCAAATCCTAGCTTTGTCATCTCCATTAGCAAAACGGGCGCCCCTCGCGGAGCGCCCGTCTGGAACCGGAACCTCGGGAAAACCGATCAGCCCGCGTGTTCCGCCAGCACCGTCAACCCCTTGGCATTGACCTCGGCGAAGCCGCCGCGGATCGCGATCGTTTCCGGCGCGCCGCTTGCGGTGCGCTGGACGAGCAGGTCGCCGTCGCGGATCGTCGACATCAGGGGCGCGTGGCCTTCAAGCACCGCGAAATCGCCCTCGGAACCGGGGACAGTCACCATATGGACAGCCTCGGAACGGACGAGGCGTTCGGGGGTGACGAGTTCGAAATGCAGCATCTCTTCTTCCTTTGCCCCTCCCCCGAAACAGGAGAGGGGCTAGAACGGGCTTACGCGTCCTGCGCGAGCTTCTCGGCCTTGGCGACCACTTCATCGATGCCGCCGACCATGTAGAAAGCGGCTTCCGGCAGGTGATCGTATTCGCCGTTCACCACCGCCTTGAACGAGCGCACCGTGTCCTCGAGCTGCACGAACTTGCCCGGGATGTTGGTGAACACCTCCGCGACGTGGAACGGCTGGCTGAGGAAGCGCTGGATCTTGCGCGCGCGGCTGACGGTGAGCTTATCCTCTTCGGAAAGCTCGTCCATGCCGAGGATCGCGATGATGTCCTGAAGCGACTTGTACTTCTGGAGGATCGACTGGACGGCGCGCGCCGTTTCGTAATGCTCCTGCCCCACGACGCGCGGCTCCAGCACGCGGCTGGTCGAATCGAGCGGGTCCACCGCCGGATAGATGCCGAGCTCGGAGATAGCGCGCGAAAGCACCGTCGTCGCGTCGAGGTGGGCGAAGGACGTGGCAGGCGCCGGGTCGGTCAAGTCGTCGGCCGGCACATAGACGGCCTGCACCGAGGTGATCGAACCCTTGTTGGTGGAGGTGATGCGCTCCTGCAGCGCGCCCATGTCGGTGGAGAGCGTCGGCTGGTAGCCCACGGCCGAGGGGATACGGCCGAGCAGCGCCGACACTTCCGCGCCCGCCTGCGTGAAGCGGAAGATGTTGTCGACGAAGAACAGCACGTCCTGCCCTTCCTGGTCACGGAAATATTCCGCGATCGTCAGGCCCGACAGCGCCACGCGCGCGCGCGCGCCCGGCGGCTCGTTCATCTGGCCGAACACGAGCGCCACCTTCGAGCCCTCGCTCGTCGGGTTGCCGTCCGCGTCCTTGGCGATGACGCCCGCGTCGAGGAACTCGTGATAGAGGTCGTTGCCCTCGCGCGTGCGCTCGCCGACGCCCGCGAACACCGAGGTGCCGCCATGGCCCTTGGCGATGTTGTTGATCAGCTCCTGGATCAGCACGGTCTTGCCGACGCCCGCGCCGCCGAACAGGCCGATCTTGCCGCCCTTCGCATAAGGCGCGAGCAGGTCGATCACCTTGATGCCGGTGACGAGGATCGAGGCGTCGGTCGACTGATCCACGAACAAGGGGGCCTGCGCGTGGATCGGCGCGGTGTGCGTCTGGTCCACCGGGCCGCGCTCGTCGATCGGCTCGCCGATCACGTTGAGGATGCGCCCCAGCGTCGCCGGGCCGACCGGCACGGTGATCTGCGCGCCGGTGTCGGTGACGGTCTGGCCGCGGGTCAGGCCCTCGGTCGAGTCCATCGCGATCGTGCGCACGGTGTTCTCGCCGAGGTGCTGCGCCACCTCCAGCACCAGCCGCTGGCCGTTGTTGTCGGTTTCCAGCGCCGACAGGATCGCCGGCAGGTGATCCTGCTCGAACGACACGTCGACGACCGCGCCGATCACCTGGCTGATGCGGCCTACATTGTTGCTGCCCGTGGCGGGGCGATCCTGAAGGACGGTTGCCATGTTCTGCTTCCTGCCTGTCGTTTCTTAGAGCGCTTCAGCGCCGGAGATGATTTCCACCAGCTCGGTCGTGATCGCGGCCTGGCGGGTGCGGTTATACTGGATGGTGAGGCGATTGATCATGTCGCCGGCGTTGCGCGTCGCATTGTCCATCGCGGTCATGCGGCTGCCCTGCTCGGACGCGGCGTTTTCGAGCAAGGCACGGAAGATCTGCACCGCCACGTTGCGCGGCAGCAGGTCGGCGAGGATCGATTCCTCGTCCGGCTCGTAGGTGACTGCCGCGCCGCCGTCATTGGCGCATTCGATGCTGGAGGGCACCGCGACCGGAATGAGCTGCATCCCCGTCGGCTCCTGCACCAGCGCGGACTGGAACTTGGCGAAGAACAGGTGCGCCACGTCGAACTCGCCCGCCTCGAAGCGGCGGATCAGGTCGTCGGCGATCACGCGCGCATCGTCGAAGGCGACCGTCTTGATCGCGCCCATCTCATGATCGACGGCGATGCCGTTCGGGTAGAAGCGGCGGAGCACGCGGCCCTTCTTGCCGGCGAGATAGAAGCGCACGGTCTTGCCGGCGGCCTCCAGCTCGGCCGCCTTACGGCGCGCGGCGCGGACGATGTTGGTGTTGAACGCGCCCGCGAGGCCGCGCTCGGAGGTGGCGACCACCAGCAGGTGGACCTGATCCTTGCCGGTGCCGGCCAGCAGCTTCGGCGAGGATTCGCTCACCGTCACCTTGCTGGCGAGGCTGGCCATCACCGCCTCCAGCCGCTCGGCATAGGGGCGGCCCTGCACGGCGGCCTCCTGCGCGCGGCGCAGCTTGGCGGCGGTGATGGCCAGCCTCGCCAGCAAGGTGACGGTGA
>JASGGR010000251.1:0-3383 GCA_047602705.1 Sphingomonas bacterium | reverse complement strand
GGCGGCAGGGGCCGCGGCAGCCTCGGCCGGCTTGGCCTCGCCCGGCATCGTGCCGCCCTTCGCCTTCACCCAGCGGGCGAACTCGGCGGGCGAAACCGCCTCCACCGCGATCGGCATGAAACCATGGCGCGCGCCGCAAAGCTCGGAGCACTGGCCGAAATACAGGCCCGGCCTCTCGATCGTGAAGCTCGTTTCGTTGAGGCGCCCCGGCACCGCATCCAGCTTGATCCAGAAGGCGGGGATCGCCCAGCTATGGATCACGTCGTTGGCGGTGGTGATGAGGCGGATCGGCACGCCGACCGGCAGCACCACGCGATTGTCGGTGGCGAGCAGGCGCGGCCCGTCCGCATCGGTGCGATAACGCTCGCCGGCGGGAACCTGATCCTTTTCCTTGAGCATGTTGGCGGTGATCTCGATCCCGCCATTGTCAGGATATTCGTAGCTCCAATACCATTGGTTGCCGATCGCCTTCAGCGTCACCGCATTGGACGGCGCCGGCTTGTATTGCGCGGAGAGCAGCCCGATCGAGGGCACCGCCACGGCGACGAGGATCAGCACCGGCACGAGCGTCCAGACGATCTCGATCGCGGTGTTGTGGCTGGTCCGGGACGGTTCCGGGTTGCGCGCCGCGCGATAGCGGAAGGACACCCACAGAAGCAGCACGAGCACGAGCACGCAGATCGCGGTGATCAGCGGCAGGAGGACGTAATTGTGGAAATTATGCGCGCGCTGGCCGACCTTGGTGACTTGCGGTTGGAGATGGATCACGCCGTCCGTCGGCTGACCGACATGCTCCGTCGCGGTCATCGCCGGCGCGCCGTCCATCGCCAGTTCGGGCGAAGCGGCGGCGGGCGCCGACGCATTGGCGGCGCCGGCAGCTTGCGGCGGCGGTCGTGGTTGCGGCCCTCTCCTGCCCCGCGGGCGCCTGTGCGACGGCGGGAGAAAGCCCCGCCAGCGCCAGGCCGGCCGCGAGAGCCAATCCTTTGAACGCGATTCTCATCGTCTTGTTGTCACCCCTGCCTGTCCGGCCCCCATAGCCGCCTGCAGCGGCACGGATTCCTTCTATTCGGCACCCGCTATACGCAGGCGGTGCAATAGCCTCAAGCGTCAAGGGGCATTTTTGGCGGCCCGGCGTTGCGCGCGCGCATCCCGGCCCGTATCTGCGCTGATCGGCAGAGCGGCCGGCGGGCCGATCGAGGCAAAGGTGAAAGGACGCGCATGAACGACGACGAGGTGCTGACCGAATTCCGCGCCGCGGACGCCTTGCTCGAAGGGCATTTCATCCTGTCCTCCGGCCTGCGCAGCCCGCGCTACCTGCAATGCGCGCGCGTCCTGATGGACCCGCGCCGGGGCGCGCGGCTGGCGGAGGCGCTGGCGCGCGCATCCCCGCGGACCTGCGCGCGCGGATCAGCGCGGTCGTCTCGCCCGCGATGGGCGGCGTGATCGCCGGCCATGAGATGGCGCGCGCATTGGGCGTGGAGGCGATGTTCGTGGAGCGCCCGACCGGCACGTTCGAGCTGCGTCGCGGCTTCCGCCTCGCGCCGGGGCAGGAAGTGCTGATGATGGAGGACGTCGTCACCACCGGCCTTTCGAGCCGCGAGGCGATCAAGGCGATCGAGGAAGCCGGCGGCAGGGTGATCGCGGGCGCGGCGCTGGTCGATCGCTCGAATGGTGCGGCGGACCTCGGCGTGCCCTTCTTCCCGCTCGTCCGGCTCGACGTGCCGAGCTATGCGCCCGACGCGTTGCCGCCGGAACTGGCCGCGATCCCCGCCATGAAGCCCGGCAGCAGGGCGGCGGCGTGAGCGGGCGCTTGCGTCTCGGCGTGAACATCGATCACGTCGCGACCGTCCGCAACGCGCGCGGCGGCGACACGCCCGATCCGGTGCGCGCGGCGCTGCTGGCGCAGGAAGCGGGCGCGGACGGGATCACTGCCCACCTGCGCGAGGACCGCCGCCACATCACCGACGCGGATATCGCGCGGCTTTCGACCGGGCTGACGATCCCGCTCAACCTGGAGATGGCCGCGACGGAGGAGATGCTGGAGATCGCGCTCCGCCATCGCCCGCACGCGGCCTGCATCGTGCCCGAGAAGCGCGAGGAACGCACCACCGAGGGCGGGCTGGACGCCGCGGGGCAGCACAATCACCTCTCCCCCATCGTTCGCGCGCTCGGCGCGGCGAATATCCGCGTCTCGCTGTTCATCGAGCCGGACCCCCGCCAGATCGAGGCCGCGCTGCGGCTCGGCGCGCCGGTGGTGGAGCTGCACACCGGCCGCTATGCCGAGCTTTCCGGCGAAGCGCGCGCGGAGGAATTGCGCCGGCTGACCGATGCGGCGGCGCTGGCGGCGAAGAACGGCATCGAGGTCCACGCCGGCCACGGCCTCACCTATGACAATGTGGTTCCGGTCGCCGCGATCCCGCAGGTGCGCGAGCTGAACATCGGGCATTTCCTGATCGGTGAAGCGATATTTGTGGGTCTTGCCGCCAGCGTGCGCCGGATGCGCGAGTTGATGGACACCGCGCGGTGATCGTCGGCCTCGGCTCCGACCTGTGCAATATCGAGCGCATCCAGGCGTCGCTCGATCGCTTCGGCGCGCGGTTCGAGAGCCGCGTGTTCACCGAGATCGAGCAGGCCAAGGCCGCGCGCCGGCCATTCACGCGCGCGGGCACCTATGCCAAGCGATTCGCCGCCAAGGAGGCCTTTTCGAAGGCGGTGGGCACCGGGTTCAGGCGCGGCGTGTTCATGCGCGACATCGGCGTGGTCAACTCGCCCTCCGGCGCGCCGACGCTGGCGCTGACGGGCGGGGCGAAGGCAAGGCTTGACGCCATGATCCCGCAAGGCCACGTGGCGCGAATCCACCTGACCCTTACCGACGATCATCCCTGGGCGCAGGCCTTCGTGATTATCGAGGCGGTCCCATCGAAGTGAGCATATGGCCGAGGAACTGGCATTGACGGGCGAACGCACGGCCACCGACAAGTCCCCGAAGCGGCGCGGGATCGACTGGGGTGGCGAGCTTCGCGGCATGTTCTGGCTGATCCTCGCGGTGCTGGGCTTCCACAGCTTCATCGCCAAGCCATTCTATATCCCCAGCGAATCGATGCTGCCGGGGCTGGAGGTGGGCGACCGGCTGGTCGTTTCCAAATATGCCTATGGCTGGTCGTTCGTCTCGCCCACGATTCCCGATCCGGTCGCGATCTTCAAAAGCATCGTGCTCAGAATACCGGAGGATAGCTGGTCGGTGCAGCTTCCCTTCATCAAGGGCCGGCTGTGGGGCAAGATGCCGGAGCGCGGCGACGTGGTGATCGTCACCCCGCCGGGCCAGTCGAGCGATTACATCATGCGCGTCATCGGCCTGCCGGGCGACACGCTGGAAGTGCGCG
>JASGGR010000026.1:0-24151 GCA_047602705.1 Sphingomonas bacterium | reverse complement strand
CCGACTCGCTGCCCGCGCTGCGCGCCGTGGCGTTCAACGGGGGCACCGCGGCGCGGCTCGGACGGCCGCTGCTGGCGGGCCGAGGCGTCGAACTGGTCCCCCTCCCCTCCTCCAGCCCGCTGCACACGATCGGAATCGCCGCGAAACAGCCTGATTGGGACAGTCTGGCTGCCTTTCTGCGCTGATCCTTCAAATGCGGCCTTGACGAGAGCCGAGTCGGGTCTATTGCGTCGGCCTCGCTATGAAGAGCTACCTTTTCCTCCCTGCCGCCGCAGTGCTGTTCACCCTGTCCGCCTGCAATTCCCAGCCGAGCAAGCCGGAAGTGGTTGACACCAATCCGGACCCCATGGCCGCCGAGCTGGCCAACAAGGGCGCGATCGAGCTGCCGCCGGCGATCAAGGCGGACAAGACCTTCCGCTGCAAGGACAACAGCCTCGTCTACGTCACCTTCTTCCAGGGCGACAAGCAGGCGATCGTGAAGACCAAGAAGGACGGCGCGCCGACCACGCTGAAGGCCGAGAAGGCGGGCGATCCGCTGACCGCCGACGGCGGCTGGAAGCTCACCGGCGACACCTCGCACATCATGCTCAGCGTCGCTGGCAAGGGCGAGCAGAGCTGCAAGGCCTGATCGCTTTCCCCAACCATATTTTCGAAAGGCCGGCGCAGGCGATGCGCCGGCCTTTTTCGTGGACGGATGAGCGGGCTTCGGCGGGGGAGCGCTTGCCAGCGTCCGCGCATCGCGGCACGGTCGGGCCATGGCGACGATCGCGGTCTATAGCCTGAAGGACGGGGTCGGAAAGACCATGCCGGCGGTGAACCTCGCCAGCCGCCGTGCCGTCGGCGAGGCTTCACCGCGCGCCGCCGCGCCCTTCCTCGACATCTGGCAGAGGACCGAGCGACGTCCCGCTTCATGAAATTCGAACGGCTCGATCCGGCGGTGGTGCTGGGCGCTTATTCGGTCGGGGTGTTCCCGATGGCGGACGGGCGCGACGCGCCCGGCGTCTATTGGGTGGAGCCGCGCCGCCGCGCGATCCTGCCGCTGGACGGTTTCCACCTCTCGCGCTCGCTGCGCAAGACATTGCTGGCGGACCGCTTCCGCGTGACGGCGGACCGCGATTTCCCCGCGATCATCCGCCTTTGCGCGGAGGCCGCCAGCGACCGGCCGGAGACGTGGATCAACCATTCGATCGAGCGCGTCTTCCTCGATCTTCACGAAACCGGCCACGCCCATTCGATCGAGGTATGGGATGGGGAGCAGCTCGTCGGCGGCCTCTACGGCCTCGCGCTCGGCCGCGCCTTCTTCGGCGAGAGCATGGTGAGCCGCGCGACCGACGCCTCGAAAGTCGCGCTCGCGAGCCTGGTGGCGCGGCTGCGCGCGGGCGGTTTCACCCTGCTGGACTGCCAGTTCATGACCGAGCACCTCGCCTCGCTGGGCGCGGTGGAGATCGATCGCGCGGATTACATGGTGTTGCTGGGCGAGGCGTTGGGGCCGTTGGTCTCCGCGACCGGCGCGTCGCCATCGTCCGCCGAATCGTCCGGCGCGGCGCTGGCGGATTTCTTCGCGGTGGATACCGTGACGGCCACCGTGTCCGGCCCCTTTTCGGGGAAGGACATCGTGCAGCTTCTGGCCCAGACGTCGTAGATCGGGTGCTGCACCACGTTGAGCGCCGGGCGCTCCTTGAACAGCCAGCCTGAAAAGGCGCGCCGCCACACATTGTCCGGCCCGCGCACGTCGAGCTGGACGAACGCGCCGGTCAGGTGCTCCGGCTCCCATGGCGCGGTTTCCTCGCACGCGCGCAGGCGGACGATCGCATCGCCGAAGCGCAGCGCCTGTCCCGGCTTCATCGTCAGCTCGCGGCTGACGCCGTTGCGCTTGTTGAGGATGCCGACCACCGCGACGCGCTGCGCCATCGGGGTCGCGCCCGCGTCGGCTGCCGGGCCGCTTCCGTCTATGCTGGTGACGCCGCTCGACGTTTCCGCCGCTTCGGGCACCGCCTGCGAGGCGGCCGGGGGGCCTGCGTCATGGCCGTGGAGCCAGCGGCTGCCCTGCCATGCGCCGACCCCGGCCAGCGCGGCGACGAGCGCGCCCGCCGCCAGCGCACGCTTCACGCGCCCGGGCTCCATGCTTCATAATCGCCGGTCGCCTGCGCGCGGACCCCGCCCTTTTCGAGCGCGCCCGGCGGGCGATAGGCGAGCGCGGTGCCGGTCATGTTCGGCACGGCGGGCTTTTCCCATGCGCGCGGCGCGGGCATCGACTGGTCCGGCGTCTGGTCGACATGGTGGTGAAGCCAGCTGAACCATTCCGGCGGCACGCGGCTGGCGTCGTTCGCGCCCTGATAGATCACCCAGCGGCGCGGGCGGCCGGTGGTGTCGGCCCCGCCCTCGTAATAGACGTTGCCGAGCGAGTCCTCGCCCATGCGCGTCTTGCCGCGCAGGCCGAACCAGGTGCCGATGGTCGCGCCGTTCCACCAGGTGAACGGGTTCAGATTGATGCCCATGCGCCCGCGCTTACCCCCGATGCGGGCGCGCTTCAACCGGGTCGATCGTCCCGCGCGTCACCACGTCACCTTGTCGCCTTCCGCGATGCCCAGTTCGCCCGCGCGGCCGCCGTTGATCTCCAGCACCGCCGAAACCGGCTCGCCGGAGGGAATCGGCGCTTCGGAGAATGGCGCGGCATTTTCCGCGATCCGCGCGATCCTGTGGTCCGCGCGGATGAAGATGATGTCGAGCGGGCTGGGCGTGTCCTTCATCCAGAAACTGGCCGGCCGGGGCGGCCCGCCCCCCGGCGGATGGGGCGCGAACAGCATCCCCCCGTCCTTCGGGATATCGGTGCGGTACATCAGGCCGCGCGCCTGCTCCGCCTCCGTCCGCGCGACCTCCACCTGGAAGACGTGCGCGCCGCCGGCGCCGGCTATGGTGAGCGCGATGCGCTTCGCCGCGCCGTCGCCGTCCGTCCCGCCGCGCGAGCAGGCGGCGGGGAGCAGCGCCAGCGCCGCGAGCATGGCGGCGCGCGCCTTCACGCGCCCGACGACACCGCCACCGCCAGCGGCCCCTTGCGCCCTTCCACCACGCGCGCGCGGAGCGGCTGGTCCGGCTCCACCTCATGGATCGCGGCGCGGCGCAGGGTTTCCATATGGATGAAGATGTCCTGGTCCCCGCCGGGGCGGATCAGGAAGCCATAGCCCTTCAGCCGGTTGAACCATTTCACCAGCACCGGCTCCCACTCCCCCGCCTCGTCGAGCAGGGAGGCGGGATCGACCCGGACCGTCTGGCGCGGGGGCTGCTCCACCGCGCAGGAGGTGTCGACCGTCAGCACCTCCACCGCCTGGAAGCCGCGATCGCGCCTGACCGCGATCACCTCCAGCCGCGCACGTTCGGGCAGGCTGCGCCGGCCGAGCGGCTGGAGCACGGTGAAATGCACCAGAACATCGCCCATATCGTTCGAATCGGGGCTGGAATCCGGCACCAGGAAGCCGAAGCCGCGCGTCACGTCGAACCATTTGAGCGTGCCGGCAACCCGCACGCCCTCCTCCTCTTCGCGGCTTTCCATATCGCGAGGCATGTCGCTAGGCACTTTGAAACAATCCCTCCCCCAAGGGCCGGCGACACGCTAGCCATGGTTGCCGCCACGCACAACAGGCAAAGGCGTTATTCGCCATCCTCGAACGGGACACCCGGCGCGGCGGAGACGATCCGGCGGGCGAGCGACGGGGCGTGGCCCGCGCGCACCATCGCCGCCACCTGCCGCGCCCGCGCCCGATCGTCCGGGGCCTCGCGCGCCCACGGGCCGAAGCGGCGGCGCCGGGCATAGGCGAGCGCGGTCTCCAGCGCCCGGTCCGCCGCGGGCTCCAGCGCGGCGGCCATGTCGCCTTCCCCACATGCGCCGCGCGCAGCGCCTGCGCCACGCGCCGCCCGCCGAGCCCGCGCCGCGCGAGCGCGGCCGCGCGCATCTCGGCGAAGGCGCGGTCGTCGACATAGCCCAGCCCGGCCATCCGCTCAGCCACCGCCGCCGGATCGGCGGGCGCGCCTTCCCACCCGCGCTCGCGGATCTTGCGGCGCAGGTAATCGGCGAGCTTGCCGCGCGTGGTGGCGAATCGCTCGACATAATGCAGCGCCAGCCGGTCGAGCGCGGCGGCATCCAGCGGACGTCTGGGGCGAGGTTCGCGAGGCACGGCCATGTTGTTGCCACACTGGCGAACGAAATTGAACGCGCCGTGCGCGCAACGCCCGCCCAAGAACGCAGGCTTGCGCCCGGCCAAGGGCGCGCGAAAGGTTTATGACTGGAATGACTACCCTCCATCCCACTCCCACGCAGGATGCGCTGCCGCGCCGGCTCGCGGATTTCGCGACGCTGGGCGAGGCGCTGGACTATGCGGCGCAGGGCACGCGCGGGCTGAACTTCCACGATGCGCGGGGCACGCTGACCCGCGCCTATCCCTTCGCCGAGTTGCGGCGGGATGCGCTGGCGGCGGCGTGGCGGCTGATCGCGGCGGGCGTTTCCCCGGGGGACCGCATCGCGCTGGTGGCGGAGACGGGGGCGGAATTCGCCGCCCTGTTCTTCGGCACGGTCTATGCCGGCGCATGGCCGGTGCCGCTGCCGCTGCCCACGTCCTTCGGCGGCAAGGAATCCTATATCGACCAGCTCAGCGTCCAGCTTTCGAGCTGCGATCCGAAGATGCTGATCTATCCGCCGGAGCTTTCCGCCATGGCTGGCGCGGCGGCCGGCGCGCGCGGCGTGCAGGGGCTGGACTGGGGCAATCTGCTCGCCGCCGAGGCGGTGGAGACGCCGCTGCCGCAGGCGAAGGGCGAGGACATCGCCTATCTGCAATATTCCAGCGGCTCGACGCGTTTTCCGCACGGCGTGGCGATCACGCACCACGCGCTCCTCAACAACCTCGCCGCCCATTCGCACGGGATGGAGCTGGTCGATACCGATCGCTGCGTATCGTGGCTGCCCTGGTATCACGACATGGGGCTGGTCGGCTGCTTCCTTTCGCCGATCGCCAACCAGGTCTCGACCGATTACCTCAAGACCGAGGATTTCGCCCGCCGCCCGCTGGCGTGGCTGGACCTCATCAGCCGCAACGCCGGCACCTCGGTCAGCTATTCCCCCACCTTCGGCTATGACATCTGCGCCCGCCGCATCTCCAGCCAGACGCGCGCGTCGGATCGCTTCGACCTGTCGCGCTGGCGGCTGGCGGGCAATGGCGCGGACATGATCCGGCCGGACGTGATGCAGGATTTCGTGGACGCCTTCGCCGACGCCGGCTTCAAGGCCAGCGCCTTCCTGCCCAGCTACGGCCTCGCGGAAGCGACGCTGGCGGTGTCGATCATGCCGCCGGGCGAGGGCATCCGCGTGGAGCTGGTGGAGGAAACGCAGCTTTCCGGCGTCCCCGCCGGGCAGGACCGCCCGCAGCGCTATCGCGCGATCGTCAATTGCGGCAAGCCGGTGAAGGACATGGCCGTGGAGATCCGCGAGGAGGACGGCACGCCGCTCCCCGATCGCGCGATCGGCAAGGTGTGGTGCAGCGGCCCCTCCATCATGGTCGGCTATTTCCGCGATCCGGACGCGACCGACGCGTGCATGAAGGACGGATGGCTCGACACCGGCGACATGGGCTATATGTCCGACGGCTATATCTACATCGTCGGCCGCGCGAAGGACATGATCATCGTCAACGGCCGCAACCACTGGCCGCAGGATATCGAATGGGCCGTGGAGCAGCTTCCCGGCTTCAAGCAGGGCGATATCGCCGCTTTCGCGATCACCACGCCGGGCGGCGAGGAGACGCCCGCCGTGCTGGTGCAATGCCGCACGTCCGACGATGCGGAGCGCAGCAAGCTGCGCGAGGAGATCCGCGATCGCGTGCGCGCCGTCACCGGCATGAATTGCGTGATCGAGCTGATCCCGCCGCGCACCCTGCCGCGCACCAGCTCCGGCAAGCTGAGCCGGGCCAAGGCGCGCAACCTCTATCTCTCCGGCGAGATCAAGCCCTACGCCATCGCGGCCTGAAGGCCCGAACCGGCGCGAATCCGATCGTGCGGGCGGCTCGACCGGGCCGCCCGCACGCACCCATGCCGCATCGGCGCTCCGGCCTTGCGCCGGCGTGGGGGATGCGGATCGGCCACGGAAACCATTGGTCAACATCTGCGCGCTAATGCGGCAGGCGTGAGCAGCGCAGAGCCTCCCACCGTCCGCCACCCCAACGTGCCGATCGGGCCGCTGCTGGGCCTTTCCGATGGCGCGGACGCCGCCGCCTGGGCGCGGATTCGCGGAGCGACGCTCCACGCCGGGCGACAGCTCGCCCTGTTCATGCTCGCCACCAACCTGATCGGCGCGGCGATGGTGGTGATGCTGCTCGCCCGCGACGTGCGGCTTCCGGTGCTGCTCGGCTGGAGCGGCGCGCTCGCCGTCGTCGCCACGGTGGTCGCGATCCGGCGGCTGCGCACCAGCCCGGAGCCGGATGCCCTCGCCAGCGTCGCCGATCTGCGCGGCACGGGGCTGGAGGGCGTGGCGCTTGCGCTGGCCTGGGCCGTGCCCGTGCTTGTGTTCGCGCGGCAGGCCGATCCGGCGACGGCACTGGTCCTGTGGATGATCCTTGCCGTGCTGATGTCGGCGGCGGCGATCGCGCTGGCGCCGCTGGTGCTTTCGGCGCTGGGCTTCATCGGCGGGATGACGCTCGCGCTGACGGCGCTGTTCCTGGCGGACGGCGTATATGTCGCCGTGGCCGGCGCCCTGCTGTTCGCCGCGATCCTGATCGTCGCCTGCGTATCGCGCGCGCAGACCCTGGTGCTGCTGCGCGGCTCCGAACTGACGCTGACGGAGCGGGACGAAACGGTCAGCCTGCTGCTGCGCGAGTTCGAGGAGAGCGGCGCGGACTGGCTGTGGGAAACCGACGCCCAGCGCCGCATCGTGAAGGTTTCGGCGCGTCTCGCCCTCGCGCTCGGCCTCGGCCGGGATGCGATAGAGGGCAAGCCGCTGCTGCAATTGCTCGCCGGCCCGGCGTGGGAAACGGGCGATTTCCCGCCCAGCCTGCGCCTGCTGGCGGAAAAGCTGAAGAACCGGGAAAGCTTCCGCGATCTCGTCCTGCCGGTCACGGTGAACGGCGAGCAGCGCTGGTGGGAAATCGCCGCCAGCCCGCGCCATGACGATCGCGGCACCTTCGTCGGCTTTCGCGGCGTCGGCTCCGACGTGACGGAGCAGCGCGCCACGGCGGACCGGATCAACCGCATGGCGCGTTTCGATCCGCTCACCGGCCTGCCCAATCGCCTGCAGATCAACGAAGCGCTGACCCGCGCGATGGCGGAGGCGGAGAAATGGGGCGCGCGCTGCGCCTTCATGATGATCGACCTCGATCGCTTCAAGGCGGTGAACGATACGCTCGGCCATCCGATCGGCGATCGCCTGCTGAGCCGCGTTTCCGAGCGGCTGGCGCAACTCGTCGGCGATAACGAGACGGTCGGGCGGCTCGGCGGCGACGAATTCGCCGTGGTGGTGCGCGACGCGAGCGACGCGGACCGCCTCCAGCGGCTGGCGCAGGCGATCATCGAAACGCTTTCCCGCCCCTATGAGGTGGATCAGCACACCTTGTGGATCGGCGCGTCGGTGGGCGTCGCCACGTCCCCGCGCGACGGGCGCAACGCGGAGGACCTGATTCGCTCGGCCGATCTCGCGCTCTATCGCTCCAAGGATGCGGGCGGCGGTGCGTTCCACACCTATGAACCGCAGCTTCACGTCGATGCGGAGGAGCGCCGCGTGCTGGAGATCGCGCTGCGCGGCGCGCTCGATCGCGGCGAGCTGCATCTGCATTATCAGCCGGTGGTGGACGCGGCCGCCGGGCGGCTCACCGGGTTCGAGGCGCTGCTGCGCTGGAACAGCGCGGAATTCGGCGCGGTCAGTCCCGCCAAGTTCGTGCCGCTAGCGGAGGAGGCGCGGCTGATCGGGCCGATCGGCGAATGGGTCGTCCGCACCGCCTGCGCGGAGGCCGCACGCTGGCCGGGCGACCTGCGCGTGGCCGTGAACGTGTCGCCCGAGCAGTTGCACAACCCCAATTTCGTCGCGGTGGTGGCGCAGGCGCTCGCCACCTCCGGCCTCGCGCCCAACCGGCTGGAGCTGGAAGTGACCGAAAGCGTGTTCATGCGCGAGGGCACCGGGGCGGTGAAGGTGCTCGATCGCATCATCGATCTCGGCGTGCGGCTGAGCCTCGACGATTTCGGCACGGGTTATTCCTCCCTCGGCTACCTCAGCCGCACCCGCTTCTCCTCGATCAAGATCGACCGCACATTTGTGCAGGGCGCCGCCCAAGGCGCCGCAGAAGCACAGGCGATCATCTGTGCCGTGGTGGCGCTGGCCCGCACGCTCGGCATGGCCACCACCGCCGAGGGCGTGGAGACCGAAACCGAGCTGAACCTGATCCGCGAGCTTGGCTGCACGCGAATCCAGGGCTTCTACTTCGGCCGCCCGCTGCCGGTGCAGGAAGCCCGCGCATTGGTGGAGCGGCATCGGCCCGATGCGCATATCGCGGCTTGATCGTCCGGCCTGTATTCCATCACCACCCTATTGCCGCCGCGGCCACACCGCGTTAGAGGCGCGTTTCGCACAGGGGTGTAGCTCAGCTGGTTAGAGCGTCGGTCTCCAAAACCGAAGGCCCTCGGTTCGAATCCGAGCTCCCCTGCCAACTTTTCCGCCAGATTCGGCATGCATGGCCATAGCCCAAGGTTCGCCCGAGCCTGCGATTGCTTTCGTCCCATTCCCGGACGGTTGCGGGAAAGGATACTTACCCTGTTGTAAACAAAATCCGCCGCCGTCAGAGGCGGGCGAAAGCTCAGCCAACGCTGCCGCGCGCGGCCGATTCGGGCAAATGGATTTTGAGGATAAAGCAATGCGCAAATTGATGCTCGCCGCTGCCCTGTCAGCCACTTCGACAATCGCGATGGCGACGCCGGCATCCGCCGCTATTCTGTTCACGCTGGACAATGCGGAGTTCTTTGGCGGCGGAACGCTGACAGGCACATTCACCACCAACGACGATTTCACCACCTTGCTTGGCATGAACATCACCGCGAGCGGTGGCCATAACAGCTGGGCGAATTACGATTATGCCGCCACCAGCTTCACGCTTTCCAACGTCAACATGCCGATCACGGGGCCGGGCGGCATCGGTTCGGCGCAGAACATCACCGTGAACATGAACGGCGAACAGCTGAAGCTCGATTTCGTCACGCCTGTCCCGATCAATGGCTCGTTGCTGAGCATGACCTCGGCGCAGACGCAGGGTAATAATCATCTGCGCTGGCTGGCATCCGGATCGGTCACGGCAACTCCCATCGCCGCTGCGGTTCCCGAACCGGCGACCTGGGCGCTGATGATCGTAGGCTTCGGTATGGTCGGCGCTGCGATGCGTCGCCGCAGCAAGACGAGCGTGCGCTTCGCCTGACCGACTTCGCGCAAACGAACAAAAGGCGTCGCGAACAAGCGTCTCTTTCGTTCCTTATTATCACGAGAAAGTCAGCCTCCCGGCCTCCGAACCGACCGGATCAGCCACCTTTCCACGGCTTACGCTCACGAAAAGGGCGGAGCGTCACCGCCCCGCCCTTTCCCTGAAACCTTGACGCGAGGTCTCGAGGCCCCGCGTCCGGCTCCTCTCCTAGAACTTCGCGCCGGCCCGGATGCCGATGGTGCGCGGCAAGATCGGCACGATATAGGGGCGCTGGTAGCACGATCCGCATTCCTGGAAGCGCGAGATTTCCCCGCGCTCGTCCCACAGGTTCTGGACAAAGACCTCGATATTGTATTTCGACATCTCCGCCCCGATCGCCAGGTTGCCGGTCGTATAGGCCGGAAGCCGTCCGAGCAGGGCGGCCGGATTCACGATCGCGCCGGTGCCCGCCTCATAGACGGCGGTGCGAATATCGGATGCCGCCGAGCTTTGATGCGAGACCACTGCCTGGATATAGCCCTTGGTGGTTTCACCTAGCGGAACGGTATAGCGCGCGGTGCCGGTGATCTTGAACTCCGGCGTGATCGGCAATCGCGTGCCTTTCGCGGCGGACACCATGTTAGGCGTCGTCCCATCCGCCAGGAAACCGCTGCATGTGAAGGTCGGGTCCGCCTGAAGGCAAAGGTTCTGCAAGGTCTTCGCATCGTTATAGGAGCCGGCGACCGTCAGGGCGAGCGGCCCGGCGGACAGGTTGGCGTCCATCTCCACGCCCCGGATGCGGGCATTCGGACCGTTCTGGATGATTGTGAAGCTGTTCGGGCCAAGGAAGGCGAACTGGAACGAATCCCAATCCTGCTGATAGATCGCGCCGTTGATCCGCAACAGGCCGCCCATCCATGTGGTCTTCCAGCCGATCTCGTAATTGGTCAGGTAATCCGGCGCGTAATCAACCACGTCGCCGCGCCGGTTGATGCCGCCAGGGCGGAAGCCGCGCGACCATGTGCCGTAGAGCATCACCTGATCGCTGGGCTTCCACGTCAGGTTGAACCTGTAGGTGACGCCCTGCCCCTGCGTGCGCTTCGGGATGGGCTTGCCGCCGGACAGGGTGGCGAGGTTGGTGCAGGGCGAGCCGCCCACCATCAGCGGCGCGAAGGGCGCGGGGTCTTCGCCCGCGTCCACCATCTGCTTCAGCGTCTGCCCGTTGGTGAGGAAGCAGCCCGCCACGCCCGTGCCCGAACTGCCCGCGCCGTTGTGCGGCAAGGCGGTATAGGGAACGCCGCTGCCGTCGTCGGCCGGATTGCGCCCGAAGCCGAAGAAGCCGCCGAGCGAATTGTCGTAGATGAAGGCGCGCGCGCCGGCCGTGACGGTCAGCTTGGGGAGCAGATCGTAGCTCGCCTCGCCGAACATCGCGTAATCCTTGTCGATCCGCTCCTGCTGTGTCAGCCACAAGGTGCCGGGATGGCCGTTGACCGAGACCTGCGAGCCGAGGCCCGGGATCTGGTAATCCTGATGGATCAGGTTCGACTGGCGCTGGTAGAAGGCGCCCGCCACCAGCCGGAAACGCTCGGTCGCGGGCGAGGCGACGCGGAGTTCCTGGCTCATCTTCTTGAAATGGTCGGTGCCGATCACGCGCTGGCGAGGATCGATCGTGTTGCCGGCCGCGTCCTGATAATAGAAGTAGTTCGCGAGGCCGCCCGCCGAATGATAGAGCTGGTCATAGGCTTCGGCATAATCGGTATAGTCGCTCGACTGCGTATCGCGGCGATCGAGATAGGCGCCGGCGTAGGTGATGTCCCAATTGCCCAGCTTGCCCTCGATCGTCAGCGCCCCCTGGATGAAGCGGTCGCGGCGATATTCAGGATAGAAATGCTGGACTTGCAGATCGCCCACCGAGGGATCGAAGCCATAGCTGCCGTGGCTGCGCGATTCCTGGTAGATGACGGAGGGCGTGACCGTCCAGTTGCTGTCCAGATCGACCTTCAGCGCGGCGCGCCCGCCCCATGTCTCGGTGTCGTTGTAATCCTTCTTCACCAGCGCCTTGTTGTTGACGGTGATCCCGTCCTTCAGGCAGCCGTTGACATTGCCGTCATCGTCATGGGTTGGCGTGCCGCAGAAGGTGCGGGTGCCGGCGACATTGTCGATATAGCCAGCGTCCCGTTGGTAGAAGCCGACGACGCGCAGCGCGACATTGTCCGAGAAGGGGGTGTTTATCATCCCCTCCAGCTTGCCGCCCACGCCGCCCTTGCGGACGGTGTTCAGCTCGCCGTCGACGCGGCCGTAGAAGCCGGCGGTATCCGGCTTGTTGGTGATGATTCGGATCGTGCCCGCCTCGCTCGACGCGCCGTAGAGCGTGCCCTGCGGCCCCGAGAGGCTCTCGATCCGGGCCACGTCGTAGATGTGGACGTCGAGCGTGCCGCCGATCGTCGTCACCGGCTGCTCGTCGAGATAGCTGCCGACCGAGGGAAGCGAGCCGGAGTGGTTGCCGTCGCCGCCCGAGGCCACGCCACGCATGTAGACGGTCGTCACGCCCGGCTGCGAGGTCTGGAACGCCACCGAGGGAAGTAACTGGGTATATTCGTTGAAGTTCGAGATGTTGAGCTGATCCAGCTTGCGCGTGGAGAGCGCCTGGATCGAGATCGGCACCGTCTGGATATTCTCGTCGCGCTTCTGCGCGGTGACGATGATATCGCTCAGCGCGTCGCTGTTCGCGGCGCGGGCGGAGGGCTGATCCGTCGTCTGCGCGAGCGCCGGCGCGGCAAGGCCGGCGGAAGCAAGCAACGAAACCAGCATGCGGCTCTTGAAACCGGCCATCTATGTCCCCCTCGACAATTTATTGTTACGAGAATGTTGCGCTGCGCAAAAAGCGTCAATTGCGACTTTCATGCGCGGCAACAAAGCTGCGCGAGCGTGACAGATTTGCAACGCGCGTCCCGCCAGGCTCCGGCGCTACACCATCCCCGCGATCATCACCGCCGCCGCACCGCCCATCAGCAAGGCGGCGATCCAGCCGAGCCAGCGGATCGGGCGCGGCGCGACGAATGCGCCCATCACGCTTTCCCGCGAGACGAGCATCACCAGCACCACCATCAGCGGCACCGCGACGACGCCGTTGATAACCGCGCTCCAGAACAGGGCGCGCATCGGGTTGATCGGCGAGAACTGGATCGCCAGCGCCGCCAGCACGCAGAGCGCGATCACCCCGTAGAAGCCGCGCGCATCGCGCGCCTTGCGCTCCAGCCCGCCCTTCCAGTCCATCGCCTCGGCCATGGCATAGGCCGCCGATCCCGCGAGCACGGGCACGCCGATCATCCCCACGCCCAATATGCCCAGCGCGAACAGCAGGAAGGCGAAATCCCCCGCGATCGGGCGCAATGCGCTCGCCGCCTGCGCCGCCGTCTCGATCGTCGTCACGCCGCCGGCATGGAGCGTAACGGCGGTGGCCAGCATGATGAAGAAGGCGGTGAGGTCCGAATAGGCCATGCCGCTCCACGTATCCCATGAGATGCGCGAAAGCTCGGCAGCCGCGTCGGACGGCGCATCGATCAGGCCGGGCGCGCCGCGCAGATCCTCCACCTCCTCGGAAGCCTGCCAGAAGAAGAGATAGGGGCTGATCGTCGTGCCGAACACGCCGACCACCATCGTCGCCGCGTCCGCGTCCAGCCGGAAATGCGGCCATGCCATATGCGCCAGCACCTTGCCCCACGGCACATGCACCGCGAACAGCACGCCGGCATAAGCGAGCAGCGAGACGGTCAGCCATTTCAGGAAGGTGACGTAGCGGTGATAGGGCACGAACACCTGAAGCACCAACGTCGCCAGCGTGAAGCCAAGCGTCATCCAGTAACGGTTGACGCCCGTCACCAGCTCCGCCGCCTCGCCCATCACGGCGATATCGGCGGCGATGTTCAGCATGTTGGCGATCAGCAGCAACAGCACCAGCAGGCGCAGCAGGGCGGGAGAAAAGGTGCTCTTGATGTTGGCGGACAGCCCCCTGCCCGTCACCCGGCCCAGCCGCCCGCACATCACCTGCACCGCCGACATCAGCGGATAGGCGAGCGGCATCGTCCACAGCATGTCGAAGCCATATTGCGCGCCGGCCTGCGAATAGGTGGCGATGCCGCTGGGATCGTCGTCTGCGACGCCGGTGATGAGGCCGGGGCCAAGCCGGGACAAGGGATGGCGCAACACGTTACGCCAGCGGGCCGATCGCGCTTCCTTCATGCGAAATCGGGAGCCTGGGGATAACGGTCGATCACATCGCCCAACGCCGCCTCCAGCGGGCCGAGATGCGCGGCGAACGGCCGCCACGCCTTGTCCCCGCCACGGAAGATCGGTTGGCGCACCTGTTCGGAGGACGCCGTGCGCACCGCGCGCTCCGTCTCATGGAAGGACAGGCAGGCAGGTTCGAACGGCAGGCCGAGCGAATCGAGCAATGCGCGAATCCCCGCCTCCGGCGCGTCCACCAACTCCTCATGGATCACGCGAACCACCCTGCCGGGCTGCACCTTGTCCATATGCGCCATCAGCCGCACGTAATCGCGATAATAGCGCCCCATGTCCTCCAGCCCGTAGCTGAAGGCCTGGCCGCGCGCGAAATGCTGCTTGAAATTGGAGAAGCAGCAGGCGCGCGGATCGCGCCGCGCGTCGATGATGCGCGCATTGGGCAGGATCAGCCGGATCAGCGCGACATGCAGCCAGTTGTTGGGGAGCTTGTCGATGAAGAACGGCTTGCCGCTGCGCCGCTGGACGCTCGCGCGGCGGAGATATTCGGCGCCCAGTTCGGCCGCATCCTCCGCCGTGAGGGCGGAGAGGCCGTGCGGATAGTCCGCCACGCGCCGCACCATGGCGGGCAGGTCGGGAAGCTCGGTCGTCCCCTCCACCATGCCATGGCTGGCGAGGATCTGCTCGATCAGCGTGGAGCCGGCGCGCGGCATCCCGAGGATGAAGATCGGGTCCGCCGCCGGGCAGCCCCAGCCCTCCCGCGCGGCGAAGAATGCGGGCGTGGCGACGGCGACATGCCCGTCCACCATCTGCGAGAGGAGATCGGGATCATAGCCGAGCTGCGCCCGACGCATCGCGTTGGCGGCGGCATAATGGGCGAAGGCCTTGTCCGCCTCCCCGCGATCCTCGAATGCCTTGCCGAGCGCGAAATCGAGGTGGAGCGCATCGCCCTCGCCCAGCCCGGCGCTTGCCCGCGCCTGCTCCATCGCGGCGATATCCGCATCGGCGAAGCGCACCGTCTTGAGGTTGGCGAGGCTCCACCACGCCTCGCCCAGCGCCGGCTCCAGCACGATCGCGCGGCGATAGGCGGAGACGCCGTCCGCCTGCCGCCCGACCGTCTTGAGCATATGGCCGTAGCTCATCCATACCCTGGGCTGGCCAGGGGAGACGGAAAGGACGCGCTCGTAAAGCGCGATCGCCTCCTCGAACCCGCCGAGCCGCCCCAGCGCCGCCGCCTTCAGGTTGGCGTGGCCGATATGGTCCGGCTCAGTGGCGAGCAGTTCGTCCAGCTCCGCCAGCGCCTCCGGCGCGCGATTCTGGCGATAGAGGACGAGCGCGAGGTTGGCGCGCGCGGCGGTGAAGGCGGGCGCAAGCTCCAGCGCGCGGCGCAGCAGGTTCTCCGCATCCTGGTTGCGCCCGATCCGCCCGGCCAGCTCCGCCAGCATGCGGATCGCGCGCGCGTCGAACGGATCGCGCTTCAGATAGGTCTTGAGCAGCGGCTCCGCGACGTGCAGCCGCCCGTCATGCAGCGCGATGGCGGCATCGAGCAGCATCGGGGGATAGGCATCGGCCGGGATAGTCGCCATCGCGCGCGACGATGGGGCCAAGCGCGGCGCGGCGCAAGGCGTCCGGCGCGCCTCTTGCCTTCACACGCGGCCGACGCTATCTCCCGGCCCCATCCGACAGCGAGGACGGGCCTTCACCGTTTCCCTGATGACAGGGAAGCGGTGGCGGGCTTATGCCTCGCCCGGCACGTTTGCGAAGGCGCTACAGTGGCGAAGACGACCCCGATCGAGTTCATCCGTCAGGTTCAGGCCGAAACCCGCAAGGTCGTGTGGCCCACGCGGCGGGAAACGATCATGACGGCGGTGATGGTGCTCATCATGACGACGATCCTCGCCCTGTTCTTCCTCGGCATCGACACGATCTTCGATCAGCTCGTGAAGGCGCTGCTGGCGTTCGCGAAATAAGGGACAAAGGTTTCACGCACATGGCGCGCTGGTACATCATCCACGCTTATTCCGGTTTCGAGGGCAAGGTCCGCGATACGATCATCTCTGAAGCGGAACGGCTCGGCCTTTCGCAGCTCGTCGAGCAGATCGAGGTGCCGACCGAAACCGTGACGGAGGCGCGTCGCGGCAAGAAAGTGTCGGTCGAGCGCAAGTTCATGCCGGGCTATGTGCTCGCCAAGCTGAGCATGAACGACGACGTATACCACCTCGTCAAGAACACGCCGCGCGTGACGGGCTTCCTCGGCTCGTCCGGCAAGCCGCAGGCGATCAGCGACGCGGAAGCCGCGCGGATGCTGAACTCGAAGGAGGAAGCCGCCGCCGCGCCGAAGCATCAGGTGAAGGTGGATTACGAGATCGGCGATTCGGTGAAGGTGCTCGACGGGCCCTTCGCCAGCTTCAACGGCACGGTGGAAGAACTCGATTTCGACAAGTCGAAGGTCAAGGTCTCCGTCTCGATCTTCGGCCGCGCGACGCCGGTCGAGCTGGACTTCGAGCAGGTCGAACGCAGCAAGTAAGGCGCGGGCGGCACGCGGATAGCGCAGCTATCCGCGAGACCGCCAGGCCCGGCCGACCGGGTCGCGAAGCGAGCCAGTCCGACGCAGACGCGGGATTCACTCCCGCGTCCGGCCCTCAGCCAATCACCCTGAATCCGGTTGCGATCACCGCCACCACCAATGGCGGCCCCCAGAGCCGCCACCCCGGCCGCATGCCCGCGTCGCGCCAGTCCCCCATGGCGAACACCAGCGCGACCGCGCCCGCGACCATCGTCCACAGATAATAACGCAGCTCCGCCGCCACGCCGAGCGGCGCATAGCCCAGCGCGTAGAGCAACGCCGACCACGCCATCACCCGCGCCGGAAAACCGACACGTCCGGCCCATAGCAACCCGATCATCGCCGCGATCCATACGCAGGGCCAGCCGAGCGGCGTCTCCCCGCTGCGGCACGCGAGCCAGTCCACCGCGCGCACCACCTGATTGGGCGTGACCGCGAAACCCCAGTCGTTGGGCGGCGCGCTGACCTGCACCGGGCGATCGACCGAATCATGCGCGAGGAAGCGCGTCTCGACATTCCAGTGCGCCAGCCGATGCTCCGCATAAGCCAGCGGATGCCGCAGGATCGCGCGGAGCCAGAACAGGTGCGGCTCGATATGGGCACGGGCAAAAGCGTCGCGCACCTGCTCGAACCCGATCGGGCACGGCGCGTCCACCCACCAGGAATAGCTGTCCCACTTCACCGGCGTGTAGCAATGACGATTGACCGCCACCGCATCCGCAACGCCGGACGGCGGGAACTGGTCCTCTCCCGAATGAAGCGTGATCCCGCCCAGATCGAAGATGATGAGCGACAGTTCCACCCCGCTAGGCTTCGCGCCCGCCACGTGGTTGGCGAGCGGCATGGCGGCTGCGAGCAGGGCGCACATCGCGGCGCATCCCGCCACCATCCGCGCAGGCCGCCTCCGCCATGCCGCCGGCAAGGTCCAGAGCGCGAGCGGCAGGGTCGCGAAGATGGCGTTGAAGCGGAGCGTGGAGGCAAACAGCAGCAATGCGAAAGCGGCGGCGCGCGGCCAGCCGATCCCGCGCCGGTCGGCGGTGGCGCACAGCCCGGCGGCGGCAAGCAGGGCGCCGGTCATCAGGCTGTCCTTGACGATCGTCGCCATCAGCGCGACCGACAGCGGCAGCAAGGCGATACAGGCGATCGCGACCGCCCGGCGCGTCCGTGCGGCCGCCGCGATCAGCAGCGCGAAGCCCAGCGCATAAAGACCCAGTTGCAGCACCAGCATCGGCGCGGGCGAGTGAGCGACCGGCAGCAATTGCCGCCACACCCATTCCATCGCCGGCGGGTGCCAATCGTCGAAATCGCCGCTCAGCGCCTGATCATATTGGCGCAGCGAATCCCATGTCACGAGGCCGGGCCAGTAAGCCAGCGATCCGGCACAGCCGATCAGCAGCGGCAGGGCAGCGGCGGCCAGGGCCTTGGGTTGCGAATCGCGCTCCATGCGCCCGGCGTAACGGCAAGCCTATCCGCCGTCACCCGGCCCGTGCGCTAATGCCCCAACGCGAATGTGGCGCGATAGGCCGGCTTCACCGCGCCGAGCACGGCAGGAGTGACGGGCAGCGTCACCTCATAGCTCCCTTCCGCATAAGGCCCGGCGACATAAGGGTCCGCGATCAGGCCGATGCGGTCGATCTTCAGGCGGTTGGAGGAACCGAGCAGCACGGTCAGTTCGCCCAGCTTCGGGCATTCGCCAAAGGGATCGCCGGGCTTCGTCGGCTCGCCGCGCCGTTTCAGCCGCTCCGCATCCAGCTTCGCGCAATAGGCCGGGCCGATCGCCGCCTGCAGCGCCGCCGCCGAAACGAACACCGCCACCGATGAGATGCGCCGCTGCGCCGCCTTGTCCCACAGCAGCGCCACCGTCCCCGGCGAGCCGTGCGCGCCGCCGGTGAAGCTGTAGACCTCGCCCGAAAGGCTCAGGAAGCGCGGCGTGGAGGTGACGACCTGCCACTTCTTGGACGCCTCATATTCGTGGAATGGGTAGCCGTTCTTGCGCGCTTCCTCCCGCCCCTCGGCGGCCTGCTCCGCGATGCTCGCGCGCATCTTCGCCTTGTCCTTCTCCAGCCAGGCACGCAGCGGCGCGATTCGCGCGGCCTCCGGCGGATAGGCGTAATCGAACGTATAGTCGTGTCCCTGCGCCACCGCGCCGCCTGCCAGTGCCGCCGCCAGCGCCACGCCCGTGAAGATCCGCATCGATAAACTCCCCTGATCCCCATTGTTCTGACCGGCATCGGCTCTTAGTCAAGCGGAAGCCGATATTCGAAAGGAACCGTGGATGAAGCCGCTGGAGGGTGTTCGCGTCGTGGAACTGGCGCGAATCCTCGCGGGGCCGTGGTGCGGCCAGTTGCTCGCCGATCTGGGCGCGGAGGTGACGAAGGTGGAGCGCCCCGGTCCGGGCGACGACACCCGCCACTGGGGTCCGCCGTTCCTTTATGACGCCGAAGGCAATTCGCTCGACGCGGCTTATTATCACTCCACCAATCGCGGCAAGACGAACGTCGCGATCGATATCGCCACGCCGGAGGGGCAGGCGGCGGTGAAGGCGCTGATCGCGGACGCCGATGTGGTGATCGAGAATTACAAGGTCGGCGGCCTCGTGAAATACGGCCTCGACGCGGCATCGCTGCGCGCGGCGAATCCGCGGCTGATCGTCTGCTCCGTCACCGGCTTCGGCCAGACGGGGCCTTATGCGCATCGCGCGGGCTATGACTTCATCATCCAGGGGATGGGCGGCATCATGTCGCTGACCGGCGAGCCGGACGGGCCGCCGGAAAAGACCGGCATCGCCTATGCCGACATCTTCACCGGCGTCTATTCGGCGGTCGCCATCCTCGCCGCGCTGCGCCGCCGCGACATGAGCGGCGAGGGCGCGCATATCGACATGGCGCTGCTCGACACGCAGGTGGCGGTGCTCGCCAATCAGGCGCTCAACTGGATGGCGAGCGGCAAGGTGCCGCACCGGATGGGCAATGGGCATGCCAACCTGACGCCCTATCAGGCCTTCTCCTGCGCGGATGGCGAACTCATCATCGCGGTCGGCAACGATTCGCAATTCCGCAAATTGTGCACGGTGCTGGGCCTGCCGCTGGCGGACGATCCGCGCTTCGTCACCAACCCGGACCGGCTGGCGAACCGCGACGCGATGATACCGGTCCTGACGCGCGCGATCCTCGACTGGAAGAAAGCCGCATTGGCCGAGGCGCTGGACGCGGCGGGCGTGCCGGCCGGGCCGATCAACGCCGTAGACGAGGTGTTCGCAGACCCGCAGGTGATCGCACGCGGCATGCGCATCGCGCCGGGCGGCTTGCCGGGCGTCGCCGGGCCGATCGTGATCGACGGCGAGCGGATGGTGTCTGACAGGCCCTCGCCGGGGCGGGCGGGGTGATATCCCGGAGCCTCAGGCGATTGCGCTGGCACGTGACGGATGCGGCTCCGACTCACGCGATCCGGCATCCACCCACCGATTGGCGATGATGATCGAAAGCCCCGCCACCAGCGCACCGGCGAGCACATCGATCAGATAATGTCCGCCGATTGGGACCGCCGAAACCAGCATAGCGGCATTAAGCGCAAGGAACGGCCAATATAGCCAGCGCAGGCGCCCGTAACCCCATGCGAGCAATACGGATGACGCCGCATGAAAACTGGGCATGGCGATGATGCCGGCGAGATTGGACAGGTCCAGAACATGCACCGACCCGTCGCGCAGCTTGCCGAGCAACACCGGATATTCCCACGCCGACATCACCCTTACGCCGGGAATCGTCTCCGGACCGATATGGAAGTGACTATATCCGCCAACGGCCGGGCAGAAGGGAAAGACCAGCAGGCAGAAACCGAGCGCGATCGCCCAGGCGGTAAGGAAGCGCCAAGCGAACACCATTTTGCCCGCGCAGCATAGAAGCGCCAGCAGGATTAATGGCTGCCAGTTTAGCGAGGCATAAGCATAGCTTAGCAGCAGGAGTGCCTTCGTATGGGGCCGGACGACTTCGATCATGGTCGGCCAGTCGAAGCCGCCGAACAGCCAGGCATCCAAGGTGGCAAGCATGTCATCGGCATAAGGCAGGCCGTTCACCGCCAGCACGTCGCTCGCCCATGGAGTCGCGAGGGCGAGCAGCATGAACACCGCCACCAGACGCATGCAGCCCCCAAGCAGCTTTGCCCCGATCATCCCGACGCCGACGCCGCACGCCCATACCAACGCGATGTATGAAAATGTCGAGCCGAGCAGTTTGACATCGCAACCGATGATCTTCCCGCTCACACCCACCACGATCACTAGAAGGAACGCGATCGCGATCCATATCGGCGGCAGTTCATGAGCCGAGACGATTGGCCATCGGAGGTTGTATCGGTTTGCTGCTTTCGCGAGGATGGTCCCCATTCCGCCCATCTATGCGATCGTCGCTTAGAAGCGGTTAATGCAGCCCGCGGGTCAGGCCCCGCTTCCAACTGCCTCCCCAATCGACATCATCCCCTCGCGCCGCAGCCGCTCCGCCAGCCCGCGCACCACGCGCCGCGCGATGCCGGGGCCTTCGTAGACCATCGCGCTGTAGAGCTGCACGAGGCTCGCGCCCGCGCGAATGCTTTCCCACGCATGGTCGGCGGTGGCGATGCCGCCGATCGCGATCAGGGGAAGCGCGCCGCCGGTCGCCTTGCGGAAATCGCGCAGCCGCTCCAGCGCCATCAGCCTAAGCGGCGCGCCGGAGAGGCCGCCCGCCTCCCCCGAATGAGCCGATTTCAGCGGCGGGCGGGTGATCGTGGTGTTGCTCACCATCAAGGCGCCCAATTGCCGGTCGAGCACGGCACGGGCGATCGCGTCCACGTCGGCGGGCTGGAGATCGGGTGCGACCTTCAGGAAGATCGGCACCGCGCCCCGCACCTCCGCGATCACGCGGTCGAGGAGGTCGTGCAGGGCGCCGACATCCTGCAATGCGCGCAGGCCCGGCGTATTGGGACTGGAGATGTTGAGCGTCAGATAGCTCGCATAAGGCGCCATCATTCGCGCCATTGCGACATAATCGGCGATACGATCGGCCGAATCCTTGTTCGCGCCGATATTGACGCCCACGATCCCCGGACGCCCGGGCCGCGCGGCGAGCCGGCGCGCCGCCGCCTCCCCGCCCTTGCTGTTGAAGCCGAAACGGTTGATGACCGCGCGATCCTCCGTCAGCCGGAACAAGCGCGGGCGCGGATTGCCCGGCTGGGGCAAGGGCGTGATCGTCCCCACCTCCGCGAAGCCGAAGCCGAGCGACAGCAGGGCGTCCGCCACCTCCGCATCCTTGTCGAACCCAGCCGCCATCCCCAAGGGATTGGGGAAATGAAGGCCTGCCACTTCAACCGCCAGCGCCGGATCCGCCGCGCGATGTGCAACGCGCGGCATCAGGCGCAGAGCCGCGATCGTCAGCCGGTGCGCATTTTCGGGATCGAGGCGGAAGATCGCGGGGCGGATCAGGTCATAGGCGGTCGGCACAAACGCTCCGGCGGCAAGGGATGCCTTCTCCCTATCCCTGCAAGCCGCCATGTGCGCAAGGGCGGCGCATTTCGTCCTCACGACAAACATTACAAACTCGTAATATTGCCGAGACGATCACGCGAGAAGCACTCTCTCCAGATCAAGATCGGGGGATTCCTGCTTGCCGCGCTTTGCCGTCATCGCTTCCGCCCTGCTGCTGGGCGCCTGCGCCACCGACCGCCCACCGCCGCCGCGTCATCACGGCGCACCGCGCGGGGATGGGGAGCCGCATTATCTGTTCATAAGCCCGATGGGCGAGCCGTTCCGCATGGCCCAGCCGGAAAAGGCCTGGTTCGCGGGCGCGGACGCCAATCACGACGGCCGGATCGACCGCGCCGAATTCCGCGCCGACGCGCTGCGCTTCTTCCATGTGCTGGACCGCAACAATGACGGCGAGATCGATCCCGACGAGATCGACGTCTACGAAACCCGCATCGCGCCCGAGATCCGCGTGCGCGATACGGGCGGCGGCGGACGCGGCTCCATGCCTCCCGGCGGCGGGCATGGCGGACATAGCGGCGGGGGCGGCCGTCATGGTGGAGGATTCGGCGGAGGCGGTGGCCGCTTCGGTGGCGGTGGCGGCGAGGGCGCAACGTCCGGTTCGTCGCAACGTCCGGCGCGTCAGCAGGCGCAGGGTGCGGCGCGCTGGAGCTATATCGCTTTGCCCGAGCCGGTGACGGCCGCCGACGCCAATTTCAATCGCGGCGTCGACGTCAATGAATTCATGCTGGCCGCCGATCAGCGCTTCATGCTACTCGATCGCAATAGCGATGGCATCCTCACTCCGGGGGAGCTTCCGGCAATCGATACGCGCATGCGAGGCGGCTTCGGCGGTCCGCGCAGCGGCGGCGGCGGGGGCGACCATGGGTTCCGCCGGCCGCCGCCACCCCCACAGGAAGACCGCGACGACGAAGACCGCCAGCCGCCGAGGGGCTGACCCCAGCCTCCGTTCATCTTCATTCAGCCATCACCGGGAAATCATGGCCGATTCATCTTTTGCCTTGCGTTACGCGCTTCATTCATCCCTCGCGCTTGCCCTGGGCGCGCTCGCTTTCTCCGCGCCGGCGACCGCGCAGGAGCAGGAGGCACCGGCGGAGGCCGATGCGTCGCCGCAAGACGATATCGTCGTGACCGGCCAGGCCCTGCCGGGCGCGGTGATCGGCGATATTCCGCCGGAAAACCGCCTGTCGCCCGCCGATATCGCGGCCTATGGCGTCGATTCGGTGAGCGACCTGCTCTCCCAGATCTCGGACCAGACATCCAGCGTGCAGGGGCGCGACGGCGGCGGCCCGGTCGTGCTGGTGAACGGCAAGCGCATCTCCGGCATCAACGAGGTGGGCGACCTGCCGACCGAGGCGATCGCGCGGCTGGACATCCTGCCGGAGGAAGTGGCGCTCAAATACGGCTATAGCGCGACGCAGAAGGTGGTGAACATCATCCTGCGCCGCCGATTCCGCGCGCATGTGGCGAGCGCGGGCGGCGGGCTGGCGACGGAAGGCGGCGGCGGCAACGCCAACGGCGAATTCGGCCTGACCCGCATCCACGACAACAAGAGGCTCAACGTGGTGGCCCGCGCGAAGGCGAGCGCGGCGCTGCTGGAGAGCGATCGCAGCATCATCCCCGATCCGAGGGCAGGCGATCCGGCCAATCCGGCCGGTCCCGCCAATCCCTATGCCGGCGACACGGATTACCGCACGCTCCAGCCCTCCACCCGCAATTATTCGCTGAACGGCACCTATGCCTTCCAGCTTTCGCCGAAGCTCACCGCGTCGGTGAACGGGACGGCCGGCTATCAGACGAGCCGCGGGCTGGCGGGCGGCGCGCCGCTTTCGGGCGCGCTCGATCCCGACGAGATCGCGGCGCTGCGGCAGGATAGCGATGCCTTCACCGGCCATGCCGGCGTGACGCTGAACTACGATCTGTCGACCAACTGGAAGCTTTCGTTCACCGGCACCTATGACCATAGCGACACGCGCAGCGACACCAACCGCTATCTGAACGGCGCGCTCGGCAACCAGCATGGCGTCGCGGTGACGAACACCGAAAGCGCGTCGGTGCTCGCCTCCGGCCCGATCTTCGCGTTGCCGGCGGGCAAGGTGCGAACCTCGATCCAGATCGGCGGCAACGGCAGCCAGCTTTCCTCCAGCAGCACGCGGCTGGGCGGCGCGTTCATGGCGAGCGACGTCGCGCGATCCACGGGCAATGCGCAGCTCAGCTTCGATATCCCGCTGACCAGCAAGAAGACCGGCTTCCTCGGCGCGATCGGCACGCTCACCGCCAACGTGAACGGCGAAGTGAACCAGCTTTCCGATTACGGCACGCTCGGCACATGGGGCTATGGACTGAACTGGTCGCCGCGCACCGGGATCAGCGTGATCGCGGCGGTCAACGAAGATCGCGGTGCGCGGC
>JASGGR010000250.1:0-3446 GCA_047602705.1 Sphingomonas bacterium | reverse complement strand
CGGCGGCAGCGCGATCGGCGGGGGCCTCGCGCTCGTCCAATGGCGGCGCAGGGGAAGGCGCGGGCCGCTGTTCGGCGAGCTGGGCTGGCTGCTGCCCCGGACGCGCGCGGACCTCGGCTGGGGCGTCATCCTCTCACTGGTGGCGGGCGTGGGGGAGGAGCTGTTCTTCCGCCTTGCCGTGCCGTTGCTGTTGGCGCTCGCGACGGGAAGCGCGCTGGCCGGTTTCCTGCTCTCCGCCGTCATGTTCGCCGCCGCGCATCGCTATCAGGGCCGGGCGGGCGTGATAGCGACGGGCGCGATGGGCGTGGTCTTTTCCCTCCTCTATCTCTCCAGCGGCGCGTTATGGCTTGCGATCGCGGCGCATATCGTGGTGGATATCAACAGCCTCGTCATCAGGCCCGCGATCACGGGCGCGTGGAAGGCTTGAGATAAACCGTTCGCAAGCTAAGAATAGCTGCGACGGCCATAGCGCGACGAAGCGTTGGGGAGAGGAAAGATGATCGATCTCGATGCCATACAATGCCTGTCGGACATCCCGGCCGCGCAGGCCGAAGCGCGAGGCGATCAGGCGGCCGTGCTGTTCGATGGCCAATCGATCAGCTTCCGGGAGCTTGAGGCGCGCACCGACGCGATCGCCCGCGCGCTGACAGCGGACGGCGCACGGCCGGGGGATCGCGTCGCGGTGCTCACCAAGAACCATCCGGCCTGGTATCCCCTGTTCTTCGGCACCGGCCGGGCGCGCGCCTGCCTGATGCCGGTGAACTGGCGGCTTTCGGTGCCCGAGGTGCAGTTCATCCTCTCGGACGGCGCGCCGACGCACCTGTTCGTCGGCGAGGATTTCTTCGATGCCGCGCTGGAGGTGGCGAAGGGGCTGGAGCATCCGCCGCACCTGATCGCGCTCTACGGCGCGCACCCGGCCTTCGTGCCGCTCGACGAATGGCTGGCGCGCGGGGAAGGGCAGGCGGCGGGCGAGCGCCCCTCGCTCGACGACGACGTGCTGCAGCTCTACACCAGCGGAACGACCGGGCGGCCGAAGGGCGTGATCCTCACCAACCGCAACTATCGCCGCTTCATGGAGATGGCGGTGCATATGGACGGCTTTGCCTATGACGCCGGGCAGACCGTGATGATCGTCATGCCGCTGTTCCACGTCGCGGGCACCAACGTCAGCTTCTCCGCGCTGGCGCAGGGGTGCCGCATCGTGCTGGTGAAGGATTTCACGCCCGCGCTGGCCATAAGGATCATGGTGGAGGAGGTGGTGAACCACAGCTTCCTCGCCCCGGCGATGATCCTGATGATGCTGCAGGCGCCGGAGATCGCGGGCGCGCGCTTCCCGCACATGTCCACCATCGCTTATGGCGCGTCGCCCATCTCGCAGGACGTGCTGGAGCGCGCGCAGGCGACGTTCGGCTGCGATTTCATCCAGTTCTACGGCATGACCGAGTCGGCCGGCGCCGGCTCCTATCTCTCCCCGGCGGCGCATCGCGCGGGTGGATTGCTGAAGTCCTGCGGGAAGCCGTGGCCGGGCGTGGAGATGGCGATCTTCGACGCGGACGGAAAGCCTTTGCCTCCCGGCGGGATCGGCGAGATCGTGATCCGCGGCGATATCGTGATGAAGGGCTATTGGAACCGCGCCGAAGCCACCGCCGAGACGCTGGCGGGCGGCTGGCTCCGCACCGGCGACGCGGGCTATATGAACGAGGACGGCCATTTCTTCGTCCATGACCGCATCAAGGACATGATCGTTTCCGGCGGCGAGAACGTCTATCCGGCGGAAGTGGAGAATGCGATCGCCGGCTGCCCCGGCGTGGCGGACGTGGCGGTGATCGGGGTTCCGGACGACAAATGGGGCGAGGCGGTGAAGGCGCTGATCGTCGCCGACGGCGAAGGCGCGTCGGCCGAGGACGTGATCGCCTGGGCCAAGGCGCGGATCGCCGGCTACAAGGCGCCGAAATCGGTCGATTTCATCGACGCCTTGCCGCGCAACCCCTCCGGCAAGGTGCTGCGCCGCGAATTGCGCGCGGCTTATTGGGAAGGGCGGGACCGGGCGATCGGGTGAGGGGGTTCAGGACTGTCCGCCCTGCGTCTTTCTCGTCATGCCGGGTCAAACCCGGCATGACGACGGGAAAACGCCGGGAAACCTGAATGCCGATACGACCTAGCCCCGCATCCGCTCGTGATGCCGGATCACCTCGTCGATGATGAAGCGCAGGAATTTCTCGCTGAACTCCGGGTCCAGCTCCGCATCCTCGGCCAGCCGGCGCAGGCGCGCGATCTGCGCGTCCTCCCGGCCCGGATCGGCGGGGGGGAGGCCGGCGGTCGCCTTGTAGCGCCCCACCGCCTGCGTGATCTTGAACCGCTCCGCGAGCAGGCAGACGAGCGCCGCATCGATATTGTCGATGCTCTTGCGATAACCCTTCAGCACCTCGTCCGGCATCATGCCCCCCGAATCCGTCATTCCCCGGCCTTTTGCGGGGGCGGCGCCCACCGCGCAAGGCTTGCGTTGCCACGGACGGCGGGACTAGAGCACGCGATAGATGACCGCCACCATTCACCGCCTCGCCGATCGCGTCCCCTCGCTCGAACCGATGATCGAGCTTGTCGCGGGGGACATGAACCTGGTCAATGCCGCGATCCTCGATCGCATGCAGTCCCAGATACCGCTGATCCCGGAGCTTGCCGGGCATCTGATCGCGGGCGGCGGCAAGCGGATGCGGCCGATGCTCACGCTCGCGAGCGCGCGGCTGCTGGGCTATATGGGCACGCGCCACCATCGCCTCGCGGCGGCGGTGGAGTTCATCCACACCGCCACCCTGCTGCACGACGACGTGGTGGACGGATCGGACCTGAGGCGCGGCAAGCGCACCGCCAACCTGATCTGGGGCAATCCCGCGAGCGTGCTGGTCGGCGATTTCCTGTTCAGCCGCAGCTTCGAGCTGATGGTGGAGGACGGCAGCTTGAAGGTGCTGAAGATCCTCTCCAACGCCAGCGCGGTGATCGCGGAGGGCGAGGTGAACCAGCTCACCGCCGCGCGCCGCGTCGATCTGGGCGAGGATCGCTATCTCGACATCATCAACGCCAAGACGGCCGCGCTGTTCGCCGCCGCCTGCCGCATCTCCGCCGTGGTGGCGGAGCGGCCGGAGGAGGAGGAGGTCGCGCTGGACGCCTACGGCCGCAACCTCGGCATCGCCTTCCAGCTCGTCGACGATGCGATCGACTATGTGTCCGACGCCGGCACGATGGGCAAGGACGCGGGCGACGATTTCCGCGAGGGCAAGATGACGCTGCCCGTCATCCTCGCCTATGCGCGCGGCGACGAGGCGGACCGCAGGTTCTGGAAGGATGCGGTGGAGGGCCGCCGCGACGGCGACGCGGATTTCGCCCATGCGGTCGAGCTGGTCCGCGACACCCGCGCGGTGGACGACACGCTCGCGCGCGCGCGCCAC
>JASGGR010000249.1:0-3488 GCA_047602705.1 Sphingomonas bacterium | reverse complement strand
TCGATGCCGACCACATCACCCAAACCGTCCTCAAAACCCTCCGGTGGAATGAGCCCGGGGCGCTCGGCGCGCGGGCGTGAGCGGCTGGACTAAGGTCATCCTCGCGACGGTGCTGATGGTCGTCGCGCTCGGGGGCTTCAACCTCTCCCTGTGGCGCAGGCTGCGGGAAGCGCGCGCGCGTGCGCTGGAGGACAAGAGCGAATTCTGATCCCGTCAGCGGGAAGGCGGGCAGGCAAAGGCCCTTCCCGGCGCGCGCGCTCTGGCGATTCCCTGGTCGGTCTTCGTCACCCGGGCGTTGCGATGCGGCCTGTCCCACCGGCCGAGATCGATTCGGAACCTATCCGGGCGGGAGCGTTCCATCAGGTCTGCCAGTGCGACGGCCCGGAGCCATGGAGGCCCGGCACGGTGAGGATCGTCGGATGCGCGCCATCTGCCGAGACGAATCCATGCCAGCCACTCCTCGTCGCTGGCGAGGCCGCGGGGACGGCCATTCTAGGGGCATGGCGGACCTCGCGACCTCTGGATCAGAGTATTCCTACTAAACACGTAGGCAATAGGTGCCTCCCCTCGCTGCGCCCGGCGGAAGGCGGCTTGCGACGAAGCGCGGGGCAGGCGATAGCGCGCCCATGGCAAAGGTGCGCGCGGATCAGTTGCTGGTCGATCGGGGGCTGGCCGAATCGCGCACGCGCGCGCAGGCGCTCATCATGGCGGGGCTGGTGTTCACCACCGACCGCAAGGTGGAGAAGCCCGGCCAGCAGCTTTCGCCCGACGCGGCGCTCGACGTGCGCGGACGCGATCATCCCTGGGTGTCGCGCGGCGGAATCAAACTGGCGCACGGCCTCGATCATTTCGGCTGGGATGTGGCGGGCGCGTCGGCGATCGACGTCGGCTCCTCGACCGGAGGCTTCACCGACGTGCTGCTGACCCGCGGCGCGGCGCGCGTCTATGCGGTGGACAGCGGGACGAACCAGCTCGCATGGAAGCTCCGCATCGATCCACGCGTGATCGTCCATGAACAGACCAGCGCGCGCATCCTCACCGACGCGCATGTTCCCGAAGCCGTCGATCTGATCGTGTGCGACGCGAGCTTCATCTCGCTTGCCAAGGTGCTGGAAGTGCCGCTGGGTTTCGCCGCGCCGGGCGCGCGGGCGCTCGCGCTCATCAAGCCGCAGTTCGAGGCCGGGCGTGAGGAAGTGGGGAAGGGGGGCGTGGTGCGCGATCCCGAAGTTCATGCGCGCGTCTGCGACGAGGTTGCGGCATGGTTCGGCACGCAGGGCTGGCGCGTGCTGGGCGTGGAGCGCAGCCCGATCACGGGGCCGGAAGGCAATGTGGAATTCCTGATCGCCGCCATCCGGGATTGACGCGCCTTCCCGATACGCGGCAGGCTGCCCCGATCGAACGACGAATGGGGGCTATGTGGGAGGGTTGGCGTCTCGCGCGCAGTTGCGCATGTCATTTCTGCGATGGGCGGTGGTGGCGGTACCTCTGGCGCTGCTGCTCGGTTTCCTATCGTGGCGCAGCGCCCCCACCGGCGCGGCGAACGGATGGTATCAGGCGCTGGGCAAGCCGGGATTCGCGCCGCCCGATGCCACCTTCCCGTTGATATGGGGCGTGGCGCTGGTCTCGGCGGGGCTGGCGCTCGCGATCATCCTCAATGCGCGGGGCGCTCGCGGGCGATGGGGCGCGGTGGCGCTGTTCGCGGTGCAGTTCGCGCTCGGCCTGATCTGGGCGCCGCTGTTCTTCGGCGCGCATCATATGGGAAAGGCGCTGGCCGATCTGATCGCGGTGCTGGTGCTGGGCGGCCTCACCACTTTCCTGTTCTCGCGGATTCGCGTCGGCGCGGCGCTGCTGATGCTGCCCTGGCTGCTGTGGATCGCCTTTGCCTCCGTGCTGGTCTATCGTGTCGATCAGCTCAATCCCGATGCGGAAACGCTTGTGCCGGGCGCGCATACGTCGCAGGTGATCGGCTAGTTTCAGTCAGAAGGCGAATGTGATGCAGTCCGAAAACCGGATGTTCGACGATCTCGTTAAGTTGGTGAACGGCGCGGCGGGCACCATCGCCGGCATGGGGCGAGAGGCGCAGGCGAGCGCGCGCGATCACGCCCGCGAATGGATCGGCGGACTCGATTTCGTCAGTCGCGAGGAGTTCGAGGCGGTGAAGGCGATGGCGATCGCCGCTCGTGACGAGGCCGATGCGCTGAAGGCGCGGCTGGACAAGCTGGAGGCGGAGCGGAACGGCTGATTCCCTTCCTGATCCGGGCGCGGAGCGGCGGGCTGTCCACAGTTTTTCCGAAGGCGGGGCTTTGCGTCCGTGACGCGCTTCGTGCGATAGAGGGGCGATGATGCTCGACGAAGCCCCAGACGATCACGAATCCGCCGCCCCGCTCGATATGCTCGAACGCTATTTCACGGCGCATGGCTGGCCGAACGAACGCCATGAGGACGAGATCAGCGCCACGGTGAAGGGTAGCTGGACCGAATATGAGCTGCGCGCCCTGTGGCGGGAGGAGGATAACGTCCTCCAGTTCCTCTGCTTCCCGGATGTGAAGGTGGCGGAAGATCGGCGCGGCTCGATCCACGAGACGCTCACGCTGGTCAATGAACAGCTCTGGGTCGGCCATTTCGAGCTTTGGTCCTCCAGCGGCATCCTGCTCTATCGCCATGCGATGGTGGTGGACGGGGACGAGGACGGAGAGCGGATCATGTCGCTCGGCGCGACCGAGCTGCTGGTGGAAACCGCGATCGACGAATGTGAGCGCTTCTACCCCGTCTTCCAGTTCGTCCTGTGGGGCGGCAAGACCCCGCGGGAAGCGATCGCTGCCGCGTTGATCGAGACTCAGGGGGAAGCCTGATGCGCCTGTGGATGATCGGCTGCGGCAATATGGCCGGGGCGATGCTGAAGCGCTGGATCGAAAGCGGCGTGGTGCGGGCGGAAGATGTGGACGTCGTCAACCGCGAGGACCGCGCGCTTCCCGAAGGCGTGCGGCAAGCGCGCGATCTGCCGCAGGGCGATGCGCCCGATATCGTCGTCCTGGGGGTGAAGCCGCAGCAGCTCGGCGAGGTTTCCGCGCAATATGCGGCGCGGATCGCGGGCGCGGGGTTGCTGATCTCGATTCTCGCGGGCGTGGACGAAGCCGTGCTGGCGCGCGCCTTCCCAGGGCCTGTGCCCGTGCCGGTTCTGCCGAATCTGCCGGTGGCGCTGGGGCAGGGGGTGACGGTCGTCAACGCGCCTTCCGCCTTCGCAGAGGCGCGCACCCGAGTGGAAGCGCTGCTCGCGCCGCTGGGCGAGGTGATCTGGGCGGAGGGCGCAACCTATGCGGCCGCGTCCACCTTGTCCGGCTGCGGGCCGGCCTATCTGTTCCGGTTCATCGATGCGCTCGCCAAGGCGGCCGAAGCGATGGGCGTGCCGTCCGGGCAGGCGGCCCGGCTGGCGCTCGCAACGGTGCAGGGGGCGGCGGCGCTCGCGGTGGCGGACGGGCGTTCGCCCG
>JASGGR010000248.1:0-3508 GCA_047602705.1 Sphingomonas bacterium | reverse complement strand
CCCATGCTCCAGATAATATTCCGACGTCTGGAAATCGTCCGGCAGCTTCTCGCGGATCGTGTTCTCGATCACGCGCCGCCCGGTGAAGGCGAGCGTGGCCTTGGGCTCGGCGATATGCACGTCGCCCAGCATGGCATAGGCCGCCATCACGCCGCCGGAGGTGGGATCGGTGAGCACCACGATATAGGGCAGGCCCGCGTCGTGGAGCATCTGGATCGCCACGGTGGAGCGCGGCATCTGCATCAGGCTCAATATGCCTTCCTGCATCCGCGCGCCGCCCGATGCGGTGAAGACGATATAGGGCGCCTTGTCCGCGATGGCGGTCTCCACGCCCTGCACGAACGCCTCGCCGACCGCCTGACCCATGCTTCCGCCCATGAAGGCGAAATCCTGCACGCCGATCACGACGCGGTGGCCGTCGATCGTGCCGCGCGCGTTGAGGAAGGCGTCGCTCTCGCCGGTTTCGGCGCGCGCGGCCTTCAGGCGATCGGCATAACGCTTCGAATCGCGGAACTTCAGCGGGTCTTCCGGCGCGCGGGGGGCAGGGAGCGCGCTCCATCCTTCATCGAGCAATTGGCGGAACCGCTCCTGCGGGCCGATCCGCTCGTGATAGTCGCACTTCGGGCAGACGTGGAGGTTCTCCTCCAGCTCCTTCGCGAACACCATCTGCCCGCATCCCTTGCACTTGTGCCAGAGGTTGTCGGGCGTGTCCTTCTTCGTGACGACGAGGGAAAGGGCGTTGCGGACGCTGGAGAGCCAACTCATTTCGATTCCTTGCGCGCGGCGCGGATCGCGTCGCTCAATGTGCGGATATAATGGGTCACGGCGGCGGGCGCATCCTTGCCGTGCCTGCCGACCAGATCGACGATCGCGGAGCCGACCACCACGCCGTCCGCCACGCGGGCGATGGCGCTGGCCTGCTCCGGCGTGCGCACCCCGAAGCCGACCGCGACGGGCAGGTCCGTCGCCGCCTTGAGCCGCGCGACCGCCTCCTCGATCGAGGCTTGCGCCGCCTGCTGCAAGCCGGTGATGCCGGCGACCGAGACATAATATAGAAAGCCGCCCGCGCCATCGAGTACGGCGGGCAGCCGCGCGGCGTCGGTCGTCGGGGTGGCGAGACGGATCGGGTTCACGCCCGCCGCGCGCAGAGCCGGGCCGAGCGCGTCATCCTCCTCCGGCGGGATGTCGACGCAGATCACGCCGTCCACGCCTGCATCGCGCGTCGCGGCGGCGAACCACTCCGCCCCGCGCCGAAGCATCGGATTGGCATAGCCCATCAGCACAAGCGGCACGCTTGGATGGCGCGCGCGGAAGTCGCGGGCGATGCCCATGATATCCGCCGTGGTGGTGCCAGCCGCGAGGCTGCGCAGGTTCGCCGCCTGGATCGCCGGGCCATCCGCCATCGGATCGGTGAAGGGCATCCCCAGCTCGATCACGTCCGCGCCGCCTTCGACCAGCGCGTCGAGCACCGCGCCGGTGGGGCCGTCGCCAGCGGTGACGAAGCACACCAGCGCCGCGCGATCGGAGGGGAAGGCATCGGAAAGGCGGCTCATATCTCCACCCCCAGCGCCCCGGCGACGGTGAAGATGTCCTTGTCCCCCCGGCCGGAGACGTTGACGAGGATCATCGCGTCCCTGCCGTAATCCTTCGCCACCTTGGGCAAGGCGGCGAGGGCATGGGCGCTTTCCAGCGCGGGGATGATCCCTTCCAGCCGGCAGCAGAGCTGGAACGCCTCCAGCGCCTCGTCGTCGGTGATCGGCAGGTAGCGGACGCGGCCGATCTCGTGCAGCCAGCTATGTTCCGGGCCGATGCCGGGATAATCGAGGCCGGCGCTGATCGAATGGGCCTCGGCGATCTGGCCGTCCTCGTCCTGCAGCAGATAGGTCCTGTTGCCGTGGAGGACGCCCGGCGCGCCGCCGGTGAGGCTGGCGGCATGCTGCCCCGTCTCGATGCCGTGGCCCGCCGCCTCCACGCCGATCATCGCCACGTCGGCGTCGTCAAGAAAGGGGTGGAACAGCCCGATCGCGTTCGATCCGCCGCCCACCGCCGCGATCAGCAGGTCTGGCAGGCGGCCGGTGCGGGCGAGCATCTGCGCGCGCGCCTCCTTGCCGATCACGCTCTGGAAATCGCGCACCAGCTCCGGATAGGGATGCGGGCCGGCGGCGGTGCCGATGATGTAGAAGGTGTCGTGGACGTTGGCGACCCAGTCGCGCATCGCCTCGTTCATCGCATCCTTCAGCGTCATCGCGCCGGAGGTGACGGGCACCACCTCCGCGCCCAGCAGCTTCATGCGGAACACGTTGGGCTTCTGCCGCTCCACGTCCTTCGCGCCCATGTAGATGACGCAGGGGATGCCGAAGCGCGCGCAGACGGTGGCGGTGGCGACGCCGTGCTGGCCAGCGCCCGTCTCCGCGATGATCCGCGTCTTGCCCATCCGGATCGCGAGCAGGATCTGGCCGATGCAATTGTTGATCTTGTGCGCGCCGGTGTGGTTCAGCTCCTCGCGCTTGAACCAGATCTGCGCGCCGCCAAGCTCTTCCGTCAGCCGGGGTGCGAAATAGAGCGGGCTGGGGCGGCCGACATAATGTTCGAGCAGGTCGTCGAACTCGGCCTGGAAGGCGGGGTCCGCCCTGGCCGCGCGATATTCGCGCTCGAGATCGAGGATCAGCGGCATCAGCGTCTCGGCGACATAGCGGCCGCCGAAAGCGCCGAAATGCCCGCGTTCGTCGGGCTGCGCGCGGAAGGAATTGGGCGTAGTCATCGCGAAACGGCCTTAAGGAATGCCGCGATCTTGTCCATGTCCTTCACGCCCGGCGCGGTCTCCACGCCGGAGCAGGCGTCCACCAGGGGCGCGCCGGTGCGGCGGATCGCCTCGCTTACGTTGCCCGCGTCCAGCCCGCCGGAAAGCGCCCATGGCAGCGGATGGCGGAAGCCGTCGAGCAGCGACCAGTCGAAGCGCAGCCCCATGCCGCCGGGGAGCGTGGCGCCGTCCGGCGTCTTCGCGTCGTAGAGGATGCGGACGGCCGCGCCGGCATAGCCATGCGCATTGTCCAGATCGGCGCGGGTCTTCACCGCCACGACCGCCCAGCTTTCGAGGCCGGTGCGGCGCGCGAGGTCCGCGATGCGGGCGGGCGCGGTCTTGTGGAGTTGCAGCACATCGAGTCGCCCGGCGGCGACGGCGGTTTCCACCAGCGCGTCGTCGGGATCGACGAACACGCCGACCCGCCGGACATGATCCGGCATCCGCCCCGCCAGCGCATTGGCGCGATCGGCGTCGACATGGCGCGGGGAGGGCGGGAAGAAGTTGAAGCCGATATGGCTCGCCCCGCCGGCGATCGCCGCGTCGAGCGTGTCGGCGGTCGTGATGCCGCATATCTTGGCCGTGGTGGGCATGGCTTCGCCTCGGACGGGGGCCTTACAACGTCGCCCCGATCGCCCGCGCGGCGGTGTCCGGGTCTTCCGCCTGCGTGATCGGGCGACCGACCACGAGGATCGACGCGCCCGCATC
>JASGGR010000247.1:0-3517 GCA_047602705.1 Sphingomonas bacterium | reverse complement strand
CGCGATCACGCGAGCAGCCTTTCGCTGACCACCTTGCCGTCCTTCGTCAGCCGGATCGCGTCGCCGATCTCGGCGTCCAGCACCGGGCGGCCCGCATCCTTGTCCCAGAAAGCGGAGAGGAAGTTGTAGAGGTTGCGCGCGAACAGCGCCGAGGCGTCAGCCGCCAGCCGCGAGGGCACGTTGCGATGGCCGACGATCTTCACGCCATGCCGCTCGACCACCTCGCCGGCGACCGCGCCCTCGACGTTGCCGCCCTGCTCCACCGCAAGATCGACGATCACGCTGCCCGGCCGCATCGTCGCGATCTGCGCGTCGGTGATGAGGCGCGGCGCGGCGCGGCCGGGGATCAGCGCCGTGGTGATGACGATATCCTGTTTCGCGATATGGCCGGACACCAGCTCGGCCTGCGCTTGTCTGTATTCGGGAGACATTTCGGTGGCATAGCCGCCCGAGCCTTCGCCCTCGATCCCGGCGACATTCTCCACGAAGATCGGCTTCGCGCCGAGCGACTGGATCTGCTCCTTCGTGGCGGAACGCACGTCGGTGGCGGAAACCTGCGCGCCGAGCCGCCGCGCCGTGGCGATTGCCTGCAGGCCGGCGACGCCCACGCCCATCACGAACACCTTGGCGGCGGTGACGGTACCCGCCGCCGTCATCATCATCGGGAAGGCGCGGCCATATTCGGCCGCCGCGTCCAGCACTGCCTTGTAACCAGACAGGTTCGATTGCGAGGACAATATGTCCATCGACTGCGCGCGGGTGATGCGCGGCATGAACTCCATCGCCAGCGCCTCGAACCCGGCCGCCGCATAGGCGTCGACGCGGGCGCGCTCACCGAAGGGGTTCAGCCCCGCGACGATCCACGCGCCCGGCTTCGCGCCCGAAAGCGCGGCCACGTCAGGCCCCTGCACGCCCAGCACGATCTCCGCGCCCGCCACCACGGCCGCGCGGTCGCCCAGCGTCGCGCCCGCGTCGGCATAGCCCTGATCGGCGATATCGGCGGTGGCCCCTGCCCCGCGCTCGACGGCGACATCCGCCCCCAGCGCCACGAATTTCTTCACCGTTTCCGGCGTGGCGGCGACGCGCCTCTCGCCGTCCGCGGATTCCTTCAGGACGGCGATCTTCATCGCGATCAGTGCTGGATCAGCCAGATGACCAGGGCGCCGATCAGCATCGCGCCCAGCGTCCCCCATTTCAGCAGGGTCGTGACCCCGGAGTAGGTCGCGACATGCGCGTCCATATCGGTCTTGTCGGCCATCCCGTCCTCTCGCATTCCTGTCTCACCATGCTTCTTATCGACGCTTGGCGCGCGCCTCAAGCCCGCGCGGAAAAGCACAGGCGGCCTGCTTAAGCGCCCTTTTACCTGTCTTGCGTATCTGTCCCATCCGTATCGGAACGGAACAGGCTAATGACGCGCAACGGGCAACGGCTGCTGATGCTGATCGACAATGAACCCGGCCGCCGCCGGCTGCTGGCCTCGCTCGCGTCGCGGGGCGGGTGGCGCACCGTCTTCGCGGACGATGCCGAGATGGCGATCGCCACGCTCGGCACGCAGGACGGGATGCGGCTGGACGCGATCCTGCTCGATCATGAAGGCGAGGATGATGCCGCCGCCAGGCTGATCGGCGAATTGCGCGCGCGCCGCCCTGCCCTGCCCGTGCTTGTGACGGCGGCGGCCGACGGATCGGTTTCCCATGCGGTGGAGGCGATGCGCGCCGGCGCGACCGATTTCCTGGTGCGCCCGATCGCGTCCGAGCGCATGCTCTCCGCGCTGGAAGCGGCGGTGGCGGGCACGGAAGCGGGCGAGCTGCGCCCGCTGACCGAGAAGATCCCGGCGATGCTGGGTTTCGACGAGATCGTCGGCTCCACCCCGGATTTCCGCGCCGCGCTGGCCATCGCGGCCAAGGCGGCGCGCGCGCGCGTCGCGGTGCTGATCGAGGGCGAGGGCGGGGTCGGCAAGGAGGTGGTCGCCGATGCGATCCACGCCGCCTCCCCGCGTGCCCGCAAGCCGATGGTGACGGTGGATTGCGGCGCGATCCCGGACAATCTGGTGGAAAGCGAATTGTTCGGGCACGAGCCGGGCGCCTTCACCGGCGCGTTCGAGCGCAAGGTGGGCAAGTTCATCGACGCCGACGGCAGCACCATCTTCCTGGACGAGGTGGACCAGATGCCGCTCGACGCGCAGGTGAAGCTGCTCCATCTGCTCCAGGCGGGCGAGGTGCAGCCGATCGGCGCGCGCCATGCGCGGGCGGTGGACGTGCGCGTGATCGCCGCCACCAGCCGCCGGCTCGCCGAGGAGGTGGAAGCCGGGCGTTTCCGTGAGGACCTCTATTACCGGCTGAACGTGGTGCAGGTGGCGATTCCGCCGCTGCGCGAGCGCACCGGGGACATCCCCGCGCTGGCCCGCCACCTGCTCGCGCGGATCGCGCGCCAGCCTGGCCTGCGCCAGCTCGGCATCACCGACGACGCGCTGGCGCTGCTGGTCGAATATGACTGGCCGGGCAATGTCCGCCAGCTCCAGAACGCCTTGTTCCGCGCCGCCGTATTGTGCGAGGGCGACGCGCTGACGCGGACGGATTTTCCGCAGATCGCGGCGCTCGCCGGCCATCGCGCGCGCAACCCGGCGGCACAGGGAATGGCGACGTCGGGCGGCATCACCCTTTTCCGCCCCGACGGCCATCTGCGCCCGCTGGAGGAGATAGAGGCGGACGTGATCCGCCTCGCCATCGGCCATTATCGCGGGCGGATGACGGAAGTCGCGCGGCGGCTGGGGATCGGGCGCTCGACGCTCTATCGCAAGCTGGTGGAGCTGGGCATCGACAACGCGGCCTGATCTACCCCGCCAAGGCCCTGTCACGCAGTCCGCGCCACACGCGTAGCGCCTGCACCGTTTCCGCCACGTCGTGCACGCGGATCAGTTGCGCGCCGGCGTCCGCGCCCTTCATCGCCAGCGCGATCGATCCGCCAAGCCGCCGGTCGGCCGGGGCCTCGTTCGAAAGCGCGCCGATCATCCGCTTGCGGCTCGCCCCGAGCATGATCGGGCAGCCGAGGCCGTGGAACAGCGCGAGATCGTTGATCAGCGCCAGATTGTCCGCCAGCGACTTGCCGAAGCCGATGCCGGGATCGACGATGATCCGCGCGCGGTCGATCCCAGCCGCCGCCGCCGCTTCCACGCGCGCCTCCAGCCAGTCGAACACCTCGCCCACCACATCGGCATAGCCATGGCCGCCGTGCGGGCCGTTCTTCGGATCGGGCGAGTGCATCAGGATCACAGGGCAGCCCGCGCGCGCCACCACCGCCGGGGAGCGATCGTCCCACAACAGCGCCGACACGTCGTTGACGATCCCCGCGCCCGCCGCCAGCGCGGCCTCCATCACCGGCGCCTTGCGCGTGTCGATCGAGACGAGCGCGCCGGCCGCCGCCAGCCGCTCCACCACGGGCGCGACGCGCTGCGCCTCGTCGCCCTCCCAAATGAGCTGCGCGCCGGGGCGGGTCGATTCGCCGCCGACGTCTACCA
>JASGGR010000246.1:0-3570 GCA_047602705.1 Sphingomonas bacterium | reverse complement strand
CCTGCCGCGATCTGCTCGCCGGGTCGGCGGCCGCCGCGCGCGCCGCCGCCCGGCTGGAGCGCAAGCGCTTCTCGCCGTCGATGTTCGTCGTCCATTTCGGGATCAAGGGAACGTGGCCGGGCATCCCGCACCAGTTCGTGCTGTTCGGCCCGCGTTACGAGGCGTGGCTGGACGACGTGTTCGTGCAGGGGCTGCTCTCGCCCGATTTCGCGCTCTGGCTGCAACATCCCAGCGTGACGGACGCGAGCCTCGCGCCGGAGGGATGCTCCACCTTCTCCGCCGCCGTGCCGGTGCCGCATCTCGGCCGCTTCCCGGAGGATTGGGCGCGCATCGGCCCGATCATGGAGGGGCGCGTGCTCGACGAGATCGAGCGGCGGCTGATCCCCGACATCCGCGAACGGATCGTGACGAAGTTCAGCGTCACGCCGGCGGATCTCGCGCGCGATTTCAACGCTTATCTGGGCAGCGCCTTCAGCATCGAGCCGCTTCCCGCGCAAAGCGGCCCCTTCCGCGTCCACAATCGCGACGATGCGATCCCCAACCTCTATTTCGTCGGCGCCGCGACGCAGCCGGGGGCGGGCATATCGGGCGTGATGGCGAGCGCGCGGACCACGGCGGATCTGATGCTGGGGCGCGGCTGACCTGGCTTGTTCCATGAGCGCTTTCCCGATAGCGCGGCGGCCCGTTCCAGCCCCATCCGTTCCACCAAGGTGATCCCATGAAGCGTCTCGCCGTCTATTGCGGCTCGGCCACGCCGGCCGATCCGGTCTATATCGAAACCGCGCGCATGGTGGGGCGCGAGCTGGCGGCGCGCGGGATCGGCGTCGTCTATGGCGGCGGCCGTCTCGGGCTGATGGGCGCGGTGGCCGATGCCGCGCTGGAGGCTGGCGGAGAGGTGATCGGCGTGATCCCGCAGGCGCTGGTCAACGCCGAGGTCGCGCATCGCGGGCTGACCGAGCTGCACGTCGTTCCGGGGATGCACGAGCGCAAGAAGGCGTTCACCGATCTCGCGGACGGCTTCGTCACCATTCCCGGCGGCACCGGCACGATGGACGAATTGTGGGAGGCCCTGTCCTGGGCGCAGATCGGCTATCACAGCGATCCCGTCGGCCTGCTCAACGCGGCCGGCTATTATGACGAGCTGATCGCCTTCTGGCGCAAGATGGCGGCGGTCGGCTTCCTGCGGCCGCAGCATCACGATCTGCTGATCGTCTCCGAAACGCTGGACGAGCTGCTCTATCGCATGGCCGCGCACGTGCCGAGCCAGCCGATCGTGCGGATGAGCGCGGACGAGCTTTAGGCGAAAGGGCCGGCCGTCCCGATTCGGCTTTGCCGAATCCGGTTCCGGTGCGCGTCAGGCGTCCATCCGCGCGCGGCCGCGCTGCACGGAGGCGCTGTGGCCGACGCTCGCCTTCGCGGCGCGGGTGCGGTTCGAATCGACGAACAGCCAGTCGTTGCTCACCCTGTCCGGCGTGATCGTCATCGCCATATAGCCGCGCCGGCTGGTGTCGCACCATTTCAGCTCTGGGTTCGCAGCGACCAGTGAGCGGGCGATCATCGCCGGATCGGCGGCGAACGCGCTTTCATAGCCCGGCGAGGTTACGGAATGGCCGGCGAATTCCACGCCCACGGCGGCCTTCTCCTGCGCCAGATCGAACGCCCAGGCATTGTGGCTGTCGCCGGAGATCACGATCAGGTTCGCCTCCGCCGCCCGCGCGGATTCGAGGAACCGCCGCCGCGCCGCCGGGTAGCCGCCCCAGCTATCGTAATTGGAAGGCAGGCCCAGCCGCGCCGCCGCGATCCCGGCGGCGACGCGCCCCTGGCCGGCCGCGCCGCGCATCTGCCACGATTCGGCGTCCGCCGGCATGACCTGCCGGCCCATCACCGTGCCGAAGCCCACCACCTGCCAGCGCTGCCCCGCCTTCACCGATGCGCGCATGGCGTGCGCCAGCCAGGCCTCCTGCTGGCTGCCCATCATGGTGACGGCAGGATCTTGCCAGGCGTGGTCGCGGAAATCGGTGAGCGCGCGCACCGGATCGGGCGCCTTGAACAGGCTTGCGATCTCCCGCTGGCGGCTGCGCGCGAGCAGCCGCGTCTCCGTGCGGAACAATGTGGCGAGCGTGCCGATGCCGTAAGCCTTCCATGGCTCGTCCGACACGGGCATCCATTCGCGATAGGCCTGGATCGCGGCGGCGCGGCGATCGTTCCAGTCGCCCTCCGTCGACGGATCATGGTTCTGCGCGCCGCCTTCCCAACTGTCGTTGGCGCTTTCGTGATCGTCCCATTGCGCCAGCATCGGCAGCTTCGCGTGGAGCGCCTGAAGATCGGGATCGGCGCGATAGCTTGCATAGCGCAGCCGGTAATCCGCGAGATGGACCAGCGCGCTGGCAGGCTCGGGGAGACGCCCGGCGACCGTCTCGCTCGCGGCGGGATAATGGCCGGCGGGATATTCGTAGAAATAATCCCCCAGATGCACCCACAGGTCGAAATCGTTACGAGCCGCCGCATGACCATAAGCGTTGAACCAGCCGAACGGCATGTTCGAGCAGGAGAAGATCGCGGCGCGGAAGCTCCGCGCGCCGTCGTCGGGCAGCGTCTTCGTCACGCCCGTCGGCGAGAAGCTGCCGTCCGGCGCGACGAAGCGGTAATGATAGGCGCGGCCCGGCTTCAGCCCGGTGACGGTGATCTTCGCCGTCCAGTCTCGCCACGGGCCGGTGATCTGGGCGCCGGCGGCCGCGACGCGGGCGAAATCGGGGGTATCGCTCACCTCCACGCGCAGCTCGGCCGAATCGCCGCTGGCTGGGACGTAGCGGGTCCAGAGCAGCATCTCGTCCGGCCCCGGCTCGCCCGACGCGACCGAATGGGTGAATCCGCGCGCGGCCGTGATGTTCTGCGCGCCGGCGAAGCCCGGAAGCGCGAAGGCCCCCAGCCCGAAGGTTCCGGTGGCGAGCAGCGAGCGGCGGGAGATGTGGATCATCGTCCGGGTCATCCTTTCTGGCAGGCTGCAACCCTTACGCCATGGATCGTGACAGATATGTGTCGGCTCGGATAGGCGTGGACGATATGGATTCCTTCTCCCGCGTTTCATGGTTTCGCAGGCTGGCGGCGCTGCCGGGCTGGGCGATCGTCTCCCTCATGGCGATCCTCGCGCGCGTGGCCGTGTTCGGCGATCCCGTGGTGCATGTGGACGAGGAATTCTATTACGTCACCGCGCACGAGATGTGGCGCGGGGCTTTGCCCTTCGTCGATATCTGGGACAGGAAGCCGATCGGCCTCTTCCTGCTCTACGCGCCCGCCGCGTGGCTGCCCCTGCCATGGGGAATCTACGCCTATCAGGCGTTGGCGACGCTGTGCCTGATCCTCACCGCGCTGATCGTCGCGCAACTCGCGCGGCGGGCGGGATATGGCGCAGGCGCGTTGTTCGCGGCGATCGCCTATGTGTGGTGGCCGGACCTGATGAACGGCGTCGGCGGGCAATCGCCGATCTTCTACAATCTGCCGATGGCCGCCGCCGGGGCGCTGATCGTGGCGGGGGAGGGCGGCCGCGCCGCCCGCGCCAGGGGGTGCGTG
>JASGGR010000245.1:0-3593 GCA_047602705.1 Sphingomonas bacterium | reverse complement strand
GCCTGCCGATCGGGGCTGGCCTCTTCCCATCCGTCCAGTGCCGCCGCGATCGGGGCGACGGCTTCCGCCGGACCGAGCGCGACGAACACCCAGCTCCCTTCCTTGCGGCGCTCGGCAAGGCCGGCGTCGCAGAGGATCTTCACATGGCGGGAAACGCGCGGCTGGCTCTGGCCGAGCACCTGCGCAAGCTCGCCCACGGAAAGCTCCATCGTGCGCAGCAGGCGCAGGATGCGCAACCGCGACGAATCGGCCAGGGCACGGAAGATTTCGAGCGCGTCGATCATGTGGGATGAAGACATAAAGATATCTTTATATCTGGTCAACGCACAGACTCGAACGCGCCTGCCTTATCTGAATCCTTGCGGAGCCGGCGATGCTGGGCCACGTTGCGCCCGCATATCCGAAGGAAGGGAGTTCAAGATATGAAGTCTTTCATCACCGGCGTAGCGCTGCTCGCGGCTGTCACGAGCCTCGGCGCGTGCAGCCAGAACGCGAAGGACCAGAGCGCGGAAGCCGCCAACGCGATCGGCGCGGATATGGACGCCACCGCCAACAAGGCCGTGACCGACGTGCAGGCCGCCACCGACAGCGCGCTCAACAGCGCGGGCGCCGCGATGGACAATGCCGGCGACCATCTGAAGGCGGATGCGAAGAAGGTGGACGAGCATCTCGACAAGGCGGGCGACGCGCTGAAGAACGGCGCGGACAAGGCGCGCGACGCCACCGGCCGGGCGCTGAAGGACGCGGGCAACGCGATCGACAGGAAGTGACGATGCGGGCGGCGGCGGGCGCGCTGCTGGCGCTGCTCGCCGCCTGCTCCTCTCAACCGGCGACGCCGGGCGCGGTCAGCGCCGACGAGGAGCGGCAACTGAACGAGGCCGCCGCATCGCTCGACGCCAACAGCGTCGATGCGCCGGCGGGAAATGACGAGGATCAGGAGCAACGATGAACAAGCGCCGCCTTGGGGCCAGCGGTCTGGAAATCACGCCATTGGTGTTCGGCGGCAACGTGTTCGGCTGGACGGCGGACAAGGCGACCAGCTTCGCGCTGCTCGACGCCTTCGTCGACGCGGGCGGCACGATGATCGACACGGCGGACGTCTATTCCGCATGGGTGCCGGGGCATAAGGGCGGCGAGTCCGAAAGCGTGATCGGCGAATGGCTGCGCGCCAGCGGCAAGCGCGACAAGGTGCTGATCGCCACCAAGGTGGGGATGCTGCCCGGCGAGGGCGGCGAGAAGCTCGCGCCCGCGCGGATCGCCGCGGCGTGCGAGGCGTCGCTCAAGCGGCTCGGCACCGATTGCATCGACCTCTATTTCGCGCATCAGGATGACGAGGCCACCCCGCAGGAAGCGGCGCTGGAGGCGTTCGGCAAGCTGGTGAAGGCCGGCAAGGTTCGCGTGCTCGGCGCGTCCAATTTCCACGCCGCGCGGCTGAAATCGGCCAATGAGGCGGCTGTCGCGGCTGGCGTGCCGCATTATCATGTGCTCCAGCCCGAATATAATCTCGTGAGCCGCGAGAGGTTCGAGGGCGAGCTTCAGGATTATTGCATCGCCCATAACATCGGCGTGATCCCTTATTACGGTCTCGCTTCCGGCTTCCTTACGGGCAAATATCGCTCGGCCGACGATCTGGGCAAGAGCGTGCGCGGCGGGCGGATGGGCGCGCTGCTGGAAGGCAAGGGCCGGCGCGCGCTCGATGCGATGGACGCGGTCGCGGCGGAGACCGGCGCGCCGCTGGCGCAGATCGCGCTGGCGTGGCTGATGGCGCAGCCCGGCGTCACCGCGCCGATCGCCAGCGCGACGAGCACCCGGCAGCTCGCGGAGCTGATGCCGGCGCTGACGCTGGCGCTCTCGCCGGAACAGGTCGCGCGCCTCGACGAGGCCGGCCGGTAGCGGATTGGCAACGGTTTCGATGCTATGGAGGCGCGGATGATCCACCCCTCCTACATCGCGCTCGGCGCCGCGGCGATCTTCGCGGCGGCATCGGTGACGGTAGCCACCACCCGGCCCGCGCCGCATCATGTGCTGGTTTCCCGCGAGCTGCCGCCGGTGGCGAAGCTGGCGGCGCAGGAGCCTCCCGCAGACCCCGCCTCTTATACGATCCGCCATATCCTGCCGATCCGGGGCGCGATGAAGATGGGCGACTTCCACTGGGACGAAAGCGCCGCCCCGAAGACCGGCCGCGTCATCGTCACCGTGGACCTCGCCGCGCAGGTGATCAGCATCTTCCGCGACGGCTATGAGATCGGCACGGCCGCCGTGCTCTACGGCGCGGACGCCAAGCCCACGCCGACCGGCGTCTACCCGATCACGCAGAAGGACGCGCACCACGTCTCGAACATCTACGATGCGCCGATGCCCTATATGCTGCGCCTGACCAACGACGGCATCTCCATCCACGCAAGCGACGTGCGCGACGGCTATATGACCCATGGCTGCATCGGTGTCCCGGAAGCCTTCGCGAAGAAGCTGTTCGACGCGGTGAAGCTGGGGGACAGGGTGATCGTGACGCGCGGCGAGAAGCTCGGCGTGGGTAAGCCGGTGACGGCGGTGTGACCCGCTCCTCGTGAGGAGAGAGCCGGGACACCGCGCCGGCAGACAAGCGCGCCATCACCCGTTACCCCCGGCACGATGCTATCGATTCCCATCTATATCGGCGCGGCGCTGGCGGAGATCGGCGGCTGCTTCTCGTTCTGGGCATGGCTGCGGATGGACAAATCGCCGTGGTGGCTCGTCCCCGGCTGCGCCTCTCTCGTCGTCTTTGCCTGTCTTCTCACCCTGGTCGACACGGCGGACGCAGGGCGAGCCTATGCGGCCTATGGCGGCATCTACATAATGTCCGCGCTTCTGTGGCTATGGGCCGCCGAGGGCGTCCGGCCGGATCGCTGGGATCTGTCCGGCGCGGCCCTGTGCCTTGTCGGGGCGGCCGTCATCCTGTTCGCCCCGCACCGCGCCTGACCGCATCAGTTCACCGGCGCGCGCCGCCGATAGCCGAGCGCCTCCGCGACATGCGTCCGCCCCACCGCCTCAGCGCCCGCCAGGTCCGCGATCGTCCGCGCCACGCGCAACACCCGCGTATAGCCCCGCGCCGACAACCGCAGCGTCTCCGCCGCCTGCGCCAGCAATGCCCGGCCCGCTTCGTCGGGCGTCGCGACCCGTTCCAGCGTCGCGCCGTCGGCCTCGGCATTGGTCCGCGCCGCCTCGCCCCGGTAGCGCTCCGCCTGCACCGTCCGCGCCGCCGCCACGCGCGCGGCGATCTCGGCGGAGCCTTCGGCGGGCGGCGGCATCACCAGATCGGCCGCTGACAGCGCCTGCACCTCGACATGCAGGTCGATCCGGTCGAGCAGCGGCCCGGACACCTTGGCCTGATAGTCCGCCGCGCATTTCGGCGCGCGGGCGCAGGCGAGGCTCGCGTCGCCCAGATGCCCGCAGCGGCACGGATTCATCGCGGCGACCAACTGGACGCGCGCCGGGAAAGTGACATGCGCATTCGCCCGCGCGACGCTCACCGTCCCGCTCTCCAGCGGCTGACGGAGCGAATCGAGCACCGCGCGCTGGAATTCCGGCAGTTCGTCGAGGAACAACACGCCGAG
>JASGGR010000244.1:0-3655 GCA_047602705.1 Sphingomonas bacterium | reverse complement strand
GGCACCCGCGCGCGCTCGGCCGTCCCGCGCGCGAGAGCTGGGGGCCGCTGTGGGAGGAGGTCGGCCCTTTGCTCGCCCGCGTGCGCGCCACCGGCGAGACCTTCCGCGCGCGGGATCGACCCTTCCACGTCCCGCGCGATGGCGGCCGCGCGGAGGCGTATTTCGACATCTCCTATTCCCCCGTCCGCCTTGAGGACGGCTCGGTCGGCGGCGTCCTGTGCATCGTCTCCGAAACCACGGAGCGGGTGCGCGCAGCGCATGTCGTGGCGGAGGACAAGGTGCGGCTGGCGCAAATGTTCGAGGAAGCGCCGGGCTTCGTCGTCGTGCTGCGCGGGCCGGACCATCGTTTCGAGCTGGTCAACCGTGCCTTCCGCGAGCTGGTCGGCGAGCGCGAGGGCGGGATCATCGGCCGCAATGCGCGCGACGTGCTGCCGGAAATCGAGTCGCAGGGCTATCTGGAGCAGCTTGACGGCGTATGGGCCAGCGGGGAGCCGTTCCGCCAGAACGGCGGCACGGCATGGCTGAGGCGGCACCCGGACGCGCAGCCGGAAATGCGCTATGTCGATTATGTCTTCCAGCCGCTGATCGACGCGACGGGGGCGGTCACGGGCGTGTTCGTGCAGGGCACCGACGTCACCGACCGCCACAATGCGGAGCGCGCGCTGGCGTTGAGCCGGGAATCGCTGGAACTGGCCACCGGCGCGGGGGAGATCGGCACATGGGACGTGCAGCTTCCCTCGCGGGAGAGCTTCTGGTCCGATCGCGCCAAGGCCATGTACGGCTTTCCGCCCCGTCATGCGATGACGGTCAGGGACTATTACGCGCGGCTGCATCCCGCGGACCGCCGGATGGTGCGGCGCGCGTTGCGGGCGGCGACCGATCCCGCGCGGCGCGCGCTGGTGGACGTGGAGTTCCGCGTGATCCGCGCCGACGACGGCACGGTGCGGTGGCTCGCCGCCACCGGGCGCGGCTTTTTCGAGGAGGACACCAGCGTGCGCGTGGCCGGCACGGTGATGGACATCACCCGGCGGCGGCAGGAGCGCGAGGCGCTGCGCGAGAGCGAGGCGCGCTTCCGCAACCTGGCGGATTCGCTGCCCGCGCTGGTGTGGCAGACGGACGAGCGGGGCGAGATCGTCTTCGCCAACCAGTTCTTCGAAACCTTTCTGGGCATCACCCCGGCGGCGATCATCCGCGACGGCTGGACGCGGCTTTACCTGCCGGAGGATCGCGGGCTGGTCGCCGGGCTGCGCGAGCAGGCGAACCGCACGCGCGAGCCGCTGGGGGGCGACCTGAGGCTGAGGACCGTAAAGGGCGATTCGCGCTGGGTCCATGCGGAGGCGCGGCCGCGCATCATCGACGGGGTCTATCGCGGCTTCATCTGCTGCGCGGTGGACGTGAGCGAGGCGCATCTGGCGGGCGAGGCTTCCGAGCGCCGCGTCGCCGAGCGCACCCGCGAGCTGACCGAGCAGATCGCGGAGCGCGAGCGGGTGGAGGCGACGCTGCACCAGATGCAGCGGCTGGAGGCGGTGGGGCAGCTCACCTCCGGCGTGGCGCATGATTTCAACAATCTGCTGACGGTGGTGCTCGGCAATGTCGCGATGCTCGAACGCACCCTGGGCGAGGCCGGGGACGCGCGCACGCGCCAGCGGCTGGAGCATGTCCGCATGGCGGCGGAGCGCGGGGCGGCGCTGACCGCGCAATTGCTCGCTTTCTCCCGCCGCCAGCGGCTGGAGGCCAAGGTGGTGGAGCTCAACCAGCGGATCGTCGGGATGCGCGAGCTGATGGAAAGCACGCTGGGCCGCGCGATCACCATCGAAACGCGGCTTTCGAGCGCCTTGTGGCGCGCGCTGGTCGATCCCACGCAGTTCGAGCTGGTGGTGCTGAACCTCGCGATCAACGGGCGGGATGCTATGGGCGCGGCGGGCGGCACGCTCACCGTCTCCACCGCCAATATCGCGCTGGGCGAGCCGGCCTCGCCCGACGAGCCGCCGGCCGGGGAATATGTCGTCGTCTCCGTCGCCGATACGGGCGAGGGGATGAGCAAGGAGGTGCGCGCCCGGGTGTTCGAGCCGTTCTTCACCACCAAGGAGGTGGGCAAGGGCTCCGGCCTTGGGCTGGCGCAGGTCTATGGCTTCGTGAAGCAATCGGGCGGCGGGATCGGGATCGAGACGGCGCCGGGCAAGGGAACGACCGTGCGACTCTATCTTCCCCGTGCCGACGAGGACGGGGCGGCGGGGCCGGGCGAGCCGGCATCCGGCTGCGAAGGGTCGATCGCGGGGCGCAAGGTGCTGGTGCTCGACGACGACGATCACGTCCGCGCGGTCACGGCGCAGGAATTGCGCGATGCCGGCGCGAAGGTGATCGAGGTGGGCGACGGCGCGCGGGCGCTGGGCATCATGGAGCATGATGCCGCGATCGACGCGGCGGTCGTAGATTTCGCGATGCCGGGGATGAACGGCGCGGAATTCGCCGCGCAGGCGCGCGGGCTGCGGCCGGGCCTGCCCGTGCTGTTCGTCACCGGCTATGCCGATCTCCGCGCGCTGGCGCATGTCGGCGACGATGCGGTGATCCAGAAGCCCTTCGCCGCCGGCGCGGTGGCGCGGCGGCTCGGGGAGATGCTGGCGGCGGGGTGAGCCGCCGCCGTGTCATCCTCACTTCAGGCAGGTTGTCGCCGGCCCGGCGTCCAGATCGAGGCAGCGGCCGTCCAGCCCGTTGACCTCCAGCCCGACGGTAGCGGCGAGCGTGGGGACGATATCCACCGTCTCCACCGAAAGCGGCTGCTCGAACGGCGTGATCCCGCGCCGCCAGAACAGGATCGGGACGCGGCGGTCATAATCCCACGGGCTGCCGTGCGTCTCGACATAGCCCGGCGCGGGCGCCGGGATGGGGGTGACGCGCGGCTTCAGCATCAGCAGGAAATCGCCCGACCGTTCCGGGTCGAAGGATGCGCGGGCGCGTTCCAGCAGCGTCCAGGTCTCGGGCGGACCCTTGGGCATCGGCGTGGCGGCGATCTGCTCGCGCGTGGGAACGGCCGCGATCTGCGGCATCGCCATATAGCGCTTCACGGCCGAGGCGATCACCGCCGCCCGCTTCGCGGCCGGCACCGTGTCCGCGACATAGACGTCGCCCTCGCCGCCGATCAGCACCGGGCCCTGGATGCCCAGTTCCTTGCCGACCGCGTCGCCCACCACCTTCGGGGAGATGGCGGGATCGACGCGGGTTTCCATCGGCATGGCATGCTCGCGCTGCCGTTCCGGCATGTCGTGGGCGCCGTGATCGGCGGTGAGCATCACCTCGTAATCGACGCCGAGCTGGTCCATCGCCTCGAAGAAATTCTGTAGGGAGAGGTCCAGCTCGTTCATCTGGATGCACATCTCGCTGCCCTGCGTGCCGTTGGCGTGGCCGACATAGTCGGTGGCGGAGAGGCCGACGATCAGCAGGTCCGGCGCGGCGCCCGTGCCGAGCTTCATGTCCTTCGCGAGGCCGAACGCCATGCCCAGCACGGCGCTGTCGATCGCGGGCGAGGCGCGGAAGGCCTTGAGATCGCCCGCGGCGCGTTCGAACCGGCCCGCGCCGAGCGTCTGGCTGCCGATCTGCATCGGGCGGGCGAGCGGCGCGCACCATTCCGGCATGGGCAGCGGACCCTGCGGCTGCG
>JASGGR010000243.1:0-3660 GCA_047602705.1 Sphingomonas bacterium | reverse complement strand
CCGGCATCGGCATCGCGATCGCGGCGAACCGCAATCCGGCATGCCGCTGCGCGCTGGTGAGCGAGCCGCTCTCGGCCACGCTGGCGCGCACGCATAACGACGCCAACGCCATCGCGATGGGCGCGCGGCTGATCGGGCCGGAAATGGCCCGGGCGTGCCTCGAAGCTTTCCTGGCCGCCGATTTCGCCGGCGGCCGGCACCAGCACCGCGTCGACAAGCTTTCCATGAAGGAGCCAGCATGAGCACGAATCCCGCCAATCTCGACACCGTGCAGCCGGAAGGCTTCTTCACGCGCGGCCTCGCCGATGCGGACCCGGCCGTCTTCAAGGGCGTCGAGCATGAGCTGGAGCGCGAGCGGACGCAGATCGAGCTGATCGCATCCGAGAACATCGTCTCCAAGGCCGTGCTGGAGGCGCAGGGCAGCGTTTTCACCAACAAATATGCCGAGGGCTATCCCGGCAAGCGCTATTATCAGGGCTGCCACCCCTCCGACGAGGTGGAACAGCTTGCCATCGATCGGGCGAAGGAGCTGTTCGGCTGCGGCTTCGCCAACGTCCAGCCGCATTCGGGCGCGCAGGCCAATGGCGCGGTGATGCTGGCGCTGGCCAGGCCCGGCGACACGATCATGGGGCTGAGCCTCGATTCGGGCGGCCACCTGACGCATGGCGCGAAGGCGGCGATGTCGGGCAAGTGGTTCAACGCGGTGCAATATGGCGTGACGCCGGACACGCACCTGATCGATTACGATCAGGTTGCGGCGCTGGCCCGCGAACATCAGCCGCGCGTCATCATCGCCGGCGGCTCGGCCTATCCGCGCCACATCGATTTCGCCCGCTTCCGCAAGATCGCGGACGAGGTGGGCGCGTTCTTCATGGTGGACATGGCGCATTTCGCGGGGCTGGTGGCGGGCGGCGTGCATCCCACGCCGTTCGGCCACGCCCATGTCGTCACCACCACCACGCACAAGACGCTGCGCGGCCCGCGCGGCGGCGCGGTGTTCACCGATGACGAGGCCATCGCGAAGAAGATCAACTCGGCCGTCTTCCCCGGCCTTCAGGGCGGCCCGCTGATGCATGTCATCGCTGCCAAGGCGGTGGCGTTCGGGGAAGCGCTGCGGCCCGATTTCAAGACCTATGCCGCCGCGATCATCGAGAATGCCAAGGTGCTGGCCGCCACGCTGGCGGAACGCGGCGCGCGCGTCGTCTCCGGCGGCACCGACACGCATCTCGCGCTGATCGACCTCACCCCGCTGGGCGTGACCGGCAAGGACGCGGACGAGGCGCTGGAGCGCGCGGGCATCACCTGCAACAAGAACGGCATCCCCAACGATCCGCTGCCGCCGGTGAAGACCAGCGGCATCCGCGTCGGATCGCCCGCGGGCACGACGCGCGGCTTCGGCACGGCGGAATTCCGCGAGATCGGCAACATGGTGGCCGACGTTCTGGACGGCCTCGCGAAGAATGGCGAGGCGGGCGATGCGCAGGTCGAGGCGCATGTCAGGGAACGAGTTCGCGCCTTGTGCGCTCGTTTCCCCATCTACCAGTGAAGGAAATGGCATGTCCAAGATCGATGAAGTGCAGGAGAATGTGAAGGCCACGCCGGGCCTCGGCAAGAAGATGGCCAAATATGGCGCGATCGGCGCGGTGCTGGCGATCCCCCTGCCCTTCGTCGGCCCGGTGCTTGGCGCGATGGTCGGCGCGGGCGTGGCCTACGCGCGGCGCGACAAGTCCTGATCCGTCCGCGAACGGTCCGGCCGGCCCGTTCTTCCGCTCCGCCCTTTCCATCGCGCGCAAGCTGTGGGAGAGGCGGGCGGGAGAGCGGGCCGGTCCCGTTTCGCCATCCTTGAGGAACACGCCCGATGCGCTGCCCGTTCTGCGGCCATGACGCCAGCCAGGTGAAGGACAGCCGCCCGACGGAAGACGGCGCGGCGATCCGCCGCCGCCGCCAGTGCGAGGGATGCGCGGCGCGCTTCACCACCTTCGAGCGCATCCAGCTCCGCGAACTGGTCGTCATCAAGAGCCAGGACCGCCGCGAGCCGTTCGAGCGCGAGAAGCTGGTCCGCTCGATCGGCGTCGCCGCGCGCAAGCGGCCGGTGGACGGGGTGGCGATCGAACGGCTGGTCTCCGGCATCCAGCGCCAGCTCGAAACCAGCGGCGACGGGGAAGTGACCTCCAAGCGGATCGGAGAGATGGTGATGGAGGGGTTGAAGGGCCTGGATTCGGTCGCCTATATCCGCTTCGCCTCCGTCTATCGCGACTTCAACGAGGCGAAGGATTTCGAGGAATTCGCCGGCTCCGTCGAGGAGGCCGGGCGCGGATGAGCGCTGGCCCTCCCCCCGTCATCGTCCTCGTCCGCCCGCAGCTTGCGCAGAATATCGGCAAGGCGGCGCGGGCGATGCTGAATTTCGGGCTGGCCGAGATGCGGCTCGTCTCCCCGCGCGACGGATGGCCCAATCCGCTGGCGGGGCCTGCCGCCTCGGGCGCGGATATCGTGCTGGAGCGCGCGGGGCTGTTCGACAGCGTCGCCGATGCGGTGGCCGATTGCGCGCACGTCTATGCCACCACGGTGCGCAAGCGCGGCGTGACCAAGCCGGTGGTGACGCCCGAAGCCGCCGCGCGCGCGATACGCGGCGCGCCCGAGCGCTCGGCGATCCTGTTCGGACCGGAACGCTCCGGGCTGGAGACGGACGACGTGGCGCTGGCGCGCAAGATCCTGACCGTGCCGATCAACCCGGAATTCGGCAGCCTGAACCTCGCGCAGGCGGTGATCCTGGTGGCCTATGAATGGTCGAAGGGGGAGGCGCTCGCCAGCCCGCCGGAAACCGATCTCGCCCCGCCGGCGCCGCAGGAGGAGCTGGAGGGCATGATCGGCCAGCTCGACCGGATGCTGGAGGAAGCGAACTTCTTCCACCCGCCCGATCGCACGCCGTCGACGAAGCGGACGCTGCGCACCTTGCTCACCAAGCCCGGCTGGTCGAGCCAGGAAGTGCGCACGTTGCGCGGCGTGCTCTCCGCGCTGGGCGGGGCGAAGGCGAAGCGGGGCTGACGGCGCGGATTATCTGATCGGCTTCGCGCCCGGCGCGCTGCATTTGATGAACTTGCCGTGCGCGTCCTTGCACTTCACCGGCTTGGCGGGCGGGCATTTTATGAACCGGCCCTTCGCATCCTTGCAGGGGGCGGCATAAGCGGGCGCGGCGGCCAGAGACGCCAGCGACATGGCAACAAGCGCGGCCTTGAGCATATTCCCTCCCTCATAAGAACCGACGGCTTCGGCTCGGGCTGCAACTCCGCAAAGGGGAAATTGTTCCGGACCGGTTTCTAATCCAGCGCGATTCGCGTCGCGCCCGTCCCCACATCTGCGAACAATGCCGGCTCGGTGCCGGTCATCCACACCTGCCCCCGCCCCTCCAGCCGGGCGAACAGCGCGGCGCGGCGGGCGGGATCGAGATGGGCCGCCACCTCGTCGAGCAGCAGCACCGGCGGCGCGCCCGTGCGGGCCGCGACCAGCCCGGCATGGGCAAGGATGATGCCGAGCATCAGCGCCTTCTGCTCGCCGGTGGAGGCAAGCGCGGCGGCGCGATCTTTCTCCAGATGCGTGACGATCAGGTCCGTGCGGTGCGGCCCGGAAAGCGTGCGCCCGGCGGCGGCGTCGCGCGCGCGG
>JASGGR010000242.1:0-3743 GCA_047602705.1 Sphingomonas bacterium | reverse complement strand
TGCTGGAAAGCGAGCTGTTCGGCCAGGAGAAGGGCGCGTTCACCGGCGCGGTGAAGACGACCGAGGGCAAGATCGAGCGTGCGCATGGCGGCACCCTGTTCCTCGACGAGATCGGGGACGTGCCGTTGCCGCTCCAGGTGAAGCTGCTGCGTTTCCTTCAGGAGCGGACGATCGAGCGGATCGGCGGGCGGCGCGTCATTCCGGTCGATGCCAGGATCGTCTGCGCCACCCATCGCGATATCGACGCGATGGTGGCGGACGGCAGCTTCCGCGAGGATCTCTATTACCGGCTCGCGGAGATCGTGGTGCGCATCCCCTCGCTCGCGGAGCGGCCCGGGGACGCCGCGCTGCTCGCGCGGCATTTCATGACGCGCCACGCCAAGGCGATGAACCCCGCCGTCACCGGCCTCTCGCCGGATGCGCGGGCGGCGATCGACGCATGGGGCTGGCCGGGCAACGTGCGGGAGCTGGAGAATCGCGTGAAGCGCGCGGTCATCATGGCGGACGGCAAGCTCGTCACCGCCGCCGACCTCGATCTCGCCGAGCCGGACGACATGCCGATCAACCTGCGTTCCGTGCGCGAGGCGGCGGACCGCGCCGCGATCCGGCGCGCGCTGGCGCGGGCGGACGGCAATATCTCGAACACCGCGCGTCTGCTGGGGATCAGCCGGCCGACGCTCTACGATCTGCTCAAGGGCTACGACCTCCATGATTGACGGCCCGGCCACCTATCCGCTGATCGGGAAAAGGCCGGTGCAGCGGGTCATCCCCTGGGCGCGCCTCGCGCGACTGGCCGGCATCGCGATCGGCAGCCTCGCGATCGTGCTCGGCATCGTCTCCATCGCAAGCCGCGCTGCCGCTCCCGACCCTGTCGCCGAGAAGAAGGCCGCCGCCGCCGCCCTCGCCACCGGCAATTTCACCCAAGCCCGCCACCACGCCCAACTCACGATTTTCGTTACGCCAAAGGATGCTCGCGCGCTGCTGCTGCTCGCTCGCGCCGATCTTGCGCTGGGAGATGGCGAGCCGGCGGAAGGCGCTTTGAGCCGCGCGCTGCGCGCCGGGGCGAGCCGCGATATCGTCCGCCCTCTTCTTGCCGAAGCATGGTTACGGCAGGGAGACGCCGGCCGCGCTCTTCGCGCCAGCGCTGATCCGAGCACTCCCGATGTGCGGCGTATCCGCGCCCTTGCGCTGGCGGCAAGCGGCGATGTGGCGGGCGCGACCGATCTGCTCACGAAGTTGCTCGCCGCACATCCCGAAGACACAGCGGGCTGGACAATGCTTGGCCGCATCCGGCTGGATGCGGGCGATGTCGGCGGCGCGGATGCCGCCGCACGGCACGCCAGCGCTTCCGACCCGATCGCGCTGACCCTGCGTGGAGAGATCTTCCGCAGCCGCTACGGCCTAGCGGCGGCCCTGCCGTGGTTCGAAGCGGCATTGGCGCGGGACGCCCGATATCATCCCGCCCTGATCGAATATGCCGCGACGCTTGGCGAACTCGGCCGATATAGAGACATGCTCGCCGCCACCCGCCGCGCATTGCAAGCGCGGCCGGGCAGTCCGCAGGCGCTCTATCTGCAAGCCGTGCTTGCCGCGCGTGCCGGCCGACTGGACCTCGCACGCGCGATGCTCGCGAAAACCGGCGGTGCGATCGAAGGTGTGCCCGGCGTGGTGCTGCTTCGCGGCGCGCTGGCCTATGCCTCCAGTGATTATGAGCAGGCGGTGGCGCGCTGGCGCGAGCTTGTCGGACGGCAGCCGATGAATATCACCGGGCGACGCCTGCTCGGCGCTGCGCTGATCCGGTCCGGCGACCTGCGCGGCGCGCTCGACGTGCTGCGGCCGATGGCGTTGCGCGACGATGCGGACAGCTATACGCTCGCGCTGGTTGGCCGCGCTTTCGAGGCGACCGGCGAGCGCGACTGGGCCGCCCGCTTCCTCGATCGCGCCGCCAGCCCCGGCCTTGGCCATCCCGCCCCCTTCGCCAGCGATGCAGGGGTGCCGGTGCTGGCGGATCAGGTCGCTGAGTCGCCGGGCGATCCGAGGGCGATCGTTCCGCTCGTGCGCGGAATGCTGGAGGACGGCGATCGGGCCGGCGCGCTCGCCCGTGCGCAGACGCTCACCGAAGCCTCTCCCGGCGCGCCTGCCGCACAATTGCTGCTGGGCGACGCGCTGGCGATTTCCGGAAGATACGCCCCCGCCCTCGCCGCTTATTCCCGAGCGGCCGATCTGCGCTTCGACCGCCCCGCCTTCCTCCGCCTGACGGAAGCCGCAGCGCAATCGGGCAACGCACTGGACGGAGCGAAAGCGGTTGCGCTCTATCGTGCGCAGAACCCGGAGGATATTCCGGCGCGACGCATCCTCGCCAACCTGCAACTCACCGCCGGCCAATATGACGCCGCGATCGATACGCTGGAGGCGCTGGCGCAGACGCTCGGCCCGCGCGACGCGCTTCTTCTCTCACAGCTTGCTTACGCTTATGCCGGTGCGGGAGACGCCGCCACCGCGCGCGATTATGGCGCCCGTGCCTATGCGCTTGCGCCGATGAACCCGACGGCGGCGGACGCTTACGGCTGGGCGCTGCACCTCGCCGGGAAGGACGGCACGCCGCTGCTCCGCAAGGCCGCGCTGCTCGCGCCGGCCCGCGCCGATATCCGCCAGCATCTCACCGAGGCGCTGGCGGGGCGCTGATCCTTCCGCTAGGCGACGAAAATCATGGAAAAAACGCTTGCCCGCATCGCCGCCGCGCTTGAGCGGCTCGCCCCCCCGCCGCCGCCCGCGGCGGATCCGCTGGCGCATCCCGCTTATGTCTGGCGTGATCGCACGCTGGTGGCGACGCTCGCCTTCGATCCGGTGCCGATAGACCTGCTGCAGGGAGTGGATGCGCAAAAGGCGCTGCTCCACGAGAATCTCGCGCGGTTGGCGGCGGGCCATGCGGCACAGGACGTGCTGATGTGGGGCGCGCGCGGCACCGGCAAGTCCGCGCTGGTGAAGGCCAGCGTGGCGGCGCTTCAGGCCGAAGGGCGAAAGATCGCCCTGATCGAGGTCGCCGCCGACCGGATCGATACCCTGCCGGAGCTGTTCGCCACGATCGCGAGCCTGCCGCGCGCTTTCGTGCTGTTCCTCGACGATCTGGGAATCGATGCGGCCGGAGACGCGCGGACGCTCCGCTCGCTGTTGCAAGGCGGCGCGGAGGCGCGGCCCGCCAATGCCCGGTTGGTGGTGACGTCAAACCGTCGCCATCTGGTGCCGCGCGATATCCACGAGCAGGAAAACGCCATCAACCCGCGCGATTCGGTGGACGATCAACTCGCGCTGGCAGACCGTTTCGGCCTCAGCATCGGCTTCCATGTCGTCGATCAGGACCATTATCTGCAGATCGTGCAGGGCTATGCCGAGCGTTACGGCTTGCCTTTCGACGCGGCCGAGGCGGTGCAATGGGCGACGCGGCGCGGCAGCCGTTCCGGCCGTGTAGCGTGGCAATATGTCACCGATCTCGCCGGACGCGCCGGGAAAGCTTTATAGCACCGTCAGCCGCAGCTTGCGCTGCGAACGATATTGCGCTCGTCCAGCATCAGGTTCAGCCGCTCGATGCGGTAATCCATCGTCGCCCCTTGCCCCGGCCGCAGGACGCGCACCAGCCGCGCGCGGGCCGCGCGTTGCGCCCGCTGCTCCAGCCCGTGGCTGTATGGCATGCCGACGAAGCGCTGCGCGGGGCCAGCGCGGCATTCGCGCGCGGGGCCGGGATG
>JASGGR010000241.1:0-3803 GCA_047602705.1 Sphingomonas bacterium | reverse complement strand
GCCTTGGGATCGATCAGCGCCAGGTTCACAACCGCCGCGATCACCAGCGCCCCCGCCACCAACAGCCAAGACACGCGCTGCCCCAGCCGCCCGATCACCGGCAGCCGCACGCCATCCACGATCCACGCCCACAGGAATTTCAAATTGTAGACGAGGAAGGCGAGGCTGAACGCCGTCACCGTCTTCTTGTCGATGCCGCTCTGCGCCAGCCGCGTGGTGAGCGTCGCGCCGATCATCGCATAGGGAAAGCCGGAGGAGATGCCGAGCGCCAGCGCCGCCAGCGGCGCCTTTTCGACATAGGGTTTCACCCCATCGATCCATGTCCGCTCAGCACCTATATTCATTGCGCCCCTTGCTCCACGCATCCGGTTCCGCGACACTTAGCGGCAAAAGACAGAGAGGACAGCCATGAACGCACCCGTCCGCGATCTTCGGCCCACGCCCGGCCAGCTTGCGCTGGCGGCGGCTCTGGCCGATGGCGGCACCACCCGTCAGGCTCGCGTCACTTATGTCGATGCGTCGGTCTACACCGATCCCGCGCGCCATGCGGCGGAACAGGAGCGGATCTTCACGCGCCTGCCGCTGGTGATCGCGCCCTCCGCCTTGCTGCCCGAGCCGAACATGGCCGTGCCGCATGACGGCTTCGGCAAGCCGCTGCTCATCACGCGCGACAAGGCCGGGGAGGCGCATGTCTTCCTCAACGTATGCCGTCATCGGGGCACGCGATTGGTGGAAGGGGAGGAGATCGTCTGTGCCCCGCGCCTGATCTGCCCATATCACGCATGGGCCTATGCGCTCGACGGGCGGCTTGCCGGCCTGCCGCGCACCGATGCCTTTCCGGGGCTGGACAAGGAGGAATACGGCCTGAAGCGCCTGCCGACGCGGGAGGCCGGCGGGCTGATCTGGTTCTCGTTCGACGAGGATGCCGACTTCGCCGAGGCCGATGCGCTCGGGCATGATTTCGACGCCTTCGGCCTTTCAGGCCTGCACCTGTTCCGCCGCCGCACGCATGACGTGGCCGCCAACTGGAAGCTCATCATGGATGCGTTCCTGGAGAGCTATCATGTGCTCCGCCTCCACGCGAACACGATCGGGCCATTCTTCAAGGACGGCGTGTCCACCGCGGATTCGATCGGGCCGCACCAGCGTTCCGCCGTGGGCCGCGACGTGGAGGAAGCAGCGGTTCGCGCCGGCGACTGGCCGACGTTGCGATCCGCCATCACCTACACCTATCAGATGTTCCCCGGCACGGTGCTGATCGTCAGCCCGGATTATGTGAACCTGATGATCATGATGCCGCAGGCGCATGATCGCGTGCTGGTTGAGGATTTCATGCTGATCCCCGAACCGCCCCCGAGCGAGAAGGCCTTGAAGCATTGGGAGAAAAGCTGGGCGCTGCTGGATGGCGGTGTTTTCGGCAGCGAGGATTTCCGCGCGGCGGCGCTTGGGCAGGAAGGACTGGAATCCGGCTCGATCGATCGCATCACGCTCGGCACGATGGAGATCGGCATCCGCAATTTCCACGATCTGGTCGAGGCGCGGCTGTGATCCGTCCGCGCCGCAGCGCGCTCTACATGCCCGCATCGAACGCGCGGGCGATCGAGAAGGCGCGAGACCTCGACTGCGACGTGGTGATCCTCGATCTGGAGGACGCCGTCTCGCCGGACCAGAAGGCGTCCGCGCGGGATCAGGCGGTGGAGGCGGTGCGCGCGGGCGGCTTCGGACGGCGCGAGCTGGTGGTGCGCGCCAATGGACTCGACAGCGTCTGGGGCGCGGACGATCTCGCGGCGATCGCACGCGTGTCGCCGGACGCGGTGCTGCTGCCCAAGATATCCTCGCCCGACGAATTGCGCGCGGCACGCACGGCACTGGGCGCAGGCCCCGCGCTCTGGGCGATGATCGAGACGTGCCGGGGCATCGCCGATCTGGCCGCGATCGTGGCCGCCGCGCCGGAAACCGGACTGGCCGCGCTGGTGCTCGGCACCAACGATCTCGCCAAGGAAATGCGCTGCCGCCCCGGAGAAGATCGCGCGCCGCTGCTGCCCGCCATGTCGCATGTCGTGCTTTGCGCGCGCATGGCCGGAATCGCCGCGCTGGACGGCGTGTGCAATACGATCGATGACATGGCGCGGATCGAGGCGGAATGTCGTCAGGGCCTCAGATGGGGGTTCGACGGCAAGACATTGATCCACCCCGCGCAGATCGCGCCGGCCAATGCGATATTCTCGCCAAGCGCGGAGGAGGTGGCATGGGCCGCCACGATCGTCGCGGCGTTCGACGATCCCGCCAATGCCGGGAAAGGCGCGATCCGTGTTGAGGGGAAGATGGTGGAACTGCTCCACCGCGATGAAGCGCGTCGCACATTGGCGATCGCGAAGGCGGTGAAGGCCTGAACGAAGCGCAGCCCCGGCTCATGCGCCGGGGCGGGAAATCCTCAGTCCACGCTGTCCTGCGCGGCCGGGCCGGTTGTGGACACCGGAATCTGCTTCACGGAATTGTCGCGCGCGGCGAGCAGATAATCGCCGGTGGTGAGGAAGGGCAGCGGGTTCACCGGGTGGCCATCGATTCGCACTTCATAATGCAGATGCGGGCCGGTCGAACGGCCGGTGGAGCCCATCAGCGCGATCAGTTGTCCGCGCTTCACGCGCATATTGTCGGAGACCAGGATCTTCGAAAGATGGCCGTAGCGGGTGGAGATGCCCTTGCCGTGGTTGATCTCCACCATGTTGCCGTATCCGCCCAGCCGTTCGGCATGGCTGATGACGCCATCGGCCGTGGCATAGATCGGCGTGCCGGTCGGCCCGGGAATATCGACGCCGGCATGCATCGCGGCGGTGCCGCGGAACGGATCGCTGCGGACGCCGAAATTGCTGGAGAAGTTCAGATGCTGCACCGGCTGCACGGAAGGTATGGCGATCGCGCCGCCCTGCTCCACCCGGTCGAGCTTCTTCCACGTCATGAACAACGATCGGAACTGCGCCTCGCCGCCCAGATCGGCGGCAGTCTCGACGCTGCTCGCGGCGAGCATCGGGCCACCGACGCCCGGCTTGTCCGAAGCCTCCGGCGCGGCATGGGCGGAGGCGGCGAAAGCCAGCGAAGCAAGCGCGATCGAGACGACACGAACACGCTGCATGGAGAAAAAGTGCGACATCAGACCCCGACGAGCGACCGTTGAACCATCGCCGCCGAGCAAGCCGGCGACGCTGCGTTATATCGTTGTGTCTGGATGCACCCCCGCGCCCAAGACATCAGCCTTGTGACCCGCAATGGTTAAGCGAAACAATAGTGCGCACGTCCCAACGCGTCGGGTCGGTCGGAAGTTGCGCTGAATCGTTTTATCGCGAAGCAAAAGATGAACGGAAGCGCCTGAACCAGCGGTGAATCGCCGGGAATCCCTTTCCCGATCCGGAAGAACCGGGACGGGAAAGGGATTCAGACCATCGCCATCAGGCTGGCGTTGCCGCCCGCCGCCGTGGTGTTGATCGAGGTGGAAACCTCCTCCACCAGCCAGTCGAGCCGATAGCCCGCCGCCCCCGCCTGCGGCAGCGCGATCGGCCCCGGCAGCGCGGCGATCGCCGCCAGCGCTTCCTGCACCTTCGGTCCCTCGCCCTCGATCAGCGCGCCGGCGAACGGCCCCTCGTTCCGCCAGTCGGAAACGCGGCGGATGCGCCGGGCGACGCTTTGGGGCAGGCCCGGGAGCAGGTTCGCCTCTTCCGCGACCACCACCTCGTTGCCGCCCGCCAGCGCCGCGCCGAGCTGTGCGATCAGCCCGTCGCGGGTCTGCGGCAGCAGCAGCACGCGGC
>JASGGR010000025.1:0-24498 GCA_047602705.1 Sphingomonas bacterium | reverse complement strand
GTCCACCGACGTGGAGCCTCGCGTCGCGGAGAGCGCCGCAAGCCCGATCGACATCAGCACGAACAGGGTGGCCAGCACCGCCGTCGCGCGCGTCAGGAAATCCGCGGCGCCGCGCGCGGACATCAGCCCCGCCGGGCTGCCGCCGCCGGTCAGCCCCCCGCCCTCGGACCGCTGCATCAGGATCACCGTCACCAGCGCGGCGGCGATGATGGCATGGACGACGAGGAGAAAGGTGAACATCTGGCTTCCGAAAATCAGGCCTGCTGGCGGACCGGCGGGGACATAGGCGAGCGCACCCGCAACATCAACCACCCCGCGAACGTCGCCGCGCGCGCTCGCCCCGTATCCCGTGCGATGCGCCATATCGCAAATATCGCGGCGCGGCTGAAACCCCCCTCCGCCTCCAGCGTTGAACGCGCATGGCCCATCTGCCCCGGCATCTTCGTATCGGATTACCCCAGTGCAGAGTCTCCCCACGCGCGCGTTGAGTTCATGGATGAATGCCCTGGTCGATTATGTGCGATCCGGCGAACCCGATCTCACCAATCGCCAGATGGCGCTCCTGATGTATGTCTATCTTAACCCCGGCCCGCATACGGTGCGCGGGCTTGCACGGAATCTGAACGTGTCGAAGCCGGTCGTCACGCGCGCCTTGAACAGACTGGGCGCGCTCGGCTATCTGCGCCGGCAACGCGACGATAGCGACAAGCGCAATATCTTTGTCGCGCAGACATCCGAAGGGGCAGATTTTCTTGAGGAGTTCGGCCAACTCATCGGCGATGCAAGGCGATCGCCCGTCCGAAGCGGCATCGCCGCGCGCCTTCGCGCTGACGGGCCGTTCGCGCCCGCTCGATCCTCGGACTAACGCTGTCCGCCCGGATATCGCGGACGTGCGGCTGGCCGAATATGTGTTCGCCCCCCATTATGCCGCCGCAGTGGAGCGGCGCGTGACCGCCGACGCCGGGCTGCGCGCCGCCCGCGCCGCCGATGCGGAGGTGCTCGCGACGCTGAAGGCTGGCGAGCCGTTCGAGCTTCTGGACATAACCGGCGGAGACGGCTGGGGAATCGCCACCGCACACGGGCTAGTCGGTTATGTAGACGCAAGCCGGCTGGGGAAGCCGGAATGAGCGCTGGCGTCTTCATCGACGGCGCGGTCGGCACCACCGGCCTGGAGATCCGCGAGCGGCTGGAAGGGCGCGACGGCCTCTCGCTGATCCTGCTGGACGAGGCGCGGCGCAAGGATGTGGCCGCACGGCGCGAGGCGATCAACGATGCCGATTTCGTCATCCTCTGCCTGCCCGACGATGCCGCGCGCGAAGCGGTGGCACTGGTCGGCAATCCCCGCACCCGCGTGATCGACGCCTCCAGCGCGCATCGCGTGGCCGATGGGTGGACCTATGGTTTCCCCGAACTGGGCTTCGACGTGGCGCGCGCGCGATTCGTGTCGAATCCGGGCTGCTACCCCACGGGCTTCCTCGCCCTGGTCGCGCCGCTGGCGCGCGCCGGGCTGATCCCGGCGGACTGGCCGCTGACGGTCAATGCCGTCTCCGGCTATTCGGGCGGCGGCAAGTCGCTGATCGAGCGGTTCGAGGGCGATCCGACGCTGGCCTATCGCGATTACGGCTTCGGGCTGGCGCACAAGCATCTGCCGGAGATGCAGCGCCACGCCGGGCTGGTCCATGCGCCGATCTTCGCGCCGATGGTGATCCGCGCGCTGCGCGGCATGGTGGTGGAGGTTCCCCTCCCCCTCTCCGTCCTGCCCGCGCGGCCGGGGCGCGGCGCGATCCTTGATACGCTCTCCGCCGCCTTCGCTGGTAGCCCGATCGTCACCGTGCATGACGAGCAGCCCGACGAGCTGCTGGTGCGCGAGGGCGCGGCCGGCACCGACCGGCTGGACCTCTACGTCTTCGCCGGGTCGGACGGCGCGCAGGCGCGGCTGGTCGCCTGTCTCGACAATCTCGGCAAGGGCGCGTCGGGCGCGGCGGTGCAGAGCCTCAACCTGATGGCCGGGCTGGACCCGCTCGCAGGCCTGTCCCTTTGACCCCGCAGGGAGGAACGATGCAGCGCAGCCCGGTTTCGAAGCTTCTCCTGTTCGGCGCGACGGGCGATCTTTCGCAGCGCATGCTGCTGCCCTCGCTCTACGGCCTCCATGCCGACGGGCTGCTGCCGGAAGGGCTGACGATCACCGGCTCCGCGCGGTCCGATCTGGACGATGCGGGCTTCCGCGCCTTCGCGCACAAGGCGCTGGACGAATTCCTCCCCGCCGACCGCAAGGACGAAAAGGCGCTGGCCGGCTTCCTGGATCGCCTGTTCTTCCAGCCGGTCGATCTGTCGAAGGCCGAGACGTTCCGCCCGCTGGCCGACAAGGTGGGGGATATTTCCGGGGGTCTGGCGATCTATCTCTCCACCGCGCCGTCGCTGTTCGAGCCGGCGGTGAAGGGCCTCGAATCCGTCGGGCTGGCGGGCGAGACGGTGCGGATCGGGCTGGAGAAGCCGCTGGGCTATGATCTCGAATCCAGCCGGGAGATCAACGACACGGTCGCGCAGGTCTTTCCCGAGGAGCGCATCTTCCGCATCGATCACTATCTCGGCAAGGAGACGGTGCAGAACATCCTCGCGCTGCGCTTCGGCAATTCCTTCTTCGAGCCGGTGTGGAACGCGCGCGGGATCGACAACATCCAGATCACCGTGTCCGAAACGGTCGGGCTGGAGGATCGCGCCAGCTATTATGACGGCGCGGGCGCGCTGCGCGACATGGTGGCGAACCATATCCTGCAACTCGTGGCGCTCGTCGCGATGGAGCCGCCAGCGCGCTATGATACAAGCGCGATCCGCGACGAAAAGGCCAAGGTGTTCCGCTCGCTCCGCCAGATGAAGGCGGAGGACGTGCCGAGCTGCACGGTGATCGGCCAATATACCCGCGGCGCGGTAAATGGCGAGATCGTAAAGGGTTACGACGAGGAGCTTGGACGCGATTCGAACACCGAGACGTTCGTCGCGATCAAGGCGCATGTCGATAACTGGCGCTGGCAGGGCGTGCCCTTCTACCTCCGCACGGGCAAGAGGATGCCGGTCCGCCGGTCCGAGATCGCGATCCAGTTCAAGCCGGTGCCGCATTCGATGTTCGCCGGGCGCGGCGGGGTGCTGCAACCGAACATGCTCATCATCCGCCTCCAGCCGGAGGAATATGTCCAGCTCCTCGTGATGGCGAAGGAGCCGGGGCTGGATCGTGACGGCATCCACCTGCGCGAGGTGCCGCTGAACCTCAGCCTCGACGCCGAATTCGCGGGCACGCGCCGCCGCATCGCCTATGAGCGGCTGTTGCTCGACCTGATCGAGGGCGACCAGACCCTGTTCGTCCGCCGCGACGAGGTGGAGGCGCAATGGACGTGGATCGACGCGATCCGCGCCGGCTGGGCTGCCAATGGAATGAAACCGAAGGATTATCCCGCCGGCACATGGGGGCCGTCCGCCGCGATCGCGCTCACCGAGCGCGACGGCGTGACCTGGCAGGACGATTGATTATGATGGGCGGCACCGGGCCGGTGCCGCACGAAACGCGCCTTCAGCGCATTTCGCAAACAGAGAAAAGACATGAGCGACGAAATCGAATGGTGGGAATATGACGACGCGGCCGAGATGGCCGAAGCCGTCGCGGGCGACATCGGCTTCATCATCGAAAGCGCGATCGAGGCGCGCGGCGCGGCGGTGATCGCGCTGGCGGGCGGCAAGACCCCTGCCCCGATCTACGCCAGGCTCGCCGCCGCGAAGATCGACTGGAAGCGCGTGACGATCGTTCCCACCGACGAGCGCATCGTGCCGCTGGGCGATCCGCTGTCGAACGTCACGATGATCGGCAAGACCTTCATCCCCAAGGGCGCGCGGGTGATCCCGATCGTCCCCAAGGCGGTGGACGACTATAAGGCGGCCGGGCGCTCCGCCGACGCGCTGATGCAGGATCTGCACTGGCCGCTGGACCTCTGCCTGCTGGGCGTGGGCGGCGACGGGCATACCGCCTCCATCTTCCCCGGCCCGGACTATGACGAGGCGCTGAACGGCCCGCGCGAGCGGCGCGCGCTCGGCGTGATGCCCGATCCCTTGCCGCCGGAAGCGCCGGTGGCGCGCGTCACCATCTCGCGCCAGGGCATCGTGACCGCGCGCGCGCTGATGATCGCCATCACCGGCGGCGCGAAGAAGAAAGTGATCGAGGACGCCATCGCCGAGGGCGCCGGCTCCCCCTATCCGATTGGGCGCGTGCTGGCGGACGCGGAGCTGCCGGTGGATATCCACTGGGCGCCCTGAATCGCGCTCGGGAAAGATTATTTCCCGTTCCGCCCGCGCGAACGGGTATAAGCAACCCATCCTCCTTCCCAATCGACCAGATGATGCCATGAACCCGACTGTCAACGCTGTCACCGATCGCATCATCGAGCGCAGCCGGGAGAGCCGCGCGCGTTATCTCGCGCTGCTCGATCGCCAGCGCGAGACATGGATCGGCAGGCCGCAGCTCGGCTGCGCCAACCTCGCCCATGCCTATGCCGGCACGCCGGAGGATCGGGAGGCGATGAAAGCCGATACGGGCATGAACATCGGCATCGTCACCGCCTATAACGACATGCTCTCCGCCCATGCGGTCTATTACCGCTATCCGGAGCTGATGAAGCTCTGGGCGCGCGAGGTGGGCGCGACCGCGCAGGTGGCCGGCGGCGTGCCCGCGATGTGCGACGGCGTGACGCAGGGCTATCCGGGCATGGAGCTGTCCCTGTTCAGCCGCGACACGATCGCCTTGGCCACCGCCGTGGCGCTGTCGCACGGCACGTTCGAGGGCGCGCTGCTGCTCGGCATCTGCGACAAGATCGTGCCGGGGCTGCTGATGGGGGCCTTGCGCTTCGGCCATCTGCCGATGCTGCTGGTGCCGGGCGGCCCGATGCCATCCGGCCTCGCCAACAAGGACAAGGCGGCGGTGCGCGAGCGCTTCGCCACCGGCGAGGCCTCGCGCAAGGAGCTGCTCGACAGCGAGATCGCCGCCTATCACGATCGCGGCACCTGCACCTTTTACGGCACCGCCAACACCAACCAGATGATGATGGAGGTGATGGGGCTGCACATCCCCGGCGCGGCCTTCGTCAACCCGAACACGAAATTGCGGCAGGAACTGACCCGCGCCGCCGTGCATCGCGTCGCCGGGCTGGGCTGGCGCGGGGCGGACTACCGTCCGCTGGGCGCGTGCGTGGACGAGCGCGCGATCGTCAACGCGGCGGTCGGGCTGCTGGCGACCGGCGGATCGACCAACCACCTGCTCCATGTCCCCGCGATCGCGCGCGCGGCGGGGATCGTGATCGACTGGGAGGATTTCGACCGCCTCTCCGCCGCCGTGCCGCTGATCGCGCGCGTCTATCCCAACGGCTCGGCGGACGTGAACGCCTTCGAGGCGGCGGGCGGGATGCCCTTCGTGATCCGCGAGCTGATCGCGGGCGGCTATCTCCACGGCGACATCCTGACGGCGGGCGGCGGAACGCTGGCGGACGCCGCGCGCAAGCCCGCGCTGGAAGGCGAAAAGCTGGCGTGGCGCGATCCGGGCGCGAGCGGGGACGAGACGATCCTGCGCCCCGCCACCACGCCCTTCTCCCCGGACGGCGGGATGCGCATCCTCACCGGCAACATCGGCCGCGCCTGCATCAAGGTCTCCGCCGTCGAGCGCGAGCGCTGGATCGTCGAGGCCCCGGCGCGCGTGTTCCACGACCAGCACGAGGTGCTCGACGCTTTCCAGCGCGGCGAACTGGAGCGCGACGTGGTGGTCGTCGTCCGTTATCAGGGGCCGCGCGCCAACGGGATGCCGGAGTTGCACAAGCTCACCCCGCCGCTCGGCGTATTGCAGAACAGGGGCTTCCGCGTGGCGCTCGTCACCGACGGCCGCATGTCCGGCGCGAGCGGCAAGGTGCCGTGCGCGATCCACGTCTCGCCCGAGGCATTGGGCGGCGGCGCGATCGGATTGATCCGCGACGGGGACATGGTGCGGCTGGACGCCGTGGCGGGGACGCTCGACATGCTGGTCGATCCGGCCGAGCTTGCGGCGCGCGTGCAGGCCCCCGCCCCCGCGCCGGCGGAAGGCTTCGGCCGGGAGCTGTTCGGCATGTTCCGGGGGCTGGCCGACGAGGCCGAGAGGGGCGCGAGCGCGGTGTTGGCCGGCGCAGGGCTGTAAAAAGAGGGATATGGAGACAGGATGGAAGTCGTTGCGGTCGATATCGGAGGCACTCATGCACGCTTCGCCATCGCGGAGGTGGCCGGAGGGCGAGTGATCCATCTGGCCGAGCCGGTAACGCTCAAGACGGCCGAGCATGTCTCGCTACAAACGGCGTGGCAGGCTTTCGCCGCCGGGCTGGGTCGCCCTGCCCCCAAGGCTGTCGCCATCTCCGTCGCCTCGCCGATCACCGGCGACGTGATCCGGCTGACCAACAATCCCTGGGTGATCCGCCCTTCGCTGATCCCGGAGCGACTGGGCGCGGACATCTATACGATCATCAACGATTTCGGCGCCGTCGGCCATGCGGTGGCGCAGCTTCCGCCCGACCAGTTCGAGCATCTGTGCGGACCGGACACGCCCCTGCCGCAGCAGGGCGTCACCACCGTCTGCGGCCCCGGCACCGGGCTGGGCGTCGCGCAGGTGCTCCACGCCGGCGGCCGCTACCACGTCCTCGCCACGGAGGGCGGGCATGTCGATTATGCGCCGCTCGACGGGATAGAGGACGCGCTGGTCAAGAAGCTGCGCAAGACCTTCACCCGCGTTTCCACCGAGCGGATCTGCGCTGGCCCGGGGATCGTCGCCATCTATGAGATGCTGGCGGAGATGGAGGGGCGCAACGTCCCCAGCCGCGACGACACCACGATCTGGCGGGAGGCGCTGGACGGCACCGATCCGATCGCGCTCGCCGCGCTCGATCGCTTCTGCCTCGCGCTCGGCGCGGTGGCGGGCGATCTGGCGCTGGCGCACGGCGCGAAAGCGGTGGTGATCGCTGGCGGCCTGGGCTTGCGGATCAAGGACAAGTTGCTCCGCTCCGGCTTCGGCCATCGCTTCGTCGCCAAGGGGCGGTTCCAGTCGATGATGGCGTCCATCCCCGTAAAGCTCATCACGCACCCCCAGCCCGGCCTGTTCGGCGCCGCGGCCGCCTTTGCCCAGGAGCATCACCTATGACCGTCCCCGCGATCGAAGCCGTGATGCGCGCCAGCCCGGTCATCCCCGTGCTGGTGGTGGAGGATGCGGCAAGCGCCCGTCCGCTCGCGGAGGCGCTGGTGGCGGGCGGCCTGCGCGTGCTGGAGGTGACGTTGCGCACGCCCGCCGCGCTCGACGCGATCCGGGAGATGAAGCGGGTGCCCGGCGCGATCGTCGGCGCGGGCACGGTGGTTTCCGCCGCGCAGGTGGAGCAGGTGATGGAGGCCGGCGCGGAATTCATCGTCTCGCCCGGCCTTACCGAAACCGTGGCGCGGCCGGCGATCGAGCGCGGCCTGCCCCTCCTCCCCGGCGTGGCGACGGCTGGGGACATCATGCGCGGGCTGGACATGGGCCTTTCCCATTTCAAATTCTTCCCGGCGGAGACGAGCGGCGGGCTGAAGGGGCTGAAGGCGCTCGCCGGGCCCTTCCACCAATGCCGCTTCTGCCCAACCGGCGGCATCACCGAGGTAAGCGCGCCGGAATGGCTGGCGTTCGATCCGGTGCTGTGCGTCGGCGGAAGCTGGGTGACGCCCAGGGGCGCGGGCATGGACGAAGTGGAAGCGCGCGCACGGGCGGCGGCGGGACTGCGGTAGCGCTTCCCTGCCCGGGCAGGGCTATTTCAACAATCCCGCCGCGCGATAGCTTTCCGCCGTTTCCCTGAGGCCTGTTTCCCCCGCGATTCGCGGTTCCCACAATTCGGGCGGCGGGCGGCGGAGGGGATCGACCGTCCAGTCCGGGTGGCAGAAATAGGCCACGCGATCGGCGGTCAGCCTGGCTTGCTCGCGGCGCAGCAGCCGGTCGATCCGCGCCCCGATCCGCATCACGCCGGGCGGCAACGCGACCGGGCGGACGCGGCGGCCGACCGCCACGCCGATTGCCTCCGCGAAGCCGCGCTGCGTCCAGCCGCCCTGCCGCCCGTCATCGACCTCATAGATGGCATGCGTCGCGGGCACCTCCGCGAGCCGGACCAGCAGGCGCGCGAGATCGTCGACGTGGATGATCGACAGCAGCCCGGCCGGCGGCGTGATCGAAACCCCGCGCGAAGCGAAGCGGAATATGTCCAGCATGTCCATGTCGCCGGGGCCGTAGATGGCGGGCGGGCGCACCATGTCCCACGCGAGCGCCGAGGCCGCGACGACGCTTTCCGCCTCCCGCTTCGACCAGCCGTAGATCGAAAGCTGCGGCTCGCGCGCCGACAGCGAGGAGACATGGACGAAGCGGCATCCGGCAGCGCAGGCGGAGACGATTGCGCGCGTGCCGTCGATATTGCCCGCGACGAAACCGGCGCGATCCGAATTCACCACGCCCGCGATATGGATCACCGCATCCGCGCCATCGGCCAGCGCGGCCAGCGCATCCGCGTCACCCAGCGCGCCCGCGATCCACGTCACTCCATCGCGCACGGGCTGCTGGCGGCGGGCGAGCGCACGCACCTCATGCCCGGCTTCCAGCGCACGGCGGATGACATGGCCGCCGACGAAGCCCGTCCCGCCGGTCAGCGCGAGGATCACAGCAACGCCATATGGTTGCGGTGGACCAGTGCGGCGCGCGGGGCATAGCCAAGGATCGCCTCCTGCTCCTCGCTCCGCCGGCCGAGCAGGCGCGCGACCTCCGCCGCGTCATATTCGGCTAGGCCACGCGCGATCGCACCGTCCGGCCCCTCGATCGTCACCACGTCTCCGCGCGCGAAGCGGCCCTCGACCCCCGTCGCCCCGGCCGCGAGCAGGCTGCGTCCGGCCTCCAGCGCCTGCACCGCGCCGGCATCGATCATGATCGCGCCGCGCACGGTCAGCCGCCCGGCGAGCCATGCCTTGCGCGCCCGCGCGCGCTTCTCCGGCACGAAGAGCGTATGCCGCGCCTCGACCGACAGCGGCCGCTCGATCCGGCCGGAGGCGATCGCCAGCGCCACGCCGGCGCCGCCAGCGATCCGCGCCGCCTGTATCTTCGAAACCATGCCGCCCGATCCCATGCCGGAGGCCGAGCCGGTGTCCGCCATCGCGCTGATTCGCGCATCGATCCGCTCGACCCGCGCGATGTGCTGGGCGCCGGGTAGCGCCGGGTTGCGATCGTATAGCCCGTCGATGTCAGAGAGCAGAACCACGCCCTGCGCGCCCGCCGCCTGCGCGACCCGCGCTGCCAGCCGGTCGTTGTCGCCGAAGCGGATCTCCTCGGTCGCCACGCTGTCATTCTCGTTGATGACCGGCACGACGCCCAGTTGCAGCAGCCGCCCCAGAGTGGCCGATGCGTTGAGATATCGGCGGCGATCCTCCAGATCGTCCAGCGTCACGAGTATCTGCGCCGCCGTCAGCCCCTGCGCGCCCAGCACCTCCGCCCATGTCTGGCCGAGCGCGATCTGCCCGGTCGCGGCCGCCGCCTGCGCGTCTTCAAGGCTGGCGCGGCCCCCCTTGGGCAGCTTGAGCCGCCGCGCGCCCAACGCGATCGCACCGGAGGAGACGACCGCCACCTGCTGTCCGCCCCGCGCGCGCTCCGCGATATCGGCGGCGATGCCCTCCAGCCACGCGCGGCGCACGCCGCCCTCGCCATCGACGAGCAGGGCGGAGCCGATCTTGACGACGATCCGGGGGCAGGTTTCGGGCGGAAACAGCATCGCCTTCGCGTTAGATCGCGGAAGCGTGTTCGCCAAGCTTATCCGACGCGCTCGAAATGGTTCGCCTCGAAGCCGGCGACGGCCAGCGCGGCGATGCGTTCCGCCACCACTTCCGGGGCCTTCACCGATGCGGGATCCTCGCCCGGATAGGCGCGCGCGCGCATCTTCGTCCGCGTCGCGCCCGGATCGACGATCGCGGTGCGGATGCGGCTGATCGATTCGACCTCGTCGCCATAGGCCGAAACCAAAGTCTCCAGCGCCGCCTTGGATGCGCCGTAAGCGCCCCAATAAGCGCGCGGATTGCGCCCGACAGACGAGGTGAGCGCGATCACCTTCCCGGCTTCCGCACGGCGCAGCAGCGGATCGAACGCCTGGATCAGCGCCACCTGCGCGGACACGTTGAGCGTCAGCACCGCCGCCAGCTCCTTCGCGTCGATCGCTGGCACCGCCGCCAGCGAGCCGAGCGTCGCGGCATTGAGCACCAGCACGTCCAGCGCCTGCCACCGCTCCGCCACCGCCGCCGCCAGCCGGGCGATGGCGTCCGTCTCTGTGAGGTCGAGCGGCGCGATCGTCGCCGAGCCGCCGGCGTTGAAGATCGCCTCCTCCACCGCCTCCAGCTCCTTGGCGGCGCGCGCGGTGAGAACGACGTGCGCGCCCTCCGCCGCCAACGCGAGCGCGGTCGGGCCGATCCCGCGCGAGGCGCCCGTGACGAGGGCGAGCTTGTTCGAAAGAGGCTTGGTCATCTTCATCACCGGATATGTTGTTCCGGGGTCCATCACCCCGCACAGGCCCGAAGGATCAGGCCACCCGCTCCTCGAGCAGCGCGAACTGGTCCACTTCGGCCAGCTCGTCATGATCGGTCAGCGTGGTGGGATAATCGCCCGTGAAGCAGGCGTCGCAATATTTCGGCGTGCCCGAGCGCCCGGCCTCGCCCAGCGCCTTGTAGAGGCCGTCGATCGTGACGAAGCCCAGCGTATCGGCGTGGATGAAATCGGTCATCGCGCCCAGATCGAGCTTCGCCGCGAGCAGCTTCGCCCGCTCCGGCGTGTCGACGCCATAGAAGCAGCTATGCTTGGTCGGCGGGCTGGCGATGCGCATGTGCACTTCGGCCGCGCCGGCCTCGCGCATCATCTGCACGATCTTCAGGCTGGTGGTGCCACGCACGATCGAATCGTCGATCAGCACCACGCGCTTGCCCGCGATCAGCGCGCGATTGGCGTTGTGCTTCAGCTTCACGCCCAGATGGCGCACCTTGTCGCCCGGCTGGATGAAGGTGCGGCCGACATAATGGGAGCGGATGATGCCAAGCTCGAACGGAATGCCCGATTGCTGGGCATAGCCGATCGCGGCGGGCACGCCCGAATCCGGCACCGGGATCACCAGATCCGCCTCCACCGGCGATTCGATCGCCAGTTGCGCGCCGATCGCCTTGCGCACCGAATAGACCGAATGGTCGTCCACGATCGAATCCGGCCGCGAGAAATAGACCCATTCGAAGATGCAGGGCCGCGCCGAGGCCGATTCGAAGGGGCGGATCGAGCGCATCTCCGTGCCCTGCACGATCACCAGCTCGCCCGGCTCCACGGAACGGACGAATTCCGCGCCCACCACGTCCAGCGCCACGGTTTCGGAGGCGAAGATGATCGAATCGCCCAGCTTGCCCATCACCAGCGGACGGATGCCGAGCGGATCGCGGCAGGCGATCATCCCCTCCGGCGTCATCACGATCAGCGAATAGGCGCCCTCCACCTGGCGCAGCGCATCGATGAAGCGATCGAGCAGCGAACGGTAGCTGGAAGTGGCGACGAGGTGGATGATCGTCTCCGTGTCGCTGGTGGACTGGAAGATCGATCCGCGCCGCACCAATTCGCGGCGCAGGCGCATCGCATTGGAGATATTGCCGTTATGCGCCACCGCGAAACCGCCGGAAGCAAGCTCGGCATAGAGCGGCTGGACGTTGCGGAGCGCCGTCTCCCCGGTCGTCGAATAGCGGACATGGCCGCAGGCGACGGTGCCGGGCAATGCGCGAATCACCTCGTCGCGATCGAAATTGCCGGCCACATGCCCCATCGCGCGATGCGTGTGGAATTGCGCGCCGTCGAAGGTGGTGATGCCGGCCGCCTCCTGCCCGCGATGCTGGAGCGCGTGAAGGCCCAGCGCCACCAGCGCCGCAGCGCTTTCAGCACCGGAAACGCCGAAGATGCCGCATTCCTCTCGGAGATGATCGTCGTCGAAGGGATGAGTCGTGAACATGTCCGCAAGGCCCGCAATGATGCGGGGCCGCATATAGTGGCTGACTTCGATTTGTCACGGTCCGGTTGGGCGCGTCGGACTACATCTCCCCGCGCGCGCGGCGGATCGCATACCATTTCTTTACATTGGCATTATGCTGGTCGAGCGTGTTGGCGAAGACATGGCCGCCCGTGCCGTCCGCCACGAAATAGAGCGCGGCCGTCTGTGCGGGATCGAGCACCGCCTCGATCGAGGCGCGCCCCGGATTGGCGATCGGGCCGATCGGCAAGCCCGGCTGGGCATAGGTGTTATAGCCGTTCTTCGCGCGCAGTTCCGATTGCAGGATGCGCCGCCCGAGCGGCTTGCCCTTTGTGATCGGGTAGATGACGGTCGGGTCCGCCTGCAACGGCATCCCGCGCTTCAGGCGGTTGGCGTAGACCGCCGCCACCTCGCGCCGCTCGCTCGGCTTGCCTGTCTCCTTCTCCACGATCGAGGCCAGGATGATCGCCTGTTCCGGCGTCGTCACCGCGATGCCGGGCTTGCGGCGTTTCCACGCGGCGGCGAGATAATCGCGCATCGCCTTCTGCATCCGCGCCACGACCGAGGCGCGCGTGTCGCCCTTCTGATAGGCGTAGCTGTCTGGCAGGATCGAGCCTTCGGCGGGCACCGGCACGTCGCCGACCAGCCCGTCGGCCTTCATCAGCGCTTCGTGGACCAGGATCGAGGGATAGCCCTCCGGCACCGGGATCAGCCGCTGACGGACCTTGCCTTCCTGCAACAGCGCCAGCACGTCGGACGCGCTGGCGTGGGCGGGGATGGCATATTCGCCAGCCTTGATCGCCTGCCCGTTACCGAACAGCCGCGCGAAGCCGCGGAAACGCGTCGCGGAGCGGATCGCGCCGGCCTTCTGAAGCTCGCTCGCTGCGCGGGCGAGGGTCGCACCCTCCGGCACGATCACCGCGACCGGCTTGCTCGCCGGACCCGCGCCGGTCCAGTCATGCGCCAGCCAGCCGAGCGTGACGACGCCCAGCAGCACGACCAGCGTTCCAAGGCAACCGAGCCTTCTCACCGCCCTATTCTCCGTCCGTGCCGAGCCTGCCGCCATCGTCAAACGTCATGCCGGACCTGATCCGGCATCCAGAGCAACGCGCGATGGTGTCTTGGCTCTGGATGCCGGGTCAAGCCCGGCATGACGACAGGGAGAATTTATACGGCCTTCATCACCAGCGAGGCGTTGGTGCCGCCGAAACCGAACGAATTGTTCAGCACCGCGCGCACCTGCCGCTTCTTCGCGACATGCGGCACGAGATCGACGCCCGCGCAATTCTCGCTGGGGTTATCGAGGTTCAGCGTCGGCGGCACGATCTGATCGCGCAGCGCGAGAATGCAGAAGATCGATTCGACCGCGCCCGCGCCGCCCAGCAGATGCCCGATCGCAGACTTGGTGGAGGACATGGAAAGTCCGCCGATCGCATCGCCGAACAGGCGGCGCACCGCGCCCAGCTCCAGCTCGTCGCCCAGCGGCGTGGAGGTGCCGTGCGCGTTGATATAGTCGATGTCGGAGAGCGCGAGGCCGCTCTTGCGCATCGCCATCTCCATCGAGCGGAACGCGCCCGATCCTTCCGGGTGCGGCGCGGTGACGTGATAGGCGTCGCCCGACAGGCCGTAGCCGATCACCTCGGCATAGATTTTCGCGCCGCGCGCCTTGGCCCGCTCATATTCCTCCAGCACCACGACGCCCGCGCCCTCGCCCATCACGAAGCCGTCGCGATCGCGGTCATAGGGACGGCTGGCCTTTTCCGGCGTGTCGTTGAAGCCGGTGGAGAGCGCGCGCGCCTGCGCGAATCCCGCGATGCCGAGCGGGCAGATCGCGCCTTCCGCGCCGCCCGCCAGCATCACGTCGGCATCGTCCATCGCGATCATCCGCGCGGCGTCGCCGATCGAATGCGCGCCGGTGGAGCAGGCCGTGACGACCGCGTGATTCGGCCCCATCAGGCCGTATTTGATCGAGACCTGGCCGGAGATCAGGTTGATGAGCCGCCCGTGCACGAAATGCGGCGAGACGCGGCCCGGCCCCTTTTCATGGCAGACGATCGATTCGCTCGCGATGCCCGGCAGGCCGCCGATGCCCGCGCCGATCGAGCAGCCGGCGCGGAAACGCTCCGCCTCGCTCATCCCGATCAGGCCGGCGTCTTCCAGCGCCTGCCCCGCCGCGTCGATGCCGTAGATGATGAACGGATCGACCTGCCGCTGGATCTTGTGATCGACGCGCTTCGACGGATCGAAGCCATATTCGTGATCGGCCGGCTTCACCTCGCAGGCGATGCGGCATTTCTGATCCGACGCATCGAAGCGGGTGATAGGCCCCGCCCCCGAGCGGGCGGCGATGATGTTGGCCCAGGCCGTCTCGACATCCGCACCCAGCGGGGTGACGAGGCCAAGACCAGTGACGACGACGCGGCGCATGCGAAACTCTCCGAAATATGACAACAGGCCCAGCCCATTGCGGGGCTGAGCCTGCCGAAGCCCTGTCCTGCCGCGCAACCGTTTCCGGCCCGCGGCAGCCCCTCGACACGCTCAGGGCCGATTGGACAGTATTGGGCTAAAGATCAGCCCTTGTGCTCGTCGATATAGGTGATCGCGTCCTTCACGGTCGTGATCTTCTCGGCGGCGTCATCGGGGATCTCAACACCGAATTCTTCCTCGAACGCCATCACCAGCTCGACGATGTCGAGACTGTCGGCACCGAGATCGTCGATGAAGCTGGCGTCCTCCGTCACCTTGTCGGCTTCGACGCCGAGATGCTCGACGACGATCTTCTTCACGCGGTCGGCGGTCTCGCTCATTATTCCGTCCCTCATGTAGTTGGGGGTTATTGATTGCTGAACGCAGCTAGAACGGCTTGCCGCCCATGGCAAGCCTAGCACGACATCACACCATCGCCATGCCGCCATTCACATGCAACGTCTGGCCCGTGACATAGCCCGCTTCCTTCGACGCGAGATAGACGACGGCCGCCGCGATATCCTCTCCCGCGCCCAGATCGCCGGCGGGAATCTTGCCGAGAAGCGCGGTTTTCTGCGCCTCCGGCAGCACATCGGTCATCGCGGAGCGGATGAAGCCGGGGGCGACGCAGTTCACGGTGATGTTGCGGCTCGCCAGTTCCTGCGCCAGCGCCTTGGACATGCCCACCAGCCCCGCCTTGGACGCGGCATAATTCGCCTGGCCGGGATTGCCGGTCTGTCCGACGACCGAAGTGATGGAGATCACGCGGCCGAAACGCTGCTTCATCATCGGCTTGGCAGCCGCGCGAATCAGGCGGAAGGCGGCTTCGAGGTTGACGGAGATGACCTGCTGCCACTCCTCGTCCTTCATCCGCATCGCCAGATTGTCGCGCGTGATGCCCGCGTTGTTGACCAGGATGTCGAGTCGCCCGCCCAGGGCCTCCACGGCCGCCGGCACCAGCGCGTCCACCGATGCGGGATCGGAAAGATCCGCGACCACCGCGACATGATCGCCGCCGAGGCTGGCGCGGAACGCCTCCAGCTTCTCCGCATTGGAGCCGGAAACCGCCAGCCGCGCGCCCTGCGCCGCCAGCCCGCGCGCGATCGCGGAGCCGATTCCGCCGGACGCGCCTGTCACCAGCGCGGTCATGCCTGTAAGGTCGAACATTTCCTGTGTCTCCTCAGAGCGCCTTGAGCAGCGCCTCGATATCGTCCATCGTCACAATGCTGACGGGTTCGGCGTCGGGCGCGATGCGCTTCACCATCGGGCCGAGCACCTTGCCGCCGAACTCCACGAACGCGCCAACGCCAGCCGCCTGCATCGCCAGCACCGATTCGCGCCAACGCACCATGCCCGTCACCTGCCGCACGAGGCCCGCGCGGATCGCCTCCACGTCGCTCACCGGCGCCGCATCAACGTTGCAGTAAAGCGGCACCAGCGGCGCGGAGAGGCGCGCTTCGGCCAGCGCCTTTTCCATCGCATCGGCGGCGGGCTGCATCAGCGGGCAGTGGAAGGGCGCGGACACGGGCAGCAGCAACGCGCGCTTCGCACCATGATCCCTGGCGATGGCAACCGCGCGGTCGATCGCGTCCTTCGCCCCGCTGATGACCACCTGCGTGGGATCATTGTCGTTGGCGACGGTGCACACCTGCCCCTCGGCGGCCGCGGCGGCGATCGCCTGCGCTTTCTCGAGGTCGGCGCCGAGCAGGGCCGCCATCGCGCCCTCGCCTACCGGCACCGCTGCCTGCATCGCCTGCCCACGCAGCTTCAGCAGCCGGGCGGTCGTGGCGAGATCGAACGTCCCCGCCGCGCACAAGGCACTATATTCGCCGAGCGAGTGGCCCGCGACGAAATCCGCCTTGTCGGCCAGCGACACGCCGCCCTCGCGCTCCAGCACGCGCAAGGTGGCGATGGCGTTCGCCATGATCGCTGGCTGGGCGTTCTCGGTGAGGGTCAGGTCCTCCGCCGGGCCTTCCGTCATCAGGCGGAACAGGTTCTGGCCCAGCGCCTCGTCCACCTCCTGGAACACCTCGCGCGCATGCGGGCTGGCTTCGGCCAGCGCCTTCCCCATGCCGACCGACTGGCTCCCCTGCCCCGGAAAGATGAACGCGCGCATGATGCCTCCCTTGGATTTCAGCGGGCGGTTATGCGCCGGAGCCGTGCCGGGTCAACCTCGCCGGCTTGCCTTTCCGCCGGTTTCGGCTATGAGCGCCCCTTGCTGCAGGCGATTCCGCCCGTGGCAACGCATGTTGAGACGACAGCCGGAGGGGCATGGCATGGGGCCATGTCAGCGATCGGCCAACGAAGGAAAGCAGATGGCTCTTTACGAGCACGTGTTCCTTGCGCGTCAGGATCTGGCGCAGGCGCAAGTGGACGCGCTGGCGGAAGCCGCCACCAAGATCGTCGAAGCCCATGAAGGCAAGGTCGTCAAGACCGAGACCTGGGGCCTTCGCAGCCTCGCCTATCGCATCGCGAAGAACCGCAAGGCGCATTACGTGATGCTCGAGATCGACGCCCCCGGCGATACCGTCGCCGAGCTGGAGCGCCAGAACCAGATCAACGAGGACATCATCCGCTACATGACCATCAAGGTCGACGCGCATGAGAGCGGCCCGTCGGTGATGATGCGCAAGCAGGAGCGCGACCGCGAGCGCCGCGCCGAGCGTGGCGGCGACCGCCCGCGTCGTGACCGTGAAGAGGAAGTTGCATAATGGCCCGCCCGTTCTTCCGCCGCCGCAAGAGCTGCCCCTTCTCCGCGAAGGACGCGCCCCGGATCGACTATAAGGACGTCCGGCTGCTCCAGGGCTTCGTGTCCGAGCGTGGCAAGATCGTGCCGTCGCGCATCACCAGCGTGTCGGCGAAGAAGCAGCGCGAACTCGCCCAGGCGATCAAGCGCGCGCGTCACCTGGGCCTGCTGCCCTACGTCGTGAAGTAAGGAGCGCTCTAATGGACGTGATTCTGCTTGAGCGCATCGAGAAGCTCGGCACCATCGGCGATGTTGTGAAGGTGAAGGACGGCTTCGCCCGCAACTACCTGCTGCCGAACAAGAAGGCGCTGCGCGCCAACGAAGCCAACCGCAAGGTGTTCGAGGCCAACCGCGCCCGCATCGAGGCCGAGAACGCGAACCGCCGCGTCGACGCCGAGAAGGAGGCGAAGGGCTTCAACGACGTGTCCGTGACGATCATCCGTCAGGCGTCGAACACCGGCCAGCTCTACGGCTCGGTCGCGGTACGCGACATCATCGAGGCGCTGGTGGCCGATGGCCACAAGGTCGCCAAGAGCCAGGTCGTGCTCGACCGCCCGATCAAGGCGATCGGCGTGAGCGACGTGAAGGTCGCGCTGCATCCGGAAGTGTCGGTGACGGTGAAGGTTAACGTCGCCCGCTCGCCGGAGGAAGCCGAGCTTCAGGCGTCGGGCGTGGACGTGACCGCGCAGATGTTCGAGGAAGGCCGCGATCAGGGCGGCTTCACCGAGGACTACGATCCCAACGCCGAGCCGGGCGCCACCGCCGAGGCCCAGCCGGAGGAAGCGGAGCAGGCGTAACGCGCCCTCTCCCCTTCGGGATTGCGAGAAGGCCCGCCGGAGCGATCCGGCGGGCTTTTTTGTTGTCTAGGTTGGGCGGAAATGCGTTTGGCTGCGCGCAATAGCTGCCCACACTTTTCTCTACATAGAATTTGAGACGGATTTTCACACATCCGGAGCAATAATGGTGCTTTTCCGGGGCTGACTGACCGATTCGTCTCGAAAATGAGGGTTTGCCGGACGGTTAACCGAATAGAGGGCAGATCGTGCTAGGGGGATGCGCGGGAGGCGGCGCGATGGTTTATTCGGTCGGCAGAGTAAGTATTTTTGGGACATCGCCCAACCATGAGGTGATCGGCGAGAAGCAAGGCGCTTGGGACAAGCTGGAATTTCTGCACCCGGAGAGTGTTGACCTCATTGCGAGAGCTAAGCGAAACACCCTGACGGGGTATGGCTATCCACTTGTGCCCGACAGTACCCCGAAGGCAATGCTATGGAAGAGCAAGACCAAGCTGCCCGCCGACTATGCCATGGGCAACAACGAAGTGATGTTAGTATCGGAAAAATTTCGCGATCTTGTCGAGCAGTTCGAACCCAGCGCCCACCAGTTTTTGCCGGTTGAGATGCTCCACGCGAAGGACGAAGCACCCTTCGCGACTTTCTACTGGTTCATATGCTGTCAACTGATCGATAGTCTCGATCCTGAACACACCACGATAACCTGGGGACCTAAACCGGAACTTTATCACGAATCCGTTGAGGGAATGCGGCGTGGTAGTTGGCGTTACGATCAATCCGTCACTCCCAAGCAGGTTGCCGTGTTCAGCCTGAAGGCCATCGGCAGCCGACATCTGTGGCGCGATCCTTACTATACGCGAAACTACGTCAATTGCTCCGATGTTTTTGGCGAAGCGATGAAGGCTGCGAAGCTCAGCGGCTTTGGCCTGATCCATTTCGACCAAGTTTGATTTATCGAAAACCAGACGACGAAACGCTGCAACTCGTCAGGTTGGAATCGCACGCCGAGCTGGGATGGTGAAAAACGGCCGTTTTCTGAATAAACGCCGCAATGTCCGTCCACCGATTACCCCAAACGAAACAGGGCGGCCCGCAAGGACCGCCCCGTCTCATCCAGCACTACCCACACAACCGTTCAATGCGTGCGGGAAAGCCCCGCGATGGTGTGGTTGACCAGCGCCTTGTCGGCATCCGCGCCATGCCGCTCGGCGATCAGCGCCCCGGCGGCCTTGGCGGCGGCGTCGGCCGTTTTGGCGCGAACCTCGGCGATCGCGGCGCGTTCGGCGGCGGCGATCTTGTCCTCCGCCATCTTCGCGCGGCGCTGGACCAGATCGGCGGCGTCGAGTTTCGCCTGCGCGCTCACCGCTTCGGCCTCATGCTCGGCCTGATGCGCCATCTCGGCGGCGTTCTTCTCCGCGTCGGCGATCTTGCGCGCATATTCGTCGCGCAGCGCCTCGGCCTCGGAGCGGAGCTTCTTGGCCTCGTCGAGCTGCTTGCGGATGTCGGCGATCTGCCGGTCAAGCATCGCGGTGACGGCGCGCACGCCGCCCTTCCAGATCACGATCGCGATGAACACCGCCATCGCGATCGACACCCAGACGGTGCCGTTCAGCACACCGAACAACGCCGGATCGGCAGCATGCTCCGCGCCCTCGGCGGCAGCGGCGGAAAGGATAAGCAGATCAGCCATTCGCCATCGCCGCCTTCACGGCCCCCTTCGCATCATCCAGCGACACCGACGCCCCGGACACGCGGGAGACGATCTCCTGCGCGGCTTCGGCGGCGACCGCCTCGATCTCGGACAGGGCGCGCGCGGTGGCGGCGCGGACTTCCGCCTCGCCGGCCGCGACCTTCGCCGCCTGCTCCTCGTTGGCGGCGTGGAGCGTCGCCTCGCTCGCCTTGGCGGCACGCGCACGCGCCTCCGCGACCAGGGCCTGCGCCTTCTCGCGATTGGCGTGGTCGCGCTGGCGCCATGCTTCCTCCGCCTTGTCAGCCTCGTCACGCGCGCGGGAGGCGGCGGCGAGGTCGTCGGCGATGGATTTGTCGCGCGAATCGATCGTCTTCTGCACCTTCGGCAGCATGCCGCGGCCGACGACGAAGAATACGATGCCGAACGTCAGCAGCAGCCAGAAGACCTGGGATGCGTATGTTGCGGCGAGCTGGGATATCTGTGGCATGTTCGTCCTGCCTCGGCGGGCCGGCGCGCATCAGTCACGCGCCGGGCCGCCCAAGGGAAAGCTGTAGCTCGTTACGCGACGAAGATCAGGATCATCGCGACGACGAACGACAGCAGACCGAGAAGCTCGGCCGCGGCGAAGCCGATGAACAGGCGGCCCTGCTGGCCGTCGGCCGCGCCCGGATTGCGCAGCGCGCCCTCAAGGAACGAGCCGAACACGTTGCCGACGCCGATGGCGGCCATGCCGGCGCCGATCGCGGCGAGACCGGCACCGATGAGCTTGGCGGCTGCGGGATCCATATCATTAACTCCAGTGTTGAAAGGTTGAAAACGCTTGGGAAAACTCAGTGCAGGTTGACCGCGTCGTTCAGGTAGAGCGAGGTCAGCAGTGCAAAGACATAGGCCTGGATGCCGGCCACCAGCAGCTCCAGCGCGGAAATGCCGATCATCAGGACGAAGGAGGGCACGCCGACGAACAGGCCGGGGCCGATCCCCGCCGCGCCGGAATTGATGATGAAGCCCGCCAGCACCTTCAGCAGCACGTGGCCCGCCGTCATCGCGACGAACAGTCGCAGGCCGAGGCTGAACGGACGCACCATGAACGAGACGAACTCGATCAGCGGAATGAGCGGCAGCAGCCAGACCGGCGTGCCGTGCGGCACGAACAGGCTGAAGAAGTGGAAGCCGTGCCGCCAGAAGCCGACGATCAGCACGATCGAGAAGCTCATGATCGCCAGCACGCCGGTGATCGTGAAATGGCTGGTGAAGGTGAACGGATGGATGCCGAACAGGCCCAGCGGCAACAGGCCGAGCACGTTGGCGAACAGGATGAACATGAACAGCGAGAAGATATAGGGGACGTAGCGCTTCCCCTCCGGCCCGACATTCGCGGAAAGCATATTGTCCACGAAGCGGACGAAGCCCTCCACCATCACCTGCCCGCGCCCGGGGATCAGCGCGCCGCGCGTGCCCATGGTCATGAACGCGATCAGCGCGATCGTCGCCACGCACATCCACGCCGCGGAGTTGGTGAAGGCCACATTGTAGCCCGCGATCGACCAGTTCTGGGTTCCGAACAACGGCTCCACCAGGAACTGGTGCATCGGATCGATCTTGCCGCCGGCTGCCACTTCGCTCAATCCTTGAACAAAGCGCCCGAAGTCACTTCGGGCGCTGGGAAATCCGAATGATGTTCCTGAAGGCGACGATCGTCCCGAGGGCGAGCAGCACCAACAGGCCCCAGGGAGATGTTCCGGCGAAGCGATCGATCACCCAACCGATCAGCGCGCCGCCAGCCATACCCCCTACAAGCTCGGCGAGCACGCGATTGCCGAGGCGGTATCCCGCATCGTCTTCCGCCTTGCCCGCGCCTTTCCGAAGCGCCTCGTCCTTTTGCGCGACCCGCAAGCGCTCGTCGAGCGATTGCAGGCGCGCATCCTGGCCAAGGTCTTCCGGTTCGGACTCGTTTCCGGCCATTCGCGCTCTCCCCGTGCGACGGGCAGGCGCAGTCAGGCCGAAAGGGCGAGCCCGCCAAGGCCCGGTCCGGTTAGCCGGGGGGTCCGGGGGTGTCAACACTTCGTCACCCTTTGGTAACGGTCGGGTCGAGAAAGGCCCTCCCCCCGCGCGCGCCGGATCAGATGCAGCGCGAATCGCGTTCCGGCGCGCCGGCCCCGCGCGTGGCCCATTCGCCGCCGGGCGTCCTGTATTTCTCGCCCTGCGCGGTCTGCTGGATCAGGTTGCAGCCGGAGGTGAAGGCCATCTGCTCCACCGTGGCGCCGGAGGATTGCGCCTTCTGCGTATAGGCGGCCTTGCGCTGGATGTTGATCGAATTGACGAGCGCGCGCAGCTCCGGCGTGGGCGTGCCGACGATGCCGAGATAGCCGTCGGGCTGCTCGCCCACCTTCCCTTGCGCGCGGGCGGCGGCATAAGCGGGATCGCGCTGCGCGGAGGCGGCGGCGGAAAGGCCGGTCAGCGCCGCCGCGGCGGCGAGCATCAGGATGGTCTTTTTCATCATGGCCTAAAAAATCCCCGGATTCTGCTTTATCAACGACTTCGCCTCTCCATCGAGGCGATATACCACTTCCTGCGTCACATTGATGTTGAGATTTATCACGATCGGCTTGTCCGGCGCAGAGATGTTCACGCATCCGGCGATCCCGCCGGCCAGAACGATCGCGGCAATTCCCTTCATCCATTTCCTCATGGCATTTTCTCGCTTTCCTGCGGCTGAACGGCCTGCCGGTGCTGCTGCTCGATCAACGCGGGCAGGTTGCGCTCGATCAATCTTCTGGGATCGTAGAAGGAGGCCACCGAATCGAGCAGCCCGCGAAACGGCGCCTTGATCCGCACGTTGAACACGAACGGCAGCTTCTGGAGCCGGCGGATCAGGAAGTTCGATTTCGCGCCCTCCCCCTGGGACACACCGGCGAAACGCACCTCCGTCACCATCTCGCCGGCGAGCGGGCCGTCCATCACGATGTCGAGACTCTTGTAGCGCAGCGATTTCAGCGCCTGGAACGCGATATTGCCCCAGGTGCCGAGATCCTTCTCGGTCAGTTCGCCGACATAAGCGATGCCGCCGCCGCCCTCGCGCGCCACCAGATGCCCGCCCTCGATCCGCCCGCCGGACTGGTCGAAGGCGATCGGCAACATCCCGTCGAACGTGCCGGTGGCGTCGAGATTCTTGAAATCGAATTGCTGGAGGAATTGCGCCGCCTCCGCGCCCTTGACCCGGAAGGTGAGCCGATGCGCCTCGGGCGCGGAGAAATCGAGCGTCGCCGGATCGAGCGTGAGTTCGCCGCCCGCGAACGGCCAGCGCGCGCCTTCGATGCGGATGCGCGTGCCCGCCAGCGTCTGGTAGACGATCCGCCCGCCCTCCACCGGCACGCCGGGATTGATCGAGGCGACCGTCGCCACCTGCCCCGGCGCGCTCTCCAGCGCGAGCAGGTCGGTGAAGCGAATCTCCCCCTTTATGCCTGTGACGGGGCCGAAGGCGGCGGCAAGATCGGTGCCGGCGGTGCGGAATGTGCCGGTGGAGGTGACGCGCTCGCCGTCCCACGCGATATCGCCCTCGCCCGTAACCGTGCCGTTCACGTCCGCGATCACGCCATAAGTGACCGGGGTCAGCTCCTCCGGCTGGAAGTCCTTGCCGAAGGCGATGCCGGGCACGGCGAGATGCGCGCTTCCCTTCCCGCTCGCGAGCGTGTGGCGGATGGTGACATCGGCGACCTTCACGCCTTTCTTCGGCTCGCGCAGCACGCCGCCGACCGTGATGACGCCATCGGCGAGCCGCAGCGTCACGTCCCGCGCGGCGAGCGGGAGGAAGCGCTGGGCCGGGTCCGCGTCACGCACCGTCAGCGCGCCGGATAGGTTGAGCGCGGAATCGGCGAAGCGCCATTTTCCGTCCGCCTCGCCCAGCAGCAGCGGGACGGCGCCGATCCGGCCCGATCCGCCATGGAAGGTGCCGCCGTTGAAGCTCCCCTCCACCCGCGCGAAGTCCGGCGCGGTAGGACGATCCGCCGGCCCGATCCGCACCTTCACGCCGCTGGCCTCGAAGCCCTTGCCGCGCAACGCGATCGAATCGGCCGTGAAGGCGAGCGGGCTGGAGCCGATCGCGCCGTCCAGCCGCAGCGGGGCGATTCGCGCCCCATAATCGATCCGGTCGCCGCGCATCGACAGCAAGGCGGGGCCGGTGGCGCACAAGGTGATCCGCGCCGGGCGTAGCGTCAGCCCGCTCGCGGCGATCCGGCCGAACGCCACGGGCGTGCAGCCGGGATTGATCGTCAGGCCATCCGTCCCGATCGTCGCCGCCAGCGGCGCGCGCAATGTCTCGACACTACCGTCACCGAGCGGGCCGGAGAGCGTGGCGACGGTGCGGAGCCTGAGCCGTTTCGCCGTCCCCGCGAACTCCACCGGCGTGAGCGCAAGGCCGGCATAAGGCGCGATCGTCGCCGTGCCGCTGACAGGCGCATCCGCCGCACCTTGCCGCACCGCGATCCGCGTCGCGGGGAAACCGCCGCCCGAAAGGCGCGCCTCGCCGTCGATCCGGCCGGGCGAAAGGGCGAGCGTCAATCGCGCGCCGCTGGCGGAATCGGCCGAGACATTGGAGACGCCCGCCGCGCTCACGTCGGCGCTCACGGTGGCCCAATTGTTCTTGAGCCAGAAATCGACCTTCGCCGCCAGATCGCCGGTGGCCTGCTGAGGCAGGGTCTGCGTCAACCGTCCCAG
>JASGGR010000240.1:0-3864 GCA_047602705.1 Sphingomonas bacterium | reverse complement strand
GCCGGCCATCGCGCCGGGGTGGAGGCGGTGCGCGCCGTCAGCCGCGCCGCGCGCGCGATGGGGATAGAGGCGCTGACGCTCTATGCCTTCTCCAGCGAGAACTGGCGGCGCCCGCAGGAGGAGGTGGGCGACCTGATGGGCCTGCTGCGCCTGTTCATCCGCTCCGATCTGGCCGAACTGGTGCGCGAGAATGTGCGGCTGCGCGTGATCGGCGATTTCCGGCGCTTCCCGAACGACGTGGTGGCGCTGATCGACGATGCGATCGCCCGGACGGCGGCGAACACCGGCCCCTTGCTGGTGATCGCGCTCAACTATGGCGGGCAGGCGGAATTGACGGAGGCGGCGCGGCGGCTGGCCGAACGCGCGGCGGCCGGCACGCTGGACCCGGCCGCGATCGATCCGGCGATGATCGAGGCGGAGTTGGACACGCGCGAGCTTCCGCCGCTCGACCTCCTGATCCGCACCTCCGGGGAGCATCGCCTGTCCAATTTCCTGCTGTGGCAGGCGGCTTATGCCGAATTGCTGTTTACCGACACGCTCTGGCCCGATTTCGGCCCGGCGGAGCTGGAGGCTGCGGTGGCGGATTTCGGCCGTCGGCAACGGCGGTTCGGGGGCCTGTGAGCGGCACGGGATCAGACCTGCCGAAGCGCGCGGTGGCGGGCGTGGTGATGATCGCCGTCGCGATGGGCGCGCTGATCTGGGGCGGAGTGGCCTTCTGGCTGCTCGCGGTGGTCGCCGCGATCGTGATGATGGGCGAATGGGCCGATCTTCACGGCGCCAGCCACGCCCACCGGCGCCTTGCGCAATTCGCGCTGTCGGTGCCGCTGGCGGTGATGGCGCCGGCGTCGTTGGTGATCGAGACGCATGATTTCTTCTCGCTCGGCCTGATCGGCGGCGCGGCCTTCTTCGTCGTAATCGTCACCCGGCGGCCGCAGCTCGCGGCGGGCGTGATCTATTGCGGGCTGCCGGTGTTGGCGCTGATGCTGATCCGGCGGCAGCATGAGGGGATCGTCTTCACGCTCTGGGCGCTGGCGCTGGTGTGGGCATGCGATATCGGCGCCTATTTCGCCGGCCGCGCGATCGGCGGGCCGAAGCTCGCGCCGCGCGTCAGCCCGAACAAGACATGGGCCGGGCTGATCGGCGGCATGGCGGCGGCGAGCCTGTTCGCGGCCTTCATGCACTGGCAATATGGCCTGCCGTGGCGGATGACGCTCGCCACGCCGGCGCTGGCGTTGCTGGCGCAAGGGGGGGACTTGTATGAAAGCTGGCTCAAGAGGCGCGCGGGCGTGAAGGATTCGGGCAATCTCATTCCAGGCCATGGCGGGGTGATGGACAGGCTGGACGGGCTGGTGCCGGTCGCGCCCGTCGCCGCTTTCCTCGTCGTGCTGCCGCATTTCTATTCGCTATGAAGTCCGTCACGATTCTCGGCGCGACCGGCTCGGTCGGCACGTCCACGCTCGATCTGGTCGAGCGCGCGCCCGATCGCTTCCGCGTGGTGGCCGTCACGGCGAACGGCAATGCAGAGCAACTGGCAGCGATCGCGATCCGCACGCGGGCGGAGCTTGCGGTGGTCGCCGACGAAGCCAGCCTGCCGGCGTTGCGCGACGCGTTGCGCGGCACGAACATCGGCGTCGCGGGCGGTGCGGAGGCGGTGGAGCAGGCCGCGCGGCTGGAATGCGACTGGACGATGGGCGCGATCGTCGGCTGCGCCGGCCTCGGCCCGGTGCTGGCGGCGGTGGAGCAGGGGGGCACGGTGGTGCTCGCCAACAAGGAGCCGCTGGTTTCCGCCGGCGACCTGATCCTGGATGCCGCGAAAAAGAGCGGTGCGACGATCCTGCCGGCCGATTCCGAGCATAATGCGATCTTCCAATGCTTCGATTTCGAGCGGCCGGAACGCGTTCGCCGGATCGTGCTGACGGGAAGCGGCGGCCCGTTCCGCGACTGGCCGGCGGAGCGGATGCGCGCCGTGACGCCGGAACAGGCGGTCGCGCATCCCAATTGGTCGATGGGCGCGAAGATCTCGGTCGATTCGGCGACGATGATGAACAAGGGGCTGGAACTGATCGAGGCGGCGCGGCTGTTTCCGATCGACCAGGACCGGATCGAGATCGTCGTCCACCGCCAGTCGATCATCCACTCGCTGGTCGATTATGTCGACGGCTCGATGCTGGCGCACCTCGGCCCCTCGGACATGCGCGTGCCGATCGCGCATTGCCTGACTTGGCCGGATCGCATGACGACGCCTATGGCCCCGCTCGATCTGGTCGCGGTGGGGCGGCTGGATTTCGAGGCCCCCGATCCCGTGCGCTTCCCCGCGCTGCGTCTGGCGCGCGAGGCGGTGGCGGCGGGCGGCGCGCGGCCCGCGATCCTGAACGCCGCGAACGAGGTGGCGGTGGCTGCTTTTCTTGGGGGCGGCATCGCCTTCCTCGAAATTGCCGCAATCGTTGAGGATATCTTGCAGCGCTTCGACCCGCCCGCGCCCCGAACGCTCGATGCGGTGCTGGATATCGACCGCGAGGCGCGGCGACTGGCGGCGGAGCGTGTGAAGGAACGCGTCGCTTGATCCAGTCCCCGGGCCTTTTGCTGACCCTCGTGGCGTTCGCGCTGGTGATCGGCCCGCTCGTGTTCATCCACGAAATGGGCCATTATCTCGCCGCCCGCTGGTTCGGCGTGAAGGCGGAGGTCTTCTCGATCGGCTTCGGCCGCGAGGTGACGGGCTGGACGGACCGGCGCGGCACGCGGTGGAAGGTCGGCTGGATGCCGCTGGGCGGCTATGTGCGCTTCGCCGGAGACATGAATGCGGCGAGCCAGCCCTCGGCGGAATGGCTCGCGCTCCCGGCGGAGGAGCGGCGGCAGACGTTCCCCGCGCGCCCGGTATGGCAGCGCGCGATCATCGTCGCGGCGGGGCCGGTGGTGAATCTGGTCGCCGCGGTCGTGATCCTTGCCGGATTCGCGCTGGTTTATGGCGTCGGGGAAACGCCCACGGTCGTCGGCCGGACGCTTCCGGGGACGGTGGCGGTGCAGGCGGGGTTGCAGCCGGGCGATCGCATCACCGCATTGGGCGGCCGATCGGTCGCAACCTTCGACGATATGGTCCGCTACGTGAAGATCCGGCCCGGCGAGACGGTCCGCATCGATTATGTCCGCAACGGCGCCGCCCGTTCCGCATCGGCGACGATCGGAGAGCGGCATGAGCGCGATCGCTTCGGCAACGATTATCGCGTGGGCCTGCTGGGGATCACGCCCGTCGCGCCGGTGATCCGTCAGGTCGGCCCGCTGGAGGCTCCCCTGGTCGCGATGCGCCAGACAGGACAGATCGTGACGATGATGGTGGAGACGATCGGGCAGGTCGTTTCCGGCCGCCGATCCGTGAAGGAGCTGGGCGGGCCGCTTTCGATCGCCAAGGTTTCCGGCGAGCAGATCACGCTGGGGCCGCAGGCGTTCGTGCTGCTCATCGCGCTGGTGTCGATCAATCTGGGGTTCATCAACCTGCTGCCAGTGCCGATGCTTGATGGCGGACATCTGCTCTTCTACGCGATCGAGGCGGTGCAGCGGCGGCCCGTCGGGCCGGAGGCGCAGGAATGGGCCTATCGTGGCGGACTGGCGGCGATCCTTGGGCTGATGCTGCTGGTCACGTTCAACGATCTGGGCAATTTGGGGCTGTGGCATCGCCTCGCCGGCTTGATCGGTTGAGCAAGGTGGGGCAGGGCGCGCGGACATGCGGACGTTTCGGTTTCTTCCAGGGTGAATTGGTGACGGCTTTGATGACAACTCTTCGCCCGCAATCGGTGGCCTTGCTGCTCGCCGGGACGATGCTTGCCGGCGAGCCGCTCGCCGCCGCTGCGCAGGAAGCCGCCCCGCCGG
>JASGGR010000239.1:0-3876 GCA_047602705.1 Sphingomonas bacterium | reverse complement strand
CTGGACGGACTGGCCCGTCGCGCCCGGCACATGGCGCTATGCCGCGGACAGCCGGGGGACGCGCGCGATGTTCGGCGACGGCGGGGATGCCTCGGTCGTGCTGCGTTGCGATCGGGGCGAACGGCGCATGTACCTGTCGCGCGCGGGCAATGCCGCGACGCCGCTCACCGTGCGCACCACCAGCCTCGTGCGGTCGGTCGCGGTGCAGCCGACCGGAGGGGCGCTTCCCTATGTCGCCGCCGCGCTGGCCGTGAATGATCCCCTGCTGGACGCGATGGCGTTCAGCCGTGGGCGCATCGCGCTCGAGCAGAACGGGACAGCCCCGCTGGTCGTGCCCAATTATGCCGAGATCGGCCGGGTAATAGAGGATTGCCGGGGATGATCCGAATCGTCCGCGAAGCCTTGGAAGGTCGTTAAAAGCGCCGCGAAAGACAAGACTTGTTTATTCCGCCGATACGCCCGACATAAGCGACGTGGCTTGAGCCACATAGCACTCTCAACCAGCGAAAGGAGGTGATCCGATGTCTCATGGTTCAGCAATGGGGTCGGTTCAGTTCGTTCGGGGGACGCGCTTCTGACAGCCGCCGGGCCGCGCCGGGGGGTATCCTCCCCCAATCAACGGCATGGCTCATAGGCAAGGAGGCACGCATGGTCTCCCGGGCTGGAGCTCTCCGGCCGCTGACCATGTTTAGGGGTTGTCGGATGCTGCGCCCCGCGCGGTGTCCGGCAACCTCTTTTCATTTCCGCTTCCCGCCGTTGCGAAGGAACGCTAGCGTCCGCGCAAACAAAACGGAAAAAGGTGGGAAATGAAAACGATCGGACTTGCGGCAACCCTTTCCGTCCTGCTCGCCGGCGCGGCGCAGGCGGCCCCAGCCCCCAGCGCGGCCAACAATGCGCTTGAGATCGCCAAGCGCGCCATCGCCTTCCGCAGCGTCCAGGGGCCTGGCAACCAGACGCCGCAGCTCGCCGCCTATCTCCGCCAGCTTTTCCTCGACGCCGGATTCGCGCCCGCCGACGTGACGGTGGAGCCGGTAGGCAACACCGCCTATCTCATGCTGCGCTGGAAGGGCACCGATCCGAAGCTGAAGCCGCTGGTCGTCAACGGCCATATGGACGTGGTGGAGGCCAAGCCCGCCGACTGGCAGCGCGATCCCTTCACCCCCGTGGTTGAGAACGGCTATCTGTTCGGGCGCGGCGCGACCGACATGAAGCTCGATCTCGCGATGGTCACGGCCACCGTGATCGACCTGAAGCGCGCGGGCTACAAGCCGAAGCGCGATATCGTCCTCGCTTATTCGGGCGACGAGGAAACCGAGATGAAGACCGCCGAGATCCTCGCCGACAAGCTGAAGGGCGCGGAGATGATGCTGAACGTCGACGGCGGCGGCGGCTCGCTGAGCGAATCGGGCAAGCCGCAATATTTCTCGATCAGCGCGGCCGAGAAGACCTATGCCGATTTCCAGCTGGAGGTGACGAACCCCGGCGGCCATTCCTCCGCCCCGCGCAAGGTGAATGCGATCAACGAGCTGGCCGCCGCGCTGGTGCGGATCGGCAACTATCGTTTCACGCCGCAGCTCTCGCCGATCACCAAGGCCTATTTCGAGGGCGCCGCCCCGCTCCAGACGCCGGAGATCGGCGCAGCGATGAAGGCCTTCGCCGCCAATCCCACGGACCAGAAGGCGATCGACACGCTCGCCGCAAACCCGGCGTTCGTCGGCCAGATCGGCACCACCTGCGTCTCCACGATGATCTCCGGCGGGCACGCGCTCAACGCGCTGCCGCAGCGCGCGACCGCGAACATCAACTGCCGCATCTTCCCCGGCGTGAAGCCGGCGGCGGTGATGGCGGAGCTGGAGAAGGTGGCGGCCGATCCGGGCATCAAGTTCAAGGACGTGACCGAAGGCTCCAATCCCACCGACGCCTCCCCGCTCCGTCCCGACCTGATGAACGCCGTCACCAAGGCGATCCATTCCGTGCGGCCGGGCGTGCCGGTGTTCCCGGCGATGTCGGCGGGCGCGAGCGATTCGATGCACTTCCGCGCGGCGGGCATCCCGAGCTACGGCGTCAGCCCGATCTTCATGAAGGAATCGGACGAGTTCAGCCACGGGCTGAACGAACGCACCCAGATCGACAATATCCCGCTGGGCGTCGCTTATTACCACTCGCTGCTGACCGATCTCAGCAGCAAGTAAGGTCCGTGAAAGCCCCGCTCCTCCAGACGGAGGGCGGGGCGAAAACTTGTATCAACGATCGCGATCCGCTTTGGGGGAGGCAGGCGGAATGCGGAAGGGTTGCGTAATGGCCGGCATATTGGTGCTCACCACCGGGGGCACGATCGACAAGCTCTATTTCGACGCGCTGAGCGAATATCAGATCGGCGACAGCGTGGTGGACCGCATCCTGGCGACGGCGCGGGTGAAGAAGCCGTTCCGCGTCGAGGGGCTGATGCGCAAGGACAGCCTCGACCTCGACGACGCCGATCGCGCCGCGATCGCAAGAGCCGTGGCCAACGCGCCGGAACGGCAGGTCATCATAACCCACGGCACCGATACGATGACGGAAACCGCGAAGGCGCTGGCGCATGTCGCGGGCAAGACGATCATATTGGTCGGCGCGCTGGCGCCCGCGCGCTTCGCGGAAAGCGACGCCACCTTCAATCTCGGCATGGCCTTCGCCACGGCGCAGGTGGCGCCGCCGGGCGTGTGGATCGTGATGAACGGCACGGTCTTCCCCGCCGATCGCGTGCGCAAGGATCGCGCCGCCAACGCCTTCGTCCCCATCTGACATGGCGCGTGAAGGCCGGTCGCGCCCGATAAGGATCGTCCTGTTCCTGCTCGTCTGGGCCAGTTGCAGCTGGTTCGGATCGTGGGAGATGAACACCAACAACGCCGTGCGCCTCTATGCCGCGCTGGCGATCGTGGAGCATCACGAGGCGACGATCGACCAGTTCGATTCCGCCACCACGGACAAGGCGCGTTTCGGCCATCACCTCTATCTCGACAAGGCGCCGGGAATGACGCTGATGGCGCTTCCGGTCGTCGCGGCGCTCCACGCCCTGTCGCCCGTGCGCAGCGACGATTTCGAGATCATCACCGGAAGCGGAGACTTCGCCCGCTTCATCCGCGTGCGCACGCGGCTGGCGGTGGCGACCGGCCCCGCGCTCCTCACCGCCATTGCCGCCGTGCTGCTGTTCGATATCGCGATCGGCCTCACCGGCAGCCCGACCGCCGCGCTGGCGGCGGCGGTCGCCTATGGGCTGGGAACGCCTGCCTGGGGCTGGTCCACCACGTTGCTCGGCCATGCGCCGCTCGCCGCATTCTACATCATCGCCCTGTGGGCCGCGCTGCGGGCATCGGCCGGGGAACGCTGGCTGGCGTTCCTGCTGGGACTGGTCCTGGGATGGGCGGTGGTGGTGGAATATCCCGCCATCCTTTCCGGCGGGCTGATCGCGCTCTGGACGGTCTGGCGCGTGCGGCATCGCGCGGACCGGGCGCGGCTGCTCTCGCTCGCCATCGCCGGCGGGCTGATCGGCATCGCACCGTTGTTCCTCTACAACTGGTTCGCGTTCGGCAATCCGTTCCAGCTCGGCTATGAAGGGGTGGTCGGCTTCGACGGCATGAACCGGGGCATATTCGGCATCGGCCTTCCCGATCCGGAGGTGTTGTGGCAGATCACCTTCGGGCAGCAGCGCGGGATATTCTGGTTCGCTCCCGCCTTGCTGATCGGCCTGTGGGGCACGGTGCTGATGATCCGCGATCCCCGCACGCGCGACATCGGCGTGGTGGTGGCGCTGATCGCGGCGATCACCTTCCTCGTCAACGCGGGATATTTCTACTGGGACGGCGGCTATTTCACCGGCCCGCGCCATTCGGTGCC
>JASGGR010000238.1:0-3889 GCA_047602705.1 Sphingomonas bacterium | reverse complement strand
GCGCGCCAAGGTGCAGGACAAGCTGGAGAAGCTTTCCGTCGCCGATGCGCTCCATGCGGTGGATTTCGCCGAGGTGGTCGTGCTGCTGCTCGATGCGACCCTGGGGCTGGAGGCGCAGGACCTGCGCATCGCGGACAAGGTGCTGTCGGAGGGGCGCGCGCTCATCATCGCGCTCAACAAATGGGATGTGGCGGCCGATCCCTCGTCGTTGTTCAACGGCGTGCGCAAGGCGCTGGAGGACGGGCTGAGCCAGGTGAAGGGCGTGCCCCTGCTCACCGTGTCGGCGGTGACGGGCAAGGGGATCGACCAGCTTCTCGCCGCGGCGTTCGAAACGCGCGCCGCATGGTCCCGCCGCGTGACGACCGGCGAGCTGAACCGCTGGTTCGAGCGCGCGATCGAGGCCAATCCGCCGCCCGCCCCCGGCGGCAAGCGCATCAAGATGCGCTATGTGACGCAGGTGAAGGCGCGTCCGCCGAGCTTCGTGATCTTCGGCACGCGGGTCGATCAGCTTCCGGCGAGCTACGAACGCTATCTGATGAACTCGATGCGCCGCGATCTCGGCTTCGGCGCGGTGCCGGTGCGCCTTACGCTGCGCGCGCCGCGCAACCCGTTCGGGCCGAAGGATTGAGAAGCCTCCTTACCTCCCGTTTACCATTTATCGGCTAGGGCAGCGCCTTCGGACACGCGCATAGGGGACACAGGTGTCGTTCGAAGGCTCTACCCTGGTCGACTGGAACGTCTATGCGCGCGCTCGGGCAGAGCTCGGCGCGGGCTTCATCCGCATATTGGGTTATTTCCACGAGGATGGCGTGAAGGCGGTCGCCGCGATCGAAAAGGCGGCGCAGGCGCGCAACGCGGTGGACATGGTCGTGCCGGCGCATCGGCTGAAGGGCGAATCGCTCCAGTTCGGCGCCGAGCCGCTGGCGGCCCTTGCCGAATCGATCGAGATGGCCGCGCGCTTCTGCGTCGAGACGCATGACACGCCCGATACCCTGATCGAGGAAATCGTGCGGCTCCGTCCGCTGCTTGAGCAGACCCTGGCCTTGCTGGAACGGGAAGCAAGCCCGCTCGCCCAGCGCCGTCCGACGACGGGATTCGGGCGGCGGCCCGTGTGAAGGCGCGGCGCGCGCGCCTTCGGCGTCATTCCCGCGCGGGCGGGAATGACGGGGCGATGCCTCAGTCGTGCTCGCTCTTTGCGTTGAGCTGGATGTAATTCTGAAGGCCCATCCGCTCGATCATGTCGAACTGGCGTTCCAGCGTGTCGACATGCTCCTCCTCGCTTTCGAGGATCTTGGTGAACAGGTCGCGGCTGACGTAATCCTTCACGTCCTCGCAATAAGCGATCGCGCCCTTCAACTGGGCGACCGCCTCAATCTCCAGCGCGAGATCGGCCTTCAGCACCTCTTCCACCGTCTCGCCGATGCGCAGCCGGCCGAGGAGCTGGAAATTGGGAAGCCCGTCGAGGAACAGGATGCGTTCCGACAGCCAGTCGGCATGCTTCATCTCGTCGATCGATTCGTGCCGCTCGAATTCGGCGAGCTTCTTCACGCCCCAATGGTCGAGCATGCGATAGTGCAACCAATATTGATTGATCGCGGTCAGCTCGTTCTTCAGCGTCTCGTTGAGCAATTCGATGACGCGCGCGTCGCCCTTCATGTTTTCAATTCTCCGGTTGATGGCCGGATTCTACCGCGCTGGCAGGGGCCACGGCAACCGAAAAAATGGCGGAATTCCTAGGGTTTCTTCAGATGCGACTGTTATGCAGCAGCGCGTTCTTCATCGATAATGGATCGCGCGAACGTCACGCACTGGCCGCATTTCGGCTGGCGGCCGAGGGAGCGATAGGCCTGGCAGGTGGTTTTGGAGCCGGCACGCGCCGCTTCCCGGACTTCGCACTCACGGATGGCATTGCAAACGCAGACGACCATGCGACTCTCCCTCGCTCGCAATTGATCTAAGGTTATTGCGATGCGCTCGCAAGAGCTTTTGCGCCTCATTCGCAATCCGGGATCAAACGGTTCGTCGCATCCTTTGCGGCCGTGCGCGCGCGATGCTCCGCCAGAGCCATTCGCACGGGCCATAAGCGAATCGGGCCAGCCACGGCTTGGACCAGAGCAGGATCAGCCCCCATATGCCGAGCACGACCGGATAGAGCTGCCACCGCTCCAGCCGCCCGAACAGGCCAAGGCCGTAGCCGTAGAAGATCAGGGTGCAGACGATGCTGGTGCCCAGGTAATTGCTGAAGGCCATCCGCCCGGCGGCGGCGATCCGCTCCGCCAGCCAGCGCGCGCGGCCGGAGGTGACGAACAGCACCACCAGCGCCGCCTGCGCCACCGCCAGAACGGGGCGGAGCAGCACGAGGTGAAGCGGCTCCGTCAGCAGCAGCACGATCGGGTCGAAATGGGCGGTCCGCATCCACAGGGCGATCGCGATATAAGGCGGGATGGTCAGCGCATGGCCCGCGATGGCGACTTGCCAGTAATCGCGCCGCGCCCATGCGCCGGAAAGGAAGCCGCTGCGGAACAGCGCCATGCCGATCAGCATCAGCCCGATCGTCTCGGTCAGCATCCCGGGCATCACGCGCGTCTCGACATAAAGCGCGTCCGCAGCCCTGATGCGCGATACGCTCCGCCAGTCGCCGCGATAGGCGGCGATCTCCTCCTCCGGCGAAGGATGCGGCGGCAGCAGGGCGGCGCGATAGCTCTCCCATTGCTCGCGCACCGCCGCCCGCGCGCCCGGCGCGGCGGCGATCGCCTCGTAGCGGCGGGTGTCGGTATAGGCCAGCACGCCCATCGCGAGCTGCCACAGCAGCAGCAGCGCGCCCGCGCCCGCCACCATCCGCGCGGGCCAGCGCCACACCGCGAAGGCCAGCGCGCCGCACACCGCATAGAGCGTCAATATGTCCCCGGCCCAGATCAGCCACGCGTGGCCCAGCCCCAGCACGAACAGGCTCGCCATCCGCGTATAATGGATGCGGGCGGGGTTTTGCCCGGCGGCCAGCGCGCGCTCGGCGACCAGCACGGTCGATGCGCCGAACAGCATGGTGAACAGCCCGCGCATCTTGCCGTCCGCCAGCACGAAGGCGATGCCCCACGCCCACAGGTTCGCGCCATCCGCGCCGCCCGCAAAATGCGGATCGACATAGGCATAGGAAGGCAGCGCGAAGGCGACGATGTTGAGCAGCAATATGCCCATCACCGCCACGCCGCGCACCGCATCCAGCGTGGCGATGCGGCTATCGCTCACTTTCGCGCGATAAAGGCGATCGGCAGCCCGACCAGCACGATATGGCAGAACAATTGCGTCGCCACCGCCGGGGACGTCGGCATCGCGCCGAAGCGCAGCGGCACGACGATCAGGTTCATCACCACGAAGGTGAGCAGGCCATAGCCCACGCCGGCCGCCACCGGCCGCCGCCGCAGCCACGCATAGCGATCCGCCGCGAAGACATAGGCGCCCGCCATCACCGCCATCAGCACATAATGGACCGCCAGCCCCAGCAGCGCGACCGGAAGCCCGCGCACCGGCACCCCCGGTATCGGCCCGGACGCGACATAGGCCAGCATCTCGCTGACGGTGCGCTTGCCGTAATAGAGGGTCAACCCGGTCGCCGCGAGAATATCGAGCGTGCCGGCGACCAGCGTCGCCCGCAGGATGCGGCTGGACGCGGGGGAGAGGAAGGACGGTTGCATCGCGGCCGCTTTATAGACCTCCCGCCCGGCAAAGGCCATGCGGGGACGCGTCCGCCATTGCCATTCCTTCGTGATCCCGTTCAGATAACAGGACGAATCGAACGGGGGGATCATATGGGAGCGGAAGGATCGGCGATCAGCAGGCGCGCCGTGCTGGGCGGCGCCGCGGCGCTGGGGGTGAGCGGGCCGGCGCTGGC
>JASGGR010000237.1:0-3892 GCA_047602705.1 Sphingomonas bacterium | reverse complement strand
CGTTCCTTGCGGACCACGGAAACCACGCCCGGCACCCGCATCGCGGCGGCCCTGTCGATGCGCACCAGCCGCGTGTCGCCGACCGGCCCCTGCATGATGCTGGCGAACACCATGTCGGGCAGGCGCACGTCGGCGGCGAAATTGGCGGAGCCGTCGAGCTTCGCCGGCGTGTCCAGCCGGGGAAGATCCTGCCCCGTGAGCCGCCCGTCCTCATCGACGCGCAGCGGCAGGTCGGCCGGCAGGCCGTGCCCCGCCGCCTCCGCCGCAAGGTCCGCGAAGCGCAGCCGGCGCTGCCCCGCGACGACGAACCCTCCGCCGTCTCGCACGCCTCCAGTCGAGCCCCAGCGCTTCGCCGCCGCCTTGCACAACAGGATGCGGGCCGCAGCCCCCGCCTCGCGCAGCGCAGGCTCGAACTGGCGCACGGATGTCGATCCGCCGGTGAGCATCAGCGCGCTGCGGATCGCATGCTCGCGGCGCAGCGCGGCGGGAATGCGATCGAGCGCGCCGGCGAACAGCGCCTCCGCCGCCAGCGGGTTGGCGTAGAGCGGATTGAGCGGCGCGGCCTCCACCCCCACCGTGCGCCAATCCGCGCCAAGCTCGTCGGCGAGGATCTGGGGCAGCGCGGTCCATACACCCTGCCCGTGCTCGGCCTGCGGCACGGCGACCGTCACCTGACCGTCGGCGCCGATCTTGAGCCACGCGCCATAGATCGTCTCGCCGGGCGCGGCGGCGAGATTGGGGCGATAGCTTCGCGGCCACGCCGCCCAGGCGACGACCAGCCCAAGCCCCGCCCCGCCCGCGACCAGCAGATTGCGTCGCGTGACCATGGGCGCGGCGCCGACAGGTTGGGGCTTGCGTTCCATCGGGAGCCGGCTTTCCGCCACCCCGGCCCTGCGCCGAACCTGTCGGATGGCAGGCGCCGGGGTGACGAATGACCGTCGTTCAGGCCGCTTCGGCCGTCACGAGGGCGCGATATTTGGCGCGGAGCGAAACCTTGTCGATCTTCTCCGTTCCCAGCCGGGGCAATGCGGCATCGACCACCCAGATCCGCGCCGGCACCTTGAACGCGGCGATATGCTGGAGGAGGAAGGCCGAAAGCTCCTCCGCCGTCAGCGTCTCGCCGTCGGTGGGCAGCACCACCGCGCCGGGCACCTCGCCATATTTCTGGTCCGGCAGGCCGAACACCGCCGCCTCCGCCACATGCGGATGGAGGTAAAGCGCGTCCTCCACCTCCTGACAGCTTATGTTCTCGCCGCCACGGATGATGATGTCCTTCTTGCGATCGACGATGAACACGTAATCGTCCTCGTCGAGATAGCCGATATCGCCGGTGCGGAAATAGCCGTCGTCGGTGAAGGCGTCCGACGTCGCCTCCGGATTGCCCCAGTAGCGCTCGAAATTGGCGACCGAGCGGATGCAGATCTCGCCGCGCTGGCCTTGCGGCACGAGCTTGCCCGCATCGTCGAGGATCGCGAGGTCGACCAGCGGCGCGGTCGCGCGCCCGGCCGAGTTGGGCTTGGCGAGGTAATTGCCGCGCAGGTTGCCGGTGCCGACGCCGTTCGTTTCCGTCAGGCCGTAGCCGATCAGCGGCGCGCCCTGCATCTCGTCATGGATGCGGCGCACATGCTCCACCGGACGCGGCGCGCCGCCGGCGGCGATGTCCGTCATGGTGGAGAGATCGTATTTGTGCCGGTTGGGATGGGTGAGCATCTCGAAGCTCATCAGCGGCACGCCGACGAAATAGGTGATCTTCTCCTTCTCGATCAGCCGCATCGCCTCCTCGGCGTCCCACTTCGGCATCAGCACCAGCTTGCGCCCGATCGCCAGCGACTGGAGCATCACCGGCACCTCCGCCGTGACGTGGAACAGGGGCACGTTCAGCAGCGTGGAGGGCTGCAACGTGCTCGTCTCGCCCTCCTGCGTGGCGATCGCCAGCATCATCATCGACGAGGCGAGATAGTTGAACACCGCCTGCGTGACCTGCCGGTGCGTGGAGAGCGCGCCCTTCGAGCGGCCGGTGGAGCCGGAAGTGAACAGGATCGTCGCATGATCGTCCGGCCCGATTTCGGGCAAGGACGCGCCGTTCGCCTGCGCCATGATATCGGCAAGGGCGCGATCCAGCGGAGCGGTATCGTCGAAGGTGACGACCTTCGCCCTCAGCCCGTCCAGCCCCCCGAGCCGCGCGGCGCGCGGGCCGTCGGCGAAGACGAGGCCGCATTCCACATCCTCGATCCCGTGGCGGAACTCGTCCGCCTGCCACCAGCCGTTGAGCAGGGTGGCGACGCCGCCCGCCATCAATATGCCCATGTAGAGCGCGATCCACGACGGAGAGTTGCGCGCGGCGATGCCGACGCGGTCGCCCTTCTTCACGCCGAACCCGCCGGCCAGCGCCGCCGCCACCCTGGTCGCCACCGCATGGACCTGCCCGAAGGTCAGCCGCTCGTCGCCCGCGACCAGGAATTCCGCCGCCTCATGCTGGGCGCAGAAATGCGAGATATAGGCTCCCAGAGTCGGCGGTGCGGCGGCGATCATCGGCAGCTTGCGCCCGAATCGCTCCACCTCCCCAAGCGCGAGCTGGCCGCCCTCCGCCGTCATCGCGGCCATCACCGCGTCCATCTTGAGGTCCAGCTCGGTCTTCATACGCCTCTCCGCTTGGTGTTGCCACTCAAGGCCTCTATGCAGGCTCGAAGCACGAGGGAAAAGCCTTGATCCTGTCTTTGTTTGCCGAAGCCGCCGGACATATCCGTTTCACCGATCTCGGACTCCATCCGGAGGTCTTCTCGATCGGCTTCTTCACCCTGCGCTGGTACAGCCTCGCCTATATCGCGGGGATCGTCGTCGGCTGGTGGTATCTGCTGAAGCTGCTCGACCAGCCGGGCGCGCCGATGGCCCGTCGCCACGCGGACGATCTGGTGTTCTACGCCACGCTCGGCATCATCCTCGGCGGGCGGATCGGCTATGTGCTGTTCTACGCTCCCGACATGATCCTCCATCCCCTGCGCATCCTGCGATTGTGGGACGGGGGGATGAGCTTCCACGGCGGGGTGGTCGGCACGACGATCGCGATCATCGTGTTCGCGCGGAAGAACGGCCTCAACTGGCTGCGCATCCACGATTATGTCGCCTGCGTCGCGCCCTTCGGCCTGTTCTTCGGTCGGCTGGCGAATTTCGTGAACGGCGAATTGTGGGGCAAGCCGAGCAACGTCCCCTGGGCGATCGTCTTCCCGCACACCATGCCCCCCGGCATGATCGAGCCGGCGCGCCATCCGAGCCAGCTCTACGAGGCGGGGCTGGAGGGCGTGCTGCTGTTCGCGGTCCTGTGGTTCTTCTTCTGGCGGACGAAGGCGCGCTACGAGCCGGGCAAGCTGGTCGGCATCTTCGTGCTCGGCTACGGCCTGTGCCGCTTCTTCGTGGAATTCTTCCGCGAGCCGGATTCGCAGTTCGAGGGCACCTTCTTCGCCACCACCATCCATATGGGGCAGGTGCTGTGCCTGCCGATGATCGCGGGCGGCCTGTGGCTGATCCTCACCGCGCGCGGACGCCGCGAGCGTGTCGAGCCGATCGCGGGGGGCGAGAGCGTTTCGTGAGCGAAGCGGCCGAAGACCTTCTTCCCGAGCGGCTCGCGCGGGCGATCACGCTCCGCGGCCCGATCCCGCTCAGCCAGTATATGGCCGCCGCCAACGCGCATTATTACGCGACGCGCGATCCGCTGGGCGCGGGCGGGGATTTCACCACCTCGCCCGAGATCAGCCAGATGTTCGGCGAGCTGATCGGCCTGTGGTGCGCCGATTTGTGGGACCGCGCCGGGCGGCCGGACGTGGCGTGGGTGGAGCTTGGGCCGGGGCGCGGCACGCTCGCCGCCGATGCGCTGCGCGCGATGGCGAAGGCGGGG
>JASGGR010000236.1:0-3893 GCA_047602705.1 Sphingomonas bacterium | reverse complement strand
CCAACAAGCTGAAGGGGCCGATCCTGTGCCTCGTCGGCCCGCCGGGCGTGGGCAAGACCTCGCTGGGCAAGTCGATCGCCAAGGCCATCGGGCGCGAGTTCATCCGCCAGTCCCTGGGCGGCGTGCGCGACGAGGCGGAGATCAGGGGCCACCGGCGGACCTATATCGGCTCGCTGCCGGGCAAGATCGTGACTAACCTGCGCAAGGCGGGCGCGTCCAACCCATTGTTCCTGCTCGATGAGATCGACAAGCTCGGGCAGGATTTCCGGGGCGATCCGGCCAGCGCGCTGCTGGAGGTGCTCGATCCGGAGCAGAACGCCCGGTTCAACGATCATTATCTGGAGATCGATATCGATCTTTCGGACGTGATGTTCGTCTGCACCGCCAACACGCTCAACCTGCCGCAGCCGCTGCTCGACCGCATGGAGATCATCCGGCTGGAGGGCTATACCGAGGATGAGAAGGTGGAGATCGCGGAGCGCCACCTGATCGCCAAGCAGGTGGAGGCGCACGGGCTGAAGGAGGGCGAGTTCACGCTCACCAACGCCGGCCTGCGCGCGCTGATCCAGCGCTACACCCGCGAGGCTGGCGTCCGCACGCTGGAGCGCGAGATCGCCAAACTCGCCCGCAAGGCGCTGCGGCGGATACTGGAAGGCAAGGCGGAAAGCGTGACGATCACGCCGGAAAACCTGCACGAATTCGCGGGCGTGCAGAAATTCCGCCACGGCCTGTCGGAGCAGGAGAACCAGATCGGCGCCGTCACGGGCCTCGCCTGGACGGAGGTGGGCGGCGAACTGCTGACGATCGAGAGCGTCACCGTCCCCGGCAAGGGCGCGGTGAAGACCACGGGCAAGCTGGGCGAGGTGATGAAGGAATCGGTGCAGGCCGCCTTCAGCTTCGTGCAGGCGCGCGCGCCTTCGTTCGGGATCAAGCCCAGCCTGTTCCACCGCAAGGATATCCATATCCACCTTCCCGAAGGCGCGGTGCCCAAGGATGGGCCGTCGGCGGGCATCGGCATCGTCACCTCGATCGTCTCCACGCTCACCGGCATTCCGGTGCGGCGCGAGGTGGCGATGACCGGCGAGGTTACATTGCGCGGCCGGGTGCTGCCGATCGGCGGGTTGAAGGAGAAGCTGCTCGCAGCGCTGCGCGGCGGCATCGAAACGGTGCTGATCCCGGAGGAGAATGAGAAGGATCTGGCCGAAATCCCGCAGAACATCCGCGAGGGGCTGAAGATCGTTCCGGTCGCGCATGTCGACGAGGTGCTGCGGCTCGCGCTGGCGGAGCCGCTGGAGGCGATCGACTGGACGGATGCGGACGAACTGGCCGCTCTTCCCCCCGCGCCTATTGCGCCGGCGGGCGGCGAACTGCATCATTGATCGCGAGAATCACCCGTGGCGGCGCATTTTGCTCCGCCACGGGATCGCTTTGCCGCGTTGGGGCCGGATTCGTTTGACAGCCGCCGCGCCACGCGCCTTACTGGGAAAATCGGCTTCCGGGCCGGCGAATCCATTCTTTCCAACCCATTTTCCAGTTCAATCGGGGGTCATAGGACATGAACAAGCAGGAACTGATCGCGGCGGTGGCGAACGCTTCCGGCCTCGGCAAGGGCGACGCCAGCCGGGCTGTCGAAGCGGTGTTCGACACCATCTCGGCCAGCCTGAAGAAGGGCGACGAGGTGCGGCTGGTCGGCTTCGGCACCTTCGCCGTTTCGAAGCGCAAGGCCTCCACGGGGCGCAACCCGCGCACCGGCGAACCGATGACGATCAAGGCCTCCACCCAGCCGAAGTTCAAGGCGGGCAAGGTTCTGAAAGATTCGCTGAACTGATTTTGCAAGTGGGGCTGGACAGGCGCGTTACACCCGCCTAAAGGCCCGCTTCCGGTTTTGGCCCGCAGGGCCGATCGGGCGCGTAGCTCAGCGGTAGAGCACACCCTTCACACGGGTGGGGTCACAGGTTCAATCCCTGTCGCGCCCACCATTTCAAAGCCCGTCGGCCTCGAAGGCTGGCGGGCTTTTTTGGTTGCTGGCGGCTGCGCTCGGCGAGATTGCCCTGATGGCGTTCGCGCCCTAGGGTCTCGCGCGAAATCGGCTGCGCGAATGGGCGTGTTGCATGAAGTTTAAGCTCGACGTCCCCCGTTGGCTGGCGGTCGTCAACGTCTATGATGCGGCGGGCGTGGCGCTGCTGGCATTGCTGGCGGTGCAGGTCGCGCGGCTGGCCTGGGTGGTGGTGACGCCCGTCGCCCCGCTCGGCGAGTGGCGGCCGGTCGGTCCGACCATCCCCGCGATGCCGGGCGATGTGCTGCAGGGCCCCGATCCTTTCTATCCCGGCGGGGGAGCGGGGGAGGGGCGCGCCATCGTCACTTCACTGAACCTCACATTGTTCGGCACGCGGATCAACGAGGCGAGCGGGCGTGGCTCCGCGATCGTTGCCGGGCCGGACGGCGTGCAGAAAAGCGTGAGCGTCGGGGAAGAGATCGCCCCGGGCGTGGTGCTGAAGGAAGTGGCGTTCGATCATATCACGATCACGCGCGGCGGCGGTGCGGCGGAGGATCTGTTCCTCGACCAGTCCGGCGGCGGCGCGCCCTCGGCGCCGCTTCCCGGCCCGGTGGCGGGCGCGCCGCCAGCGCAGCCGGGCGGGCCGATCACCATCCAGCATTTCCAGTCGGAAATCGGCTTCGTGCCGCGTATCGATAGCGGGCGGGTCATCGGCCTCGTCGCACGGCCGCAGGGGCCGGGGACGGCGTTTCGCGCCGCAGGTTTGAAGGAGGGCGACATCATCACCGCCATCGGGGGCCGGCCCGTCAACAGCCCGGCCGATTTCGAATTGATCACCAGCAGCCTCAAGGACGGCGGCACCCTGTCGCTCACAGTGCAGCGCGATGGCCAGTCCGTGAACCTTTCCGCGCCGGTGGCGCCGCGATGAGGGGAGGGCTTTTCCCGATCGCGCTGGCGGTCGCGCTCGCCGCCCCGGCCTCCGCGCAGACCACGCTCAACGTGCGCGACGCCGATATCCGCGCCTTCATCGCCGATGCGGCGAAGGTGACGGGCCGGGTGTTCATCATCGACAGCCGGGTGCAGGGCAAGGTGACGGTCGTCACCGATCGCCCCTTGAGCAAATCCGAATATTTCGAGGTGTTCCTTTCCACGCTGCGCGCCAACGCATTGGTGGCGGTGCCGACCAGCAATGGCGCGCTGCGCGTGCAGCCGATGGAGGGCGCCGCCGCCCAGCCGGGGCGCGTGGGGCTGGCGGGGGCCGCCCGCAACCAGTTCGTGACGGAGATCGTCCGCCTGCGCTCGATCGATGCGCAGAGCGCGGTCGATACGGTGCGGCCCCTGGTCAGCCCGCAAGGCTCGGTGACGGCCAATCGCGGCGGCAATTCGATCGTCGTCGCCGATTTCGCGGACAATATCCGTCGCGTGCGCGAGGTGCTCCAGCGGATCGACACCGATGGCGCGGCGACCCGCGTGATCGCGCTCAAGAATGCCGGCGCGCGCGATATCGCCACCGCGCTCCAGGGGCTGGTCGGCACGCCGGCGCAAGGAGCGGGGGCGCAGGCGACGAGCGTGGTGGCGGTGGAGGGGGCCAATTCGGTCGCCTTGCGCGGCGATCCTTCCACGGTCGCGCGGCTGGCGCAGGTGGCGCTCGATCTGGACCAGAAGGCCAAGAGCGGCACGGAAATCCGCGTCGTCTTCCTCGAACATGCCGATGCGGCGCAGCTTCTGCCGGTACTCCAGCAACTCGTCGGCCAGACGCCGGACCAGATTCCGCAGACCACGCTGACGCAATCGAATTTCGGCGCGTCCTCCTCCACGTCGTCGGGCGGCTCCCGCACCGGAAGCAGCGCGCCGATGGCGATGCAATCCGCGCAGATGCAGACGCAGGCGGCGCCGG
>JASGGR010000235.1:0-3894 GCA_047602705.1 Sphingomonas bacterium | reverse complement strand
GTAACGAGCGCAGGCATTTGCGGTTCTGGATGCCGGGTCAAGCCCGGCATGACGACTGAACGATAATGTTCGTCCTAGCGCAGCGCGCCCGCGACCAGCTTGTGCAGCTTCGAATGGAGCGCATCGTTCGCGGCGAGATATTCGTTGCGTTCGATCGCGCGGTCGCCGCCACGGAAATCGGTGACGAAGCCGCCCGCCTCCTTCACCAGCAGCATGCCGGCGGCGACATCCCAGATATTGAGGTTGCTTTCCCAATAAGCGTCGAACCGCCCCGCCGCGACCCATGCCAGATCGAGCGCGGCCGAGCCGAGCCGGCGAATCCCCGCCACCTGCGGGGCGACCGCACCGAAGATACGGGTCCATTGCACGAAATCGCCATGGCCGAGGAACGGGATGCCCGTCGCCACCAGCGCCTCCGACGGGTCGCGCCGCGCGGAGACGCGCAGGCGCTCGGACTGGAGCCACGCCCCCCGGCCCTTCTCCGCCCAGAAGCTCTCGTCGGTCAGCGGCTGATAGACCAGCGCAGTCGTGATCTCGCGCTTCCCGTTGGCCAGCGGCTCCTCCACCGCGATCGAGATGGAGAAATGCGGGATGCCGTGGAGGAAGTTCGACGTGCCGTCGAGCGGATCGACGATGAAGCGCGGCTTGGAGGGATCGCCCGCGATCTCGCCCCGCTCCTCCATCACGAAGCCCCAGTCGGGCCGCGCGCGGGAAAGCTCTTCATAGATCGCCTGCTCGGCGCGCTTGTCCGCCATGGAGACGAAATCGGCCGGCCCCTTGCGGCTCACCTGAAGCTGCTGGACCTCGTTGAAGTCACGGCGCAGGCGCGGCGCGGCCTTGCGCGCGGCACGCTCGATGACGGTGAACAGACCGGAATGGGATGGCATTTCTATCCTTTCAGCCCCTCCCCTTCAGGGGAGCGGTTGGGGTGGGAGCACCGCAAGGCGCCGCGGGCAAAGCCCGCGTCGTCGGTCGAGCTGCGCTCGCCGGCCGGGCCGGCGGAACGGGCAAATAGCATGGCTATTTGTCTCGTCCGCCCGGCCTCAGTCGGCCCGCTTCACATAGGTCTGCTCGTAAACGTCGACCACGATGCGCGTGCCGCTGGCGATATGCGGCGGCACCATGATGCGCACGCCGTTGTCGAGGATCGCGGGCTTGTAGCTGGAGGAGGCGGTCTGCCCCTTCACCACCGCATCGGCCTCGACGATCGTCGCCTCGACCTGATTGGGGAGCTGGACGGAGATCGGCTTCTCCTCGTGCAGTTCCATCACCACGTCCATGCCGTCCTGCAGGAAGGCGGCCGCGTCGCCGAGCAGGTCGCGCGGCAGCGACACCTGATCGTAGGTGTCCTTGTCCATGAAGACGAGCGCGTCGCCGTCGGCGAACAGGAACTGGAAGTCCTTGGTGTCCAGCCGCACGCGCTCCACCGTCTCGGCGGAGCGGAAGCGCACGTTCGTCTTGCGGCCGTCGATGAGGTTCTTCATCTCGACCTGCATATAGGCGCCGCCCTTGCCGGGCTGGGTGTGCTGGATCTTCACGGCGCGCCAGATGCCGCCTTCATATTCGATGATGTTGCCGGGACGAATGTCGACGCCGCTGATCTTCATGGTTCTTGACCTGCTGGAAAGAGCGTTCAGAGCCGCTGTCGGCTCCGGTGGCGCGCGTCTAGCGGCATGCGCGCGATCCGGCAAGACGGGAACCTGAACGCCTTATCCCAGCACTCCGGCAAAGGCGCGCACGGCCGCCGCCTCGTCCCCGCCCCACACCGCGTTGCTCACCGCGAGGAAATCCGCCCCCGCCTTCACCAGCGGCGCGGCATTGGCGGGCGTGATCCCGCCGATCGCGACGCACGGCAGCTCGAACAAGGCGGACCACCATGAAAGGAGCACCGGCTCGGCGTGATGCCGCACCTCCTTGGTGGTCGTGGGATAGAAGGCGCCGAACGCGACATAATCCGCGCCTGCCTCGCCCGCCTCCATCGCGAGATGGCGGCTGTCGTGGCACGTCACCCCGATCTGCGCCGAGGGGCCGAGCGCGGCGCGCGCCTCGCGCGGATCGCCGTCCTCCTGCCCCAGATGCACCCCGTCCGCGCCGAGCCGTTTCGCGAGGCTGATCGAATCGTTGACGATGAAGGCGACCTCGCGATCCGCGCAGATGCGCTGGAGCGGCTCGGCCAGCTTCGCCGCTTCATGCTGGCCGATATCCTTCACCCGGAACTGGAAGGCCGCGACCGGCCCGGCATCGAGCGCGCGCGCCAGCCTGTCCCCGAACCCGCCCGACACGTCCGTCGGGGAGATCAGATAGAGCTGGCACGGCGGCCGGCGCCCGTCGCGCTCGAACTGGTCCGCGAAATCGGGCGACAGGCTGGTGAACTCGTCCTCGTCCGTCATGCCCGCGCCTCCAGCAGGCGGTTCACCGCGGCGGTGAAGCCGGCGGGATCGTCGAGGCGGTGGGCGATGGCGACGAGGTCGCGTTTGCGACGCCTAGGGGCGGATCAAGTTCGAGCATGACATTGGGATAGTTGATCAGGGCGAGATTGAGAACGCCCCGCGCCTGCAACTTTTCGCGCGGCCATGAGGTTGCCAGGGCCGCGATTTGCGCCGCCGGCACCGGGATCGTTTCGGACCAAGCCGCATCGTGACGCCGCCCTCGTCCACCGGCCGGGCGCGCGCTCAGGCCGCGGATGATGGTGACGATCCAGGCGATCATGGCGATGCTGATCACCGACAGCACCAGCGCCGCCACGTGGCTCCACAGGCCCGCGACGAGGATGTGCACGACCAGCAATTCCACCCCCATGATGAACACGAACGCCCACAAGGGCGGCGCGAGCGCCCTGCTGTAGGAGAAGGTCAGCGGCTGATCGGGCCCGGCCACGTCAGGCCGCGAGGGCCTTTTCGATGGCTTCGACCAGCACCGGATCGGTCGGCGCCGTATCCGGCGCGAAGCGCGCGACCACCTCGCCGTCGCGGCCGATCAGGAATTTCTCGAAATTCCAGAGCAGTTCGGGCGCCGGGTTCGGGGTCATGCCGAAGCCCTTGAGCCGCTCGCGGAACGGGCCGTCATTCTGCGCCGTCGGGGCCGCCTCGGTCAGCGCCGCGTAGAGCGGATGCTTGTCCGGCCCAGTCGCGACCAGCTTCTCGAACATCGGGAAATCGACACCGAAATTGGTGGTGCAGAAGCTGCTGATCTCCGCATCGGTGCCCGGCTCCTGCCCGGCGAAATCATTGGCCGGGAAGCCCAGCACCGCGAAGCCCTGATCGCGATATTTGCTGTAGAGCGCCTCCAGACCTTCATATTGCGGGGTGAGGCCGCATTTGGAGGCGACATTGACGACCAGCAGGACCTTGCCCTGATAGGCGCCCAGCGAGCTGTCCTCGCCCTTGATGGTCTTGAGCGGAATGGCGGCAAGCGATTGAGTCACGCACTTCTCTCCTTCAACAGATTCGTCGCGGGCGAGGATAGGCGCTCCAGCCGCGCTGGCAACCGCCGATGCGACTATCGGCCCTCGGCGCGGTCGCGGATGATCGTCAGCACATTATTCTCCAGATCGCCCAGGAACAGCTCTCCCCATAAGGCCGCATAGCCGCTCAGCAGGGAGTGCATGCTGTAGCGGGTTTCCAGCGTGAGGCGGGTGCGGTCGGGGGCAAGCGGCTCCATGCTGTAGCCGCCGCTTTCTATGACCATATGCGGCCCATCGGGCATCAGGTGGCGGTCGGTAATGTCCCAGCCGCTCTTGTCGTCGAAGTGGAAGGTCCAGCCGATGCGGCGGCCCGGCTCCCATTGGGTGATGCTTTCGCGGAAGCGGATATGGCCGCTCCATTCGGCATGACGATCCGCCCCGATGCCGCTTCCCGCAAGATGGGCGCCGACGGGGCGCGGCAGGCCGATGAG
>JASGGR010000234.1:0-3982 GCA_047602705.1 Sphingomonas bacterium | reverse complement strand
GATCGCATCTTCGCCGACCGGCTGACCAGCAACCCCGAAGGAGCCACGCGGCTGGGGCTGGATACCGGCAGGAATGTCGCGCTGAAATCCGAGCTGGAAGGCCGCACCGCGGCCGATGCCGCGCGTTCGCTCGCCCGCGCGAAAAACGAGCTTGCCGCGATCCGAAAGATCGATCCCGCCACTTTGGGTGACGATGCGCGGCTGGATTACGACGTCGTCACCTATCAGCTCGAGCATAGCATCGCCGGGCAGGAGCGTTTCCGGTTCGGCGCGAACGGCGGGCGTTTCTCGCCCTATCTCATCAGCCAGCTCACCGGCGCCTATCAGGATATTCCCGACTTCCTCGATACGCAGCATCGCGTGAACGACGCGGCGGATGCGGATGCCTATCTGGCGCGGCTGGGCGCCTTCGCGACGGTGCTGGATCAGGAGACGGAGCGGCAGCGCGCGGATGCGGCGAAGGGCGTGTTCGCGCCCGACTACATCCTCGACACGACGCTGAAGCAGTTCGCGGCGCTCCGCGACAAGCCGGCGGCGGACACTGGCCTCGTCACCAGCTTCGCCGCCAAGCTGCAGAAGGCAGGGCTGCCGCCGGAGCGCGCCGGCGAGGCGACCCGGATCGTCGCGGAGAAGGTGTTTCCGGCGCTCGATCGCCAGCGCGCCCTGGTGCGGGAGCTTCGCGGCAAGGCGGTGCATGACGCGGGCGCGTGGCGCCTGCCCGACGGCGACGCTTATTATGCGGCGGCGGCGGAGGCCGCGACCACCATGCGGCTTTCCGGCGACGAGATCCACCAACTCGGCCTCGATCAGGTGGCGGAGATCAGCGGCCGGATCGACACTATCCTGAAGGGCCAGGGGATGACCCAGGGAACGGTCGGCGCGCGGCTTGTGGCGCTGAACGAGCGGCCGGATCAGCTCTTCCCCAATACCGACGAGGGGCGCGCCGCCCTGCTCGCGGAGCTGAACAAGCAGATCGGCCGCATGGCTCCGCGCCTGCCTGAGCAGTTCGCCACCCTGCCCAAGGCCCCGGTGGAGGTGCGCCGGGTGCCGCCCGCGATCCAGGCGGGCGCGCCGGGCGGCTATTATCAGAACGCCTCGCTCGATGGCTCGCGGCCAGGCATCTATTACATCAACCTGCGCGACACGTTCGACCGGCCGAAGTTCGGTCTCGCCACGCTGACGCATCACGAGGCGATTCCCGGCCATCACCTGCAGGTGATGCTGGCGATGGAATCCCAGGATATCCCGATGATCCGCCGTCGCAGCTTCTTCTCCGGCTATTCGGAGGGCTGGGCGCTCTATTCGGAGCAGCTTGCCGACGAGATGGGCATGTTCGAGGGCGATCCGCTGGGGCAGGTCGGCTATCTTCAGTCGCTGCTGTTCCGTGCGACGCGGCTGGTGGTGGATTCCGGGATGCACGCCAGGCGGTGGAGCCGGGAGAAGGCGACCGACTATCTGATCGCCACCACCGGCATTGCGCGCGGTCGCAGCCAGGGTGAGATCGATCGCTACACCGTCTGGCCGGGGCAGGCGTGCAGCTACAAGATCGGCCACACCATATGGGTGAAACTGCGCGACGAGGCGCGGGCGAAAGCGGGCGCGAACTGGGACCCGCGCGCGTTCCACGCCGTGCTGCTGAAGGGCGCGATGCCGCTGACCGTGCTGGAGCGGCTGGTCCGCTCGCGGATAGCGTAAGGGAAAGGCCGCCGCGTCGTGAAAACGCGGCGGCCCCCTCCCTTAACTTGCCGCCTGTGCGGCGAGGCTGCGTGAGCGGCCGTAGATGAAGTAGAAGACGATCCCGATCACGTTCCAGCCGATGAAGCGCACGATCGTGTGCGTCGGCAGGCTGGTGATGAGATAGGCGCAGCCGACGATCGCCAGCGTGCCGATCAGATAGGGTTTCGGACAACTGAACACGCGCGGCAGGTCCGGCGCCGTCCTGCGCAGGATCATCATGCACGCCGCGACCGAGATGAAGGCGAGCAGCGTGCCCGCATTGGCCAGCTCCGCGATCTCGTCCAGCCGGAAGAAGCCCGCGACCCCCGCCACGAACACGCCGGTCAGCGCGGTGATGAGCAGGGGCGATCCGGTGCGCGGCGACACGGTGCTCAGCCGCCGGGGGAGAAGGCCGTCTCGCGCCATCACGAAGAAGATGCGGCTCTGGCCATACATCATCACGAGGATGACGGAGGGCAGGGCGATCAGCGCCGCCAGCGCGATCGCCCATGCGGCGAACGGATGGTGGAGCGTGCGCAGCACGAAGGCGAGCGGCTCGCCCGACGCACCCACCTCCGCATGGTTGACCGCACCCACGGCGGCCACCGCGACGAGGATGTAGATCAGCGTGCACACCGCCATCGATCCGATGATGCCGATCTTCAGGTCGCGCGCGGGATTCTTCGCCTCCTCCGCCGAGGTCGCCACCGCGTCGAAGCCGTAGAAGGCGAAGAACACGATCGCCGCCGCCGCCATCACGCCGCGCGTCTTGCCGGTGGCGTCCACCCCGCTCGTGAAGCCATAGGGCATGAACGGCTCCATGTTGCCCGCGTTGAACGCCGGCAGCGCGAGCAGCACGAACGCCGCCAGCGCGCTCAATTTGATGACGACCAGCACGATGTTCAGCGTCGCGCTCTCCCGCGTGCCCGCCATCAGCAGCCCGGCGACCGTCAGCGCCACCAGGGCGGCGGGCAGGTTGATGATCCCGCCCGCATGGGGGCCGCCCAATATGATCGCGGGAAGGTGGATGCCGGCGGATTCCATCCAGCCGACCAGATAGCCGGACCAGCCCACCGCCACGGTGCTGCACGCCAGCGAATATTCGAGGATCAGGCTCCAGCCGACCACCCAGGCGACCGTCTCCCCCATCACCGAATAGGAATAGGTATAGGCGCTGCCCGCCGTCGGGATCAGCGTCGCCAGCTCCGCATAGGCGAGCGCGGCGCAGGCGCAGACCGCGCCGGCGATGACGAAGGCCAGGATCACCGCCGGCCCCGCGCGATCCGCGCCCACGCCGGTGAGCGTATAGATGCCGGTGCCGACGATCGCCCCCACCCCCAGTGCGATCAGATGCGGCCAGCCCAGGGTCTTCCTGAGCTGATGCCCTTCATGATGGCCGGCCGCCGCGGCAAATGGCTTCCGTGGGCCGAAGATCGTTCGCGCCAATCAGTGTCTCCCCGCCTGTCCAGGCTGTGCGCAATCTGACGTTGCGCAGAGCATCGTATACGATATATCCTGCTCATGCCAAATGAAAATCGCCCGCACGTCTCTAACGCTATCGTGGTCGGGGGCGGGATCGTGGGGATGAGCAGCGCGATCGCTTTGCTGGAGCGCGGCATCGCCTGCACGCTGATCGATCCGGCGGCGGCGCGGCGCGGCGCGTCATGGGGCAATGCCGGGCATATCGCGATCGAGCAGGTGGAGCCGCTCGCTTCCATGGCGACGATGCGCAGCCTGCCGCACAGGTTGTTCAGCCGGGGCGGTGCGGCCTCCCTGCCGCCGCGCGACATGGGCGCGTGGCTGCCTTTCGCGATGCGGCTGCTGGTGGCGGCGCGGCCGAAAAGGTTCGCGGCAGGGAAGGCGGCGCTGGGGACGCTGATGGCGCAGGCGCTGCCGGCGTGGCGTCGGCTGATGACGGGCGCGGGCGCCGCCGGCCTGCTGGTGGAGCATGGCCATTTCATCGTCTGGGAAAGCCCCGGAACCGCCGCCGCCGGTCGCGCCGCCTGGGCGCGCGCGGATATCGGGGAGGCGCGCATCCGCGATGCGACGGCGGAGGAGCTGGCGCGCATCGCCGCGCTGATGAAGATCCCGCCCGCCGGCGCGATCCGCTTTTCCGGCAGCGGCCAGATCGCCGATCTCGGGGAGCTTGGCGCGGCGCTGGACCGGCGCTTCGCCGCGCTGGGCGGCACGCACCGCATGGCGGTGGCCGCGGCGCTGGAGCGGGAGGGGAACGCCGTCGCCGTCCGGCTCGCCGACGGGGCGCTGC
>JASGGR010000233.1:0-4036 GCA_047602705.1 Sphingomonas bacterium | reverse complement strand
ATCTGCGTCTGCTTGCGCATCGCGGCGCGATCGAGCCGCTCATGCGCGTCGAACAGCGCGAAGACGATCGAATGGATACCCGGAAACGGCGGCGCGAAACCCATGAGACGAATCTCCCCTGGGCCGGATGACAGGTCGTCCGCGTTCGCCACGGATCGGATGACGGCCCTGCCCTATTTCTAGAGACCGATGACCGGAACGGACAAGCTCGCGTCGGAAGAGGCGCCCTGCGTCGCCGGCAAGGGTCAGGCGATGTCCAGCCAGCGCCCTTCGCGCGCCGAGGCCTGGATCGTCTCGACCAGCGCCTGGATGCGCTCCCCCGCCCGGAAGTCGAACGGCTCGGGCGTCAGTCCCGCGATCACCTCCATGAAGCGCGCGACTTCGATCGCCTTCAGGTCGTTGAAGCCGAGCTGGTGGCCCGGCGCCACGCAGAACAGCCCATAGGGCTCATGCTCCGGCCCGGCTTCGATCCGGCGGAAGCCGCGCCGCCCGCCGGCATCGGCCGTGCTGTAAACATGCAGTTCGTTCAGCCGCTCCTGCGTGAAAAGCAGCGCGCCCTTGGTGCCGTAGACCTCGAAATCATGCTGCATTTTGCGCCCGGTCGCGATCCAGCTTGCCTCGATGCTGCCGCTCGCGCCATTGGCGAAGCGCAGGAAGGCGCGGCTGGCGTCGTCGACCGCGACCGCGCGCTGCCCGCCCCGCCCGTCCGGCCGGCTGGCGATGGCGGTGACGCAATCGCCCATCACCCTCTCGATCGGCCCGAGCAGAAACTCGGCCGTCGCCAGGCGTGGCTGCCGATATCGGCGAGCGCCCCGCCCCCGGCCGGCTCGTGCCGGAAGCCGAAGGGCGTCGCCGCATCGGCCATGTAGTCCTCGGCATGAATGCCGCGATAGCTTCTGACCTCACCGATCTCGCCGGCTCGGATCATCTCCCGTGCCAATCCGAGCATCGGGTTGCAGAGATAATTGAAGCCAACCTGCGTCTTGATCCTGGCGGCAGCCGCCGCATCGGCCATCTCGCGCGCCTCGGCCGCAGTCGGCGCCAGCGGCTTCTCGCAATAGACGTGCTTGCCGTTGGCGATCGCCGCGAGCGCCATCTCGCGGTGGAAAGCGTTCGGCGCGGTGATGTCGATCAGGTCGATCTCCGGATCGGCCACGAGGCTGCGCCAGTCTCCGCTGGAGCGGGCGAAGCCGAGCGTCCGGGCCGCCGCTGCAGCGAGCGTCTCGTCGCGGTCCGCGACCGTATGCAGCTCAAGTTCGAAAGGCAGGTCGAAGACGCGCTGGGCTGCGGCGAAGCCGAAGACATGGGCCTTGCCCATGAAACCCGTGCCGATCAGGCCGATCCTCAGCCTTGGCTTCTGCATTGTCGTCTCCTCCGGAGCCGCACGCGACTCGGCGGCCTTGGGGATCAGATAGCCGGCTGAAGTTCGACTCGCCACACCGAGGACGCGCACAGTCGCATCGGCGGCTGCGAACAGCCCTGACCGGCAAGAAAAGGGCGGTGTCGCCACCGCCCTTTCCCAAATCATTCTGCGACGTCGATCAGGCAATGATCGAAGCGACGACGCCGGCGCCGACGGTGCGGCCGCCTTCGCGGATGGCGAAGCGCAGCTTCTCTTCCATCGCGATCGGGGCGATCAGCGTCACCTCCATCGAGATGTTGTCGCCCGGCATCACCATCTCCGTGCCTTCCGGCAGCGTCACCACGCCGGTCACGTCCGTCGTGCGGAAGTAGAACTGCGGGCGGTAGTTGGTGAAGAACGGCGTGTGACGGCCACCCTCTTCCTTCGTCAGGATGTAGGCCTCGGCCTTGAACTTCGTGTGCGGCTTCACCGAGCCCGGCTTGCACAGCACCTGGCCGCTCGACGTCCTCGCGCTTCGTGCCGCGCAGCAGCGCGCCGATGTTGTCGCCCGCCTGGCCCTGGTCCAGCAGCTTGCGGAACATCTCGACGCCGGTCACGGTCGTCTTCACCGTGTCCTTCAGGCCGACGATCTCGATTTCCTCGCCGACCTTGACGATGCCGCGCTCGACGCGGCCGGTCACCACCGTGCCGCGGCCCGAGATCGAGAACACGTCCTCGACCGGCATCAGGAACGGCTGGTCGATCGGACGCTCCGGCTGCGGATGTAGTCGTCGACCGTCTTCATCAGCGCGATCACCGCGTCATGGCCGATTTCCGGCGTGACGTTGTCGAGGGCGGCCTTGGCCGAGCCCTTGGTGATCGGGATGTCGTCGCCGGGGAAGTCGTACTTCGAGAGAAGCTCGCGGATCTCCATCTCGACCAGCTCGAGCAGCTCGGCGTCGTCGACGAGATCGACCTTGTTCATGAACACCACCAGCGCGGGAACGCCGACCTGGCGCGCCAGCAGGATGTGCTCGCGGGTCTGCGGCATCGGGCCGTCGGCCGCCGACACCACCAGGATCGCGCCGTCCATCTGCGCCGCGCCCGTGATCATGTTCTTCACGTAGTCGGCGTGGCCAGGGCAGTCAACGTGGATAGTGGCGAGCCGGGGTCTGGACTCGATGCGCCGTCGAGATCGTGATGCCGCGGGCCTTCTCTTCCGGAGCCTTGTCGATCTGGTCATACGCCGTGAACGACGCGCCGCCGGACTCGGCCAGAACCTTCGTGATCGCAGCCGTCAAAGACGTCTTGCCATGGTCAACGTGACCAATCGTTCCAATGTTGCAGTGCGGCTTCGTCCGCGAAAACTTCTCTTTGGCCATGACACCCTTGTCCTCGAAGGCGGCCCTCCGGGGCCTTGAAACGCGGTCGCATTAGGGGGTTTTGAAGCGGGATGCAAGGCGGCAGCTTCGCGCCGCCTCCGTCAGCCTCCGAACACGCGCCGATAACGTTCCACCGCCCTCGGATCGCCCGATACCTTCTCGGGATTGTCCGAGAGTTTCACCGCCGGCCGGCCATTCGCCTTGGTCACCTTGCAGACCAGCGACATCGGGTCGAGCGCGCGCGAGCCGTCGGGCGAGCAGCCGACCATGTCGTTGGTCAAATCCGTGCCCCAGCCGAAGGCCATGCGGACCTTGCCGTCGAAGTGATGATAGACGCGCTCGATCGCATCGACGTCGAGACCGTCCGAGAACACCAGCATCTTCTCGCGCGGGTCGCGCCCGCGCTCGCGCCACCAGGCGATGATCGTCTCGCCGGCCGGGATCGGCGGCGCGCTGTCCGGGCGGAAGCCTGTCCAGTCCGCGACCCAGTCCGGCGCATGGCGCAGGAAGCTCTGGCTGCCGAAGGCATCCGGCAAGGCGATCAGCAGGTTCCCACCATAGACCTGGCGCCATTCGTCCAGCACGCGATAGGGCGCCTGCAGCAAATCCTCGTCCATTTGGCAGCGCCGCCAGCACCATCGGCAATTCATGGGCGTTGGTGCCGATCGCCTCGAGATCGGTATCCATCGCCAGCAGCACGTTCGAGGTGCCGGTGAAATTGGCGCCGAGCCCCTCCTTCAGCGCCGCGACGCACCAGCGCTGCCAGAGATGGCCGTGACGCCGGCGCGTCCCGAAATCGGAGAGCCGGAGATTGGGCAGCTTCTGCAGACGCTCGACCTTGTCCCACATCTTGGCCTTGGCGCGGGCATAGAGCACGTCGAGCGAGAAGCGCTTCTGGCCGAGCATGACCCGGCGTGCGCGGAGCTCGTTGATGATCGCCAGCGCCGGCACCTCCCACATCGTCGAGTGGGTCCAGGGCCCCTCGAAATGCAGCTCGTACTGGCCGTCGACCTTGCGCAGGTCGTAGTCCGGCAACTGGAACTCGGCGAGCCAGGCCATGAAATCCGGCGAGAACATCTGCGTCTTGCCGTAGAAGCTGTTGCCGGCCAGCCAGATCAGCTCCTTCTTGGTGAAGCGCAGCGAGCGCGCATGGTCGAGCTGCGCCCTGAGTTCACCCTCGTCGACGATGTCCGCGAGGCGGATATGCCGCGAGCGGTTGATCAGCGAGAAGGTGACGCGGACCTCCGGGTGGAAGGCCCGGATCATCTGCAGCATCAGCAGCTTGTAGAAATCGGTATCGAGCAGGCTGCGG
>JASGGR010000232.1:0-4042 GCA_047602705.1 Sphingomonas bacterium | reverse complement strand
GAAACCGATTCCGGCCTCGACATCGATGCGCTGCGCGTGGTGGGCGAGGGGATCAACCGCATCATGCGCAGGCCCGACAAGGCGGTGCTGCTCATCACCCACTATCAGCGGCTGCTCGATTACGTGCAGCCCGATTTCGTCCATGTGCTGGCGGACGGCCGCATCACGCGCAGCGGCGGGCCGGAGCTGGCGCTCCAGCTCGAGCGCGAGGGCTATGCGGAGGCGGCGGCCTGATGAACGCCGTGCCTGGTCTTCCTTCCACGCGCGACGAGGCGTGGCGCTACAGCGATATCGACGCGCTCGCGGGCGTGTGGCCGCTTCCCCCGGCGGAGGTGATCCGTGCCGCGCCGGGTGAGGAGATCGCGCGCGTGATCGTGCAGGATGCCCCGGCGGACGAGGCCGTGGTGCGCGATTTCATCGTGATCGTGGACAAGGGCGCGCGGGTGACGCTGCATGTGCTCAACACCGGCGGACGGCTGGGGCGGGTGTCGATCGACGTCACCGTGCATCAGGGCGGCCATTTCGAGCTTGGCGCGGCGATGCTCGGCGGCGGCGAGCAGACGCTGGAGATCGTCACCAATGTGCAGCATGTCGAGCCGGACGCGACCAGCAACCAGGTCGTCCGCTCGGTGCTGGGCGGCAAGGCGACCGGCAGCTATCTCGGCCGTGTCGGCGTCGCGCGCGGGGCGCAGAAGACGGATGCGTCGCAATCGGTGAAGGCGATGCTGCTCACCCGCACCGCGACCGCCAACGCCAAGCCGGAGCTGGAGATTTTCGCCGACGACGTGAAATGCGCGCACGGCGCGACGGTCGGCGAGCTGGACGCGATGGCCCTGTTCTACCTGCAAAGCCGCGGGGTGCCCCCGGCGGCGGCCAAGGCGCTGCTCCTGCGCGCCTTCGTCGGCACGGTGTTCGACGATATCGCCGACGAGGGCGAGCGCATTGCGGTCGAGGCGGCGGCGCAGGCCGCGCTGGAGCGGATGCTGTGAGCGCGGCGCAGGCCCTTTCCGTCGAGGATGCGCCGTTCGGTCCGGCGGATTTCCCCGCGATCCCCGGGGGCTGGCATTATCTCGACACCGCCGCCACCGCGCAGAAGCCGCAAGTGGTGATCGACGCGATCACGCGAGCCTATGCGCGCGATTATGCGACGGTGCATCGCGGCGTCTATCAGCGCTCCGCCGACATGACGCTGGCCTATGAGGCGGCGCGGCGGCGGGTGGCGCAATTCATCGGCGGCCAGCCGGACGAATGCGTCTTCGTGCGCGGCGCGACCGAGGCGATCAACCTCGTCGCGCAAAGCTGGGCCGGGACGCAGCTCAAGGCGGGCAACCGCATCCTGCTGAGCCAGCTCGAGCATCATTCCAATATCGTGCCGTGGCAGATGGTCGCCGAGCGCACGGGCGCCGTGATCGACGTGGTGCCGCTCACCCCCGATCAGCGGATCGATCTGGACGCGATGGCGGCGATGCTGCGGCCGGAGCACAAGCTGGTCGCGCTGGCGCATGTCTCGAACGTTCTCGGCTCCGTGCTGGATGTGCGGCGCGCGGCCGATCTGGCGCATGGCGTGGGCGCGAAGCTGCTGGTCGACGGCTGCCAGGCGGTGCCGCGCATGGCGGTGGACGTGGCGGCGCTGGATTGCGATTTCTACGTCTTCTCCGGCCACAAGCTCTACGGCCCCACCGGGATCGGCGTGCTGTGGGCGCGGGCCGAACTGCTCGAGGCGATGCCCCCCTGGCAGGGGGGCGGATCGATGATCGACCGCGTCACCTTCGCCAAAACCACCTTCGCCCCGCCGCCGACCCGGTTCGAGGCGGGGACGCCGCATATCGTCGGCGTGCTCGGCCTCCATGCCGCGATCGATTATGTGGAGGGGATCGGTCTGACACGTATCCACGCGCATGAGGCGGCGCTGGTGGCGGAGGCGCGGGCGCGGCTGGGGCGGATCAACTCCGTCCGGCTGTTCGGGCCGGAGGATGCGGCGGGCATCGTCTCCTTCGCGGTGGACGGGGTGCATCCGCACGACGTCGGCACCATATTGGACGAGTGCGGCGTGGCGATCCGCGCCGGCCACCATTGCGCGCAGCCGCTGATGGAGGCGCTCGGCGTGCCCGCCACCGCGCGGGCGAGCTTCGGCATCTACAACGACGCGGCCGATATCGACGCATTGGCGAAAGGCATCGAGCGAGTGACGAGGATTTTCGGATGAGCGACCCGATCCGTATCGAAGAGGTGGACGCCGTAAACTCCCCGCCCAGGGCGCGGGTGGAGGATGCGCGCGAGACGTTCGAGCGCAAGCGCGACTATCTCACCGGCTTCCTCGCGCAGAAGCCGCAGGGGGAGGCGCCGGGCGAGCCGGGCGGCGCCCTTTATGAATCGGTGATCGAGGCGCTGAAGGAAATCTACGACCCCGAAATCCCGGTCAACATCTACGATCTCGGGCTGATCTACGGCGTCGAGGTGAGCGACGGGGGTCATGCCGCCATCACCATGACGCTCACCACGCCGCACTGCCCGGTGGCGGAATCCATGCCCGGCGAGGTGGAGATGCGCGTCAGCGCGGTGCCCGGCATCGCGATCGTGGACGTGAACCTCGTATGGGACCCGCCCTGGGATCCGGCCAAGATGTCGGACGAGGCGCGGCTGGAACTGGGGATGCTGTGATGACGGACGTCAAGACCCGCGCTCGCCCCGCCGCCCTGATCCTCACGCCCACGGCGGAGGCGCGCATCGCCGCGCTGATGGCGCAGGCGCCGGAGGGTGCGATCGGCGTGAAGCTCTCCACCCCGCGCCGGGGCTGTTCCGGCCTCGCCTATTCGGTGGATTACGTGACCGAGGCCAGGCCGTTCGACGAGAAGATCGAGACGCCCGGCGGCACGCTCTACGTCGATGGCGGATCGATCCTCTATCTGGTCGGCTCGACGATGGACTGGATTGAGGACGATTTCACCGCCGGCTTCGTGTTCAACAACCCCAACGCCACCGGCACCTGCGGTTGCGGGGAAAGCTTCACCGTCTGACGGCCCGATCGGGCGCGACGATGGGGGAGAAGGCTGAATCGACGGGGATCGGCTTGCCGCCACACCCGCCCCATGCTTGATAACGGCATGATCTCCACCGTATCCACAGCGCCTTATCCCGATCAGAAGCCGGGCACCTCCGGCCTGCGCAAGAAGGTCCGCATCTTCCAGCAGCCGCATTATGCGGAGAATTTCATCCAGTCCGTCTTCGACGTGGTGGAGGGGAAGGACGGCGCGATCCTGGTGATCGGCGGCGACGGGCGCTTCCTGAACCGCGAGGTGATCGGGAAGGCGATCCGCATGGCGGCGGCCAACGGCTTCGGGCGCGTCGTCGTGGGGCGGGGCGGCATCCTGTCGACGCCGGCGGCCTCGCACCTGATCCGCAAGCTGGGCGCGATCGGCGGGCTGATCCTGTCCGCCAGCCACAATCCGGGCGGGCCGGACGAGGATTTCGGCATCAAGTTCAACACCGCCAACGGCGGCCCCGCGCCGGAGAAGATCACCGAGGCCATTTTCGCGCGGACCGGCGCGATCCACGCCTATCGCATCGCGGAGATGGCGGACGTCGATATCGATACCTTGGGCATTTCCACGGTTGCAGGCATGGCGGTGGAGGTGATCGATCCGGTCGCCGATTACGCCGATCTGATGGAGACATTGTTCGATTTCCCCGCGATCCGCGCTGCCGGACTGAGCATGGCGTTCGACGCGATGAGCGCGGTGACGGGGCCTTACGCCATCGAGATATTCGAGAACCGGCTCGGCTTCGCGCCCGGCACGGTGCGGAACGGCACGCCGCTGGAGGATTTCGGCGGGCATCACCCCGATCCCAATCTCGTCCACGCCCGCGCGCTCCATGAGACGATGATGGGGCCGGACGCGCCCGATATCGGCGCGGCTTCCGACGGGGACGGCGATCGCAACCTCATCATCGGCAGGGGGATATTCGTCACCCCTTCGGACAGCCTGGCGATGCTGGCGGCGAACGCGCATCTCGCGCCCGGCTATCGCGCGGGGCTGAAGGG
>JASGGR010000231.1:0-4118 GCA_047602705.1 Sphingomonas bacterium | reverse complement strand
CGAGGCGCTGGCGAAGGCACGGCCGGTGATGGAGGCCTATGCCGCCCGCATCGTCCATGTCGGCCCGGCCGGGGCGGGGCAGCAGACCAAGATGGTCAACCAGATCTGCATCGCAGGCGTGGTGCAGGGCCTGAGCGAGGCGCTGCGGTTCGCGCAGGCGAGCAACCTCGATCTCGACAAGGTGTTCGAGGCGGTGTCCGGCGGAGCGGCGCAGAGCTGGCAGATGGTCAACCGCTGGGGGACGATGGCGAGGGACGAGTTCGACTTCGGCTTCGCGATCGACTGGATGCGCAAGGATCTCGGCCTCGCGCTCGACGAGGCGAAGCGGAACGGCGCGGTGCTGCCGGTCGCGGCGCTGGTCGATCAATTCTATGCCGAGGTGCAGAAGATCGGCGGCGGTCGGCAGGACACCAGCGCGCTGGTGCGGAGGCTGCCGCGATGAAGGCGCTGCTGCTGGCAGCGGCCGTGACCCTGCTGCCGACGCCGGCGCTGGCTGACGCGCTGATCGACAATGTGCAGGGCATCACGCTCGATCGCGACGGCAAGGTCGTGCGCTTCAAGGCGCTGGTGATGGACAAGGACGGCAAGGTCGTCCGCCTGATCCCAATGAACGAGGAACCGCGCAAGCCGACGAAGAAAGACCCCGGCCCGCGCTACGACTGGCGCGCGGACATGAAGGGCAAGGTGCTGCTCCCCGGCTTCATCGATGCGCACGGGCATGTCGAGGCGCTGGGCTTCGCGGCGATGTCGCTCGACCTGTCGGACACGAAATCGCTCGACGAGGCGAAGGCGAGGATCGCAGCTTATATCGCCGCCAACCCGGATCGGAAGTGGATCATCGGGCGCGGCTGGAATCAGGAAGTATGGGGGCTGGGCCGCTTCCCGACCGCCGCCGATCTCGATCCCGTCGCAGGGAGTCATGCCGTCTGGCTGGAGCGCGCGGACGGCCATGCCGGCTGGGCGAACAGCGTCGCGATGCGCGAGGCGGGCGTCACCGCCGCCACGCCGACGCCCGAAGGCGGACGGATCGAGAAAGGCGCGGGCGGCCAGCCCACGGGTGTGTTCGTCGATGCCGCGACGCAACTGATCGCCAAGGTGCTGCCCCAGCCGCTGCCCAAGGAGCGCGACGCCGCCTTCCTGGCCGCGCAGCAGGTGCTGCTGGCCTATGGCGTCACCGCGATCGCGGACATGGGTACGACGCTGGACGACTGGCTGAGCTATCGCCGGATGGCCGATATCGGCGCGATGCGCATCCGCGTGATGAGCTATGCCTATGGCGTGGAAACGGCCAGCCGCGTCGGCGGCAAGGGGCCGACGCCGTGGCTCTATGGCGACCGGCTGCGCATGGGGGGCGTGAAACTCTTCGCGGATGGCGCGCTCGGCTCGCGTGGGGCGTGGCTGAAGGCGCCTTATGCCGATGCGCCGGGCCAGTCCGGCCTGGGCTTCAACAGCGACGCGCAGCTTCAGAACCAGATGAGCCGCGCGGCGATGGACGGTTTCCAGATCGCCGTCCACGCGATCGGCGACCGCGCCAACCAGCAGGTGCTCGACGCGATCCAGGCTTTGTCAGACACCTATACCGGCGATCGCCGCTGGCGGATCGAGCATGCGCAGATCGTCGCCCCCGATGACCTGCCGCGCTTCGGGCGTTTCGGCACGATCGCCTCGATGCAGCCGGTTCACCAGACCAGCGACCGCACGATGGCGGAGGCTCGGCTCGGACCGCAGCGGCTGGTGGGGGCCTATGCGTGGAAGTCCATGCTCGCCAACGGATCGAAGCTCGCCTTCGGCTCGGACACGCCGGTCGAGAAGCCCGATCCATGGGCGGGCTGGGCGGCTGCCTTCACCCGGCAGGACGCGGACGGTCAGCCCTATGGCGGCTGGCGGCCGGAGGAGGCGGTGACGCGCGAACAGGCGTGGTGGGCCTATACCGGCGGCGCTTCCTGGGCCGGCTTCGCGGAAGCGAAGTTCGGCATCCTCGCCCCGGGCCAGCGCGCCGATTTCATCATCGTCGACCGCGACCCGCTCAACGTCTCCCCGAGCGAGCTGCGCAAGACGGTGGTGGAGCAGACGTGGATCGGCGGGGAGAAGGCGTGGGAGCGGAAATAGCGTTCTTCATCAGGCGCTAACACCTTTCGGCCAATGTCGCCGGCAATGAACCGGCGGCTGCAATCGATCCAGATGCTGCGCGGCGTGGCGGCGCTGGGCGTCGTCGTGCATCACATCTTCATGGTCCTGCGCGATCACCCTTCGCTGGCCGGCCGGCCGCTGTTCGCGCCCATCTTCGGCTTCGCCAATTTCGGCGCGACGGGCGTCGACCTGTTCTTCGTCATCAGCGGCTTCATCATGGCGCATGTCATCGGCCGGGGCAGGGACGGCGCGACGGATTTCCTCCTCGATCGCGCAGCGCGCATCCTGCCGATGTTCTGGCTGGCGAGCTTCGCCTATATCGGCTGGATGCTCCTTCGCGGCGCCAGCTTCGGACCAGGGGCCTATATCGGCACCGTGCTGCCGGTGACGTTCGACGCCGATGGCGGCTATCGCTTTCCCGCCCTCTACGCCGGATGGACGCTGGCGTTCGAATTCTGCTTCTACGCCATCGCCGCCATGGTGATCGCCTTCCGGCCCGCGCGGGCCGTGCCGTTGCTGGCGGCGATCGTGTCGCTGCTCGCGCTTGGCGGGCTGACGCCGGCGCTCCGCGCGCTCGCGCCGCTGGCCTTCAACCCGATCCTGGGGGAGTTCGCGCTGGGCATCCTCGTGTGGATGGCGTGGCGCGGCGAATGGCGCGGGATATCCGGAAGCACGCTGACGATCGGCGTGCTGCTGCTCGCGCTTGTCGTGGTGTCGCCTCTGACACCAGGCATATCGGTTCATCCCGACAATACGCTTTCGGGCGCCGGCAGCCTCAGCCGGCTGATCTTCCTTGGATTGCCCTATGCGGTGATCGTGGCCGGCGCGCTGCATTGCGCGCCGCGCGAGGGCATCGCCGCGCGCCTATTCGGCCGGCTGGGAGACGCTTCCTATTCGATCTACCTGATCCATCCCCTCGTTCTGGAGATGGCGCGTGCGGCGCTGTCGGGCGGCCCCCAACTCGGCCCGGAGATGCTGGCTGTCGTGCTGCTGATCGCATCGGCCGCGGCGGGCGTAGGCGTCCATATTGCGATCGAGCGGCCGCTGCTGCGCGGGTTGAAGGCGCTGAGGTCCCGCCTCCACCGGCCGGCCGCTCACCGCATCACGATCCCCCCGTCCACCATGATCGACTGGCCGGTCATGTAGTCAGAATCCGGCCCCGCGAGGAAGGAGACGAGGCAGGCCACGTCGTCCGGCGTCTCCATCCGGCCGAGCGCGATGCCGCTGATCGCGCGCTTCGAGATCGTGCCGCGCGGCGCGCCGGTGACGGCGGTGAAGCGCTCGTCGATCTCCTCCCACATGCCGGTGTCGACGATGCCGGGGCAATAAGCGTTGACCGTGATGCCCTTGCCGGCGAACTCCTTCGCGCCCGATTGCGTGAGCGAGCGCACCGCGAACTTGGTGGCGGAATAAACCGCGAGCATCGCCGCTCCATCCTGCCCGGCGATCGAGCAGGCGTTGAGAATCTTGCCCTTCCGCCCGCGCGCGACGAACTTCGCCGCCGCCGCCTGCATTCCCCAGATCACGCCGTTCACGTTGATGCGGAAGATGCGCTCGATCTCCGCCTCCGTCACGTCGGACAGCGGCTGCACCTGTGCGATGCCGGCGTTGTTAATCATCACGTCGAAGCCGCCCAGCGCCGACTCCGCATGGTCGATCGCGGCATAGACCTGCGCACGATCGCCCACGTCGGCGATGAACACGCTGGCCTTCCGGCCCAATGCCGTTACCTCTCCGGCGACCGCGTCGGCCGCCTCGCGATTGATATCGACGATGCAGATATCCGCCCCGTCGCGCGCCAGCCGGAGCGCGATGCCGCGCCCGATCCCCTGTCCGCCGCCGGTGACCAGAACGACCTTGCCCTCGATAGCCATGCGCATTTCCCTCACCCGTCTCGATTCAGGGGATAATGGAACAGGCCCAGGAAAAAGAACACGGCCGCGGCGCCCCCCGGTGCCGCGGCCGTCTCCTGGGGGCGAAGCGGAGTG
>JASGGR010000024.1:0-24831 GCA_047602705.1 Sphingomonas bacterium | reverse complement strand
GGCGGCGCGCTGGCGGGCCGGGCGATCGACCGCACGATCACCGCGAAGAAGCGCTGCCACTATAGCTGACGAAGGCCGGCGACCGGGCGGCGTCCCGACGGAGCCGCCCCTTACCCCAGGAACGGCGCGGCCACCTCGTCACGCACGCGCAGCAGCCGCCCGCTTGCCCGGTCCAGCAGCGCCCAGGTGGTCACGCCCTCCACGCGCACGCGGCCGTCCGCGCCGGTGAAGCGGAAATGGCGGTCGAAGCGCGCGCCGCGCGGGGCTTCGGGCACCCATGTCTCGCCCGTCACTTCCTCTCCGGGGCCGACATTGCCGCGATAGTCGATCTCGTGCCGCGTCACGACCCAGATGAAGGCCGCGCGATGCTCCGCGCTCGCCACCGCTTCCCAATGCGCGATCGCCAGCTCCTGCGCCCAGCGCACCCAGACGGCGTTGTTGACGTGTCCCAGCTCGTCGATATCGCCGGGCGCCGCGGCGAAAGGGCGGGAGAAACGCCTCATGCCTTGCGCCAATAGCGCACGCCGAAGAACACGCCCACCGCCACCACAACGCCCGCCAGTATCGCGAGCAGGGTGTGGGTATCGGGCTGCAACCGCCCCAGCAGCCGCTCGAACCCGCGCCCGAAGATATAGCCCAGCCCGGAAAAGACGATCCCCCACACGATCGCGGACAGGAGGTTGACGATCACGAACAGCCGCGCGGGCACGTCCGTCGTCCCGATCGCGATCGGGCTTACCGTGCGGAAGCCGTAGATGAAGCGGAAGGCGAAGATGAAGCCGATCGGATGCCGCTGGAGGAATCCGATCGCCTTCGCGAACGCCGGTTTCTCATGCGCCTTCTTCACCACGCGATGATCGTGGAAGCGCCGCCCGACATGGAACCACAATTGATCCGCCAGGAACGAGCCGGCCGCCGCCGCCGCCATCGCGCCGGGCAGCGGGAACAGCCCGCGATGCGCAAGGATGCCGCCCGCGACGACGACCGTCTCGCCCTCGATCCCCGCGCCGACCAGCAGCGCGGCAAGCCCGTAGCGCGCGACGATCGCCTCGATCGTCATTCCGCGACGCCCAATTGCCACAGCACGAAGCTATGCTCCTCCGCCGCCTCATAGAGGCTGTCGAACCGCCCGGACTTGCCGCCGTGGCCGGCGCCCATATTGGTCTTGAGCAGCAGCACGTTGTCGTCCGTCCGGGTCGCGCGCAGCTTCGCGGCCCATTTCGCCGGTTCCCAATAGGTCACGCGCGGATCGTTGAGGCCGCCGGAGATGAACAAAGGCGGATAGGCCTGCGGCTTCACATTGTCGTAGGGCGAATAGGATCGGATCAGCTCGAACGCCGCCTTGTCGGTGATCGGGTTGCCCCATTCCGGCCATTCGCCCGGCGTGAGCGGCAGGCTTTCGTCCAGCATCGTGTTGAGCACGTCGACGAACGGCACGTCCGCGATCACCGCGCCCCATAGCTCGGGATCGCTGTTCACCACGGCCCCCATCAGCTCGCCGCCCGCCGAGCGGCCCGCGATCGCGATCTTCCCCGCGCTGGTCCAGCCTTCGGCGACCAGCCCCTTCGCCACGTCTACGAAATCGTTGAACGTGTTGGTGCGCTTCTCCAGCTTGCCGTCGAAATACCATTGCTGGCCGAGATCGTCGCCGCCCCGGATATGCGCGATGGCATAAGCGAATCCGCGATCGAGCAGCGAGAGCCGCCCGGTGGAGAAGCCCGGCGGGATCGCATGGCCGTAAGCGCCATAGGCATAGAGATAGAGCGGGCGCGATCCATCCTTCGGGAAGCCTGCGGGATAGACGATCGACACAGGCACCATCGTGCCGTCGCGGACGGCGATCTTCAGCCGCTCGGTGCGATATTGCGCCGCATCATAGCCGCTGGGGATTTCCTGCACCTTCAGCACGGTCATCTCGCCCGTGGCGGTGTCATAGTCATAGACCGTGCCCGGCGTGACCATCGATTCATAGCCGAGCCGCAGCACATTCTGCTCATATTCGGGATTGTCGCCCAGCCCGGCGGTGTAGCTCGCCTCCGGAAATGCGATGCGCTGGCCTTGCGTGGGCGTGTCGTATCGGTGGATCGCGATCTGGTCCAAGCCATCCTCACGCCCCTCCACCACGAAGAAATCGCGGTAACATTCCACGCCCGTCATGTAGAAATGCGGCGAGGGCGGGATCAGCTCGGTCCATTCCCCCGGCGCGGAGAGCGGGGCCGTCACCAGTCGCCACATCGGGTCCACGTCGTTGGTGTGGATGAAGAGCGTGTCGCCATGCGCGTCCACGTCATATTCGCGGCCCGGCTTGCGGGCCGCGACCATGATCGGCGTGGCGAGCGGGTCGCTGGCGGGAAGCAGCCGCACCTCGCTTGTAACATGATCCCCGGTGGCGATCATGATCCACCTGCGGTCGCTCGTCTCGGAGACGGCGACGCGATAGCCCTCGTCATCCTCATGATAAAGCTCGACATCCTCCGCCGGATCGGTGCCGAGCCGGTGGAAGCGGGCATTGTCCGTCCGCCATTCCCTGTTGGCGAGGCCATAGAGGAAGCCCGCGTCGTCCGCTGTCCACACGATGTCGGAGAGCATGCCGGGGATCACCTCCGGCAGGTGCTCGCCGGTCGCCAGATCCTTGACGCGGATCTCGAACCTTTCCGCGCCGCTGTCATCGATCGCATAGGCCAGCTTCATCCCGTCGTTCGACACCGCGAAGGCGCCGAGCCGGAAATATTCCTTGCCCTCCGCCAGCGCCGGCTCGTCGAGCAGCAGCTCGTCCGGCCCGCCCGCCACGGGCCTGCGCCACCATTTGCGATACTGGCCGCCGGTTTCGAAGGCCGTCCAGTAGAGCCAGTCCCCGTCCTTCTGCGGCACGGTGGATTCGTCTTCCTTGATCCGCCCGCGCATCTCCGCGTTGATGCGGTCGGTCAGCGGCTTCAGCGGGGCCATCACCGTTTCGAAATAGGCGTTCTCCGCCTCCAGATAGGCGAGCACGTCCTTGTCGGTGACGTCCGGATAGCCTTCGTCCTTCAGCCACGCCCATGGATCGTCGATCGTTATGCCGTGGCAGGTGAATTGATGCGGGCGCGTTGCGGCGCGGGGGGGCGTGGGGAAAGTCATCCGCCCTCCATAACCGTCTGTTTGCCCATGTCGATGCGTCCGCCCACAACGATTGCATATTTTGCAATCATAAATTTGCTGTTTGCAGTTGCGAAAGACGATGCTGCGATGCACAAGGATCGGGCCTTTCAGGCATCCTCTCCTAAAAACTTTCAAGGCCGGTCTCACGATCGGCCTTTCTTTTTGCCCGCGATTCGCGCAAGGGGGCGCTGCTGAAGCGCGCCGAATCATAATAAGGATTTGGAGTGGAGCCGCCGGTAGGACCGGCACCGGCGGAGCAACAGTGCGGGGGATCGAGCGCCATGCCGCACGGTCGCTCTCCCCCGTTTCGGCAATCCTCGCATAAGGGATCGAAGCATGGCCGCGGGCCTTGTCGCGTTGCTGGACGATATCGCCGCGCTGGCGAAGCTTGCCGCCGCCAGCCTTGACGACGTGGTCGGCGCGGCCGGGCGCGCCAGCGCGAAGGCGGCGGGCGTGGTGATCGACGACACCGCCGTCACTCCGCGCTACGTCGTCGGCCTGTCACCCGCGCGGGAACTGCCGATCATCGGCAAGATCGCGCTCGGCTCGCTGCGCAACAAGCTGGTGTTCCTGCTGCCCGCCGCGCTGATCCTCTCCGCTTTCGCACCCTGGGCGATCACGCCGATCCTGATGGCGGGCGGCACCTTCCTGTGCTTCGAAGGCGCGGAGAAGGTCATCGAGGCGCTCGGCGGCGTCGCGCATGACGACGCGGCCGTCGCCGCCGCGGATGCGAAGCAGCTCGAGGACCGGCAGGTCGCGAGCGCGATCCGCACCGACCTGATCCTGTCTGGCGAGATCATGGCGATCGCGCTCGCCTCCCTTGCCGGCGAATCCCTCGTCCATCAGGCGGTCGCGCTGGCGGTGGTGGCCGTGGCGATCACGGCGGGCGTCTATGGCGTGGTGGCGGTGATCGTGAAGATGGACGATATCGGCCTTGCCCTCGCCCGCCGCCCCGGCCGGGCAGCGCGGGCGATCGGGCGCGGGCTGGTGGCGGCGATGCCGGTGGTGCTGAGCCTGCTCTCCCATGTCGGCGTGGCGGCGATGCTGTGGGTCGGCGGGCAGATCATCGTCCACGGGCTGGAGCATTTCCACCTCACCCCGATCCCGCGCTGGATTCATGCCGCAAGCGCGGCGGCGGACGGCGGTGTCGCCGGATGGATGGCGAGCGCCCTGCTTTCCGGCATCGTCGGGCTGGCGATCGGCGGCGTGGTGGCGGGCGCGCTGCACCTCCTCCACCGCAAATGACGGCTCGGCTCTCCCCCGGCCAATCTTGAACAAGGTCCGGCATCTGGCGCATGATCGAGCGCATCGCGCATCCCCGCGCCCGCACAATCGAAAGCAGCCGATGCCTCCCTATTCCGATCGTCTTTCCGCGCTTCGCAAGCAACTCGCCCGCCAGCTTCTGGACGGCTTCGTCGTGCCGCTGACCGATGAGCATATGAGCGAATATGTCGGCGATTATGCGCGGCGGCTGGCGTGGCTGACGGGCTTCGAGGGCTCGGCCGGCACCGCCGCCGTGCTGCCGCGGGAGGCCGCGATCTTCACCGACGGCCGCTATACGTTGCAGGTGCGCGAGCAGGTGGACGGCGCGGACTGGGAATATGTCGGCGTTCCCGAATCGAGCGTCGCCGAATGGCTGGCGGCCCATGCCGCCGAGGGCGCGCGCATCGGCTACGACCCGTGGCTCCACACCCGCGCATGGGTGGAGGACACCGCCGCCGCGCTGGCGAAGGCGGACGCGAGCCTCGTGCCGGTGGAAGCCAACCCGATCGACGCGATCTGGCCGGACCGCCCCGCCCCCTCGATCGCGCCGCTCGCCGTGCAGGGCGATGCGCTGGCGGGCCGATCCTCCGCCGAGAAGCGCGCCGCCGTGGCGGACTGGCTGGGCGAGCAGAAGGCCGACGCCGTGGTGCTGGCCGCGCTCGATTCGATCGCATGGCTGCTCAACGTGCGCGGCACCGACGTCGCGCGCACGCCGGTCGCGCTCGCCTATACGATCGTCAATGCCGACGGCACGGCGGACCTGTTCGTCGCGCCGGAGAAGGTGACGGACGCAGTGCGCCAGCACCTCGGCAATGCGGTACGCGTGCACGATCGCGCCGCCTTCGCGCCCGCCCTGCGCGGCTTCGCAGGCAAGGTGGTGGCGGTGGACCCGTCGCTATCGGTCGCGGCGATCCCGCTCGCGATCGAGGCGGGCGGCGGGCGGGTCGTGTCGCTGCGCGATCCGGTGGTCATCCCCAAGGCGTGCAAGAACCCGGCAGAGGTGGATGGCCACCGCGCCGCCAGCCTGCGCGACGGCGCGGCGCTCACCCGCTTCCTGCGCTGGATCGCGATCGAGGGGCCGAAGGGCGGCCAGACCGAGCTTTCCGCCGCCGCCCGCCTCCAGCAGTTCCGCGAGGAGACGGGTGTGCTGAAGGATCTGTCCTTCGACACCATCTCCGCCACCGGCGCGCATGGCGCGATCCCGCATTATCATGTGACGGAGGAATCGAACGCCCCGATCCGGCCGGGCCAGCTCTATCTGATCGATTCGGGCGGCCAATATGCCGACGGCACCACGGACCTCACCCGCGTCGTGCCGATGGGCGCGCCGACGGCGGAGATGCGCGACCGCTTCACCCGCGTGCTAAAGGGCCATATCGCGCTCGCCACCGCCGTCTTCCCGCACGACACCAGCGGGCAGCAGCTCGATGCGCTGGCGCGGATGCCCCTGTGGCGCGCCGGCCTCGATTACGCGCATGGGACGGGGCATGGCGTCGGCAGCTACCTCTCGGTCCACGAAGGCCCGGCGCGGATCGCCAAGCCCAGCTATGGCGGCGGCGGGCCGCAGGAGCCGCTGCGCCCCGGCATGATCCTCTCGAACGAGCCGGGCTATTACAAGGCCGGCGACTACGGCATCCGCATCGAGAACCTGCTGCTGGTCGTCGAATGCGAGCCGGCGGGCGGCGAGACCCCGATGCTGTCGTTCGAGACGCTCACCCTGGCCCCGATCGACCGCGACCTGATCGATCCCACGTTGCTGGACGAAGAGGAGCTGGCATGGCTCAACGCCTATCACGCCCGCGTGGCGGAGGCGCTGGGCGGGTTGCTGGCGGGCGAGGAGCGCGACTGGCTGATCGCACGCTGCCAGTCGATCGGGCGCTAACCCTTATGCGAATCGCCTGCCGCGCCTTCCGGCCCGGCGGGCGCCTCCGCCGCCGGCCGCCCGCGCGCCTGCTGCTTGCGTTTCCTTAGATTGGCGCGAAGCTGCCCGGCCAGGCGGGCAGCGCGATCCTGATCGTCGTTCGGCATGAAACTGCTATGGCGCGTGCAGCAATGCCTTGACAATGCCCTCGCCCTCGTCTCTAGGGCGCGCCTGCCCGTCGTCGGGCCGTGCTGCCGTAGCTCAGTGGTAGAGCGCATCCTTGGTAAGGCTGAGGTCAAGGGTTCGATCCCCTTCGGCAGCACCAGCACCTCGTTGAAAAATCAAAGATATTTTCCCCGTCCAGGGGCACTGAACCCATCGCTCGGGCATTCTGAATCGTATAGGAAGAAGCCAGACCCAAAGCGTCAGGGCTACGAATGGCGGCATTTGGCGATTCCGAACCCATTATGAGTGGCTTGTCTGTCAGCCCCTTGTTTCAGGCGACATGAGAGCGGCGCTCCTTTGTGGTCGCATATCTTCGGAATGACCACCAGGAGTAGAAAGCCTCGATGTCCTCGGCGCTCGACAGAAACAGAATAATGCAGTCCGCCAGAGCGTCACGTCGACCACCTCGAACTCATCATAGAGACCCGCCAGCGCTTCCAGTGCTCCGCCAGTTTCGCCAGAGGCAGAGCGCCGTCTCCTCGATCATAGTTGCCGCCGCGCTGACGGTGCTGCCACAGCTATTCCTCAGCGATTGAGGCACCGTCACCCAACGGGGTTTCGGCGTCCGCCTATTTACATCCATATTCATATGTGATGGACTGCATCTTTCCGATGGAAAGGGGCGAAGGATGGCGCGGATCGTTTCGACACTGGCATTGGCCGCGGCAGCACTGCTGGGCGCGCAGGCCGCCACCGCGAAGACGACCCTGATCCACGCCGGCCAGTTGCTGGTGACGCCGGGCAAGGCACCGCTCGACCATGCGACTCTGGTGATCGAGGACGGCGTGGTCAGGGCCGCGAAGCCGGGCTTCCTCTCGCCGGCCGAGGCGGGCGCGCCTGCCGATGCGCAGGTGGTCGAGTTGCGCGACCAGTTCGTGATGCCCGGCTTCATCGACCTGCACGTCCACCTGAGCAGCTTCGCCGATCCGAGCGCGCTGGTGCGCAAGCCCGACGAATATCTGTCGCTGGTCGGCGCGAAGAACGCCAACACCACATTGATGGCGGGCTTCACCACCGTGCGCGATCTGGGATCGATGGGCTATTCGGTGCTGGCGCTGCGCGATGCGATCCGCGACGGGCTGGTGCCCGGCCCCCGCATCCTCGCCTCGGGCGATCCGCTCAGCCCCACCGATGGCCATGCCGACAATCACGGCTATCGCGAGGAGGTGATGAACGCGATCGTGCGGCGCGGCGTGTGCGACGGGGCGGACGATTGCCGCCGGGCGGTGCGCGCCGCCGTCAAGCGCGGGGCGGATGTCATCAAGGTGATGGCGAGCGGCGGCACGCTCGACGAATCCGACGCGCCCACCGACCAGCAATTCACCGACGACGAGTTGAAGGCGATCGCCGACACCGCCCATGCGCTCGGCCGCAAGGTGACGGCGCACGCCCATGGCAAGGGCGCGATCGACGCCTGCATCCGCGCCGGATTCGATTCGATCGAACATGCCATGTGGGCGGATGCCGAGACGCTGAAGATGATGAAGGCCAAGGGCGTGTGGCTGATCCCGACCGTGTGGCCGATCGACTATGTCGGCACCACGCCCGAAAAGGTGCGCGCTGGGCCGCTGCGCAACCTGCCGCCGGTCAGCCTCGCCAAGGTCATCGCGCTGGGGGACCAGCCCAAGAAGCTCGCGAAGATGGCGCATGCCATGGGCGTGAAGATCGCGCTGGGCACCGATGCCGGCGTCTATCCGCACGGCCAGAACGCCAATGAGTTCATGGAATATGTCGAGGCGGGCATGACGCCGATGGAGGCGCTGGTCGCCGGCACCTCGGACGCGGCGCTGGCCGGCGGGATCAAGGGCGTCGGCAGCCTCGAGCCCGGCATGTCGGCGGACGTGGTGGCAATGGCGCGGAGTCCGCTCAAGGACATCTCCGCCGTGCAGCATGTCTCGTTCGTGATGCGCGCGGGCAATATCTACAAGCAGGACGATGCCGAACGCTTCGGGAAGATCGCCGCGGTGGAGACCCACGACGCCCGCGAAGCCTATTGAACGACGCACAAGGGAGATGGATATGACGGGACGCGCGATCCGCGCCGCTCTGCTGGCGGGGGCCTGCCTGATCGGCGGGGCCGCCCAGGCGGGCAATTACACGATCGAGCATGTCACCCTGATCGACGGCACCGGCGCCCCGGCGCAGCGCGACATGTCGGTGACGGTGGAGGGCGACAAGATCGTCGCGGTGCGGCCGAGCGCCGCCGCCGGGCCGGCGAAAGGCGTCGCGATCGACGGGCGGGGCAAATATCTCATCCCCGGCCTGATGGACATCCACATCCACCTGCGCTCGACCGACAACACCAATATCCTGACCGCCGACGCCAAGCCGGACCTGAACATCGCGCGCGCCGCGCTCGCCTCATACATCTACGACGGCGTGACCACCGTGTACGATGCCGGCAACGATCCCGCCGTCAGCCTGACGATGCGCAGCGAGGAGCGCGCCGGCAAGATCCAGTCGCCGCACATCTTCGGCACCGGCAATCTCGTCACCTATCCCGGCAGCCATGGCGACCGCATCGCCATCCGCGTCAGCGACTTCGAAAAGGACAAGGCGCTGATCGACAGGCATATCGCCGAGCAGAAGCCCGATCTCGTCAAGTTCACCTATGACGAGGAGGGCTGGGGCGCGCGGCCGATGATAACCCTGATGCCGCTGCCCGAATTGCAGAAGCTGGTGCAATATTACAATCAGCACGGCATCCGCACGACCGTCCACATCTCGAATGAGCGGCGCGCGGAGGAGGCGATGTCGGTCGGGATCGACACGCTCGCCCACCCGGTCATCCAGGGACCGGTGAGCGACGATTTCGTCAGGCTGATGGCCGCGCGCCGTACTCCCTTCGCCACCACGCTGACCATCGGCGAGAATTATGCGCGGCTGGCCGAGCATCCCGAGTTCCTCGACCAGCCGGATTATGTGGCGTCGTTCAGCGCGGCCGAGCGCGATTATATGAAGACGAAGCTGCGCGCCGAATATCAGGGCCGCACCTGGACCTGGTGGATGAAGCTGATGACTCCGATCGCGCTCGAAAACACCCGCAAGGTGGCTGCCGCCGGCGGCGTCGCGGCACTGGGCACCGACCAGTCGAGCGGGCCGGCGGCGCATCGCGAGATGGAATTGCTCGTCCAGGCCGGCATCAAGCCGCTGGAGGTCATCAGGATCGCGACGCTCAACGCGGCGACCTTCCTCGGCAAGGAAGACCGGATGGGTTCGGTCGCGCCGGGCAAGCTCGCCGATCTGGTGCTGCTCGACGCCGATCCGCTCGCCGATATCGCCAATGCCAAGAAGATCGCGCTGGTGATGAAGGCGGGCACGATCGTCGACGAGAGCAAGCTCCCGCTCGCCGGCGGCAGCCAGCCGAAGCGTTATACCGGGCGCGTGTCGGAATAATGCTCCCGTCCGGCGCTCCCGCGCGATGCGGGGATGCCGGACAAGGCCGCCCGCTCGGGACGGACCGACATTCAGGCCTCCCTGCGTTGCCCCAACCGGCATGACGCGAAAACGGCAGCGGCAAACAGCCCTCCGGGCTTGAATGTCGATCGGCCCTAGTAATTGATGCCGGGATTGGTGCCGGGGTGGATCAGGCCGACTACATCCATCCCCTCCGCCGCCGTGCATTCCAGCGAGTGGAGGTGCTTGCGCGGGAAGAAGATCACGTCGCCCGCCTTCACCTGCGCGCGCCGCGTCTCGTTCCAGATCATGCCCGAGCCGGACAGGATGATAAGCGCCTCCTCGTAGAGATGGCGGTGCATCTCGGCGCGCGACTGCGGGATGTGGCCGATGAACTGGGCGCTGTTGTCGAGGCCGTGGCGCTCGTCCACCAGCAACTGGAAATAGCGCGGCCCCATCGCGGTCCGTGCCTCTTCGTCGATGCCGACGACGCGCACGGGATAATCGGCATCGAACTGCGGCGTCATGGCAGGCGGGCGTTCGAACGCCTCGGCGCCCGGGCAGACGGAAGCGTAGATGACCAGCGGAGCGCCGTCGCGATGCAGGCGGAATGTCTCGCCCCGCCGGATCGAGATGCCCGAGGGCCGGTCGATCCCGAAGCGCCGTTCGCCGATCTCGACCGATCCGGTGCCGCTGCGCACCCACAGAATCACGTCGCCCGCAGACGAGGACAGTACCGGCGAGGCTTCGCCGCGCACGGTCAGCAGGAATTGCGACTGATGCTTCGCCCCGAGCGATTCCGCCACCAGCGTCGCGCAGGAGAAATCCTCGTCCGCGTCGGCCGGCGGCGAGACGATGTAGCATTCGCCGTCAAGCCGCGCGAAGCCGGCCGCGTCCGGAGGGATCACGGGCATGGTTTCGTCCCGCTCCTCGTCGCGATAGCCGCCCGGCAGGTTGCTGTGCGCCCCGTCGCAGAAAGGCGGCGTGCCGGTCTGCTTGCAGCCGCACAGCAGCACTTCCTCGTCGCGGGACGCCTTGTATTCGAGCGGCTCGAAGCCGGTGCCCTCGTGCGAGCGGCCGTCGCAGAACGGCTGGCGCTTCGATCGTCCGCAGGCGCACCACAGGATGCGCTGGCCGGCGCGCAACTCGCGATAGAAAGGCTTGCGGCTGGCGATGACGGCGGTCGGATGGGTGTCGCTCATGATCGTCCTCGAAAAGGGAGGGCGGCGGGACGAAGCCGCCGCCCGGAAGCTCAGAACTGCTTGCTGAGCTGGATGCCGATCGTGCGCGGCATGTTGATGATGCGATAGGTCGGCTGCGCCGTCGCCGCCACCAGATACACATCGCCCGCCGTATCGGCCACGTTGTTGATATAGACGGAGAAGCCGAAGCCATTCTGGCTGTCCGCACCGATCCGCAGGTTGACGATGCTATAGGGGTGCTGCTCGCGATAGGTCGCGATCGTCGGGCGGAATTCGGTGCCCGAGCGGCCCTTGTAGCTGTAGTCGCCGCGAATATAGCCCGTCCAGCCGTCGATCGCGAGCGGCAGGTTGTATTGCGCGGAGAAGGTGGCGGTCAGCGCCGGGATGCGCGGGATCTTGTCCCCCTTCTTGCCGGTCGCGACGATCGTGGTGGAGACCTGATCCTGCGTCAGCTCGCGCTCGGGCAGCCAGTTGAAGCCCGCGCTGAGATCGAGCGCGCGCGACGGGCGCGCCTGCAATTCGAATTCCATGCCCTGGAAGCGGGCTGTGCCGGCATTGCCGATGAAGCCGAACGTGCCGGTCGGATCCCGGCCGGTCACCTGGATGTTGCTGAAGTCGATCCGGTAGCCCGCGACGTTCACGATCAGGCGGCGGTTGAACCAGGTCGACTTGATTCCGGCCTCATAGTTCCACAGCGAGTCCGAATTATAGCCATCCGGCACCGTCACGGCGGCAGACTGGTTCGTGCCTCCGAGGCGGAAGCCCTGCGACGCGAGCACATAGGCGGTCAGGTCGCTGGTCGGCTTGAAGGTGATCTGGGCCTTCTTGATGAGCTTATGCTCTTTCACATGGCGGTTATAGTCGGCCGGCAGCGTGCTGCCGAGCAATGGCGACTGGAACAACGTGCGGCCGAAATCGCGCTGGTTGGCTTCATACCAGCGCAGCCCGCCCATGATCTGCAACCAGTCGAAGATATCGTAGGTCGCTTCGCCGAAGACCGCGTCTTCCTTGATGCTGCGGGTGTTGACGCGCGCGAAGCCGCACGGGTTGCATCCCGCGATCCCCGCGCCCGGCGTGGTCGAGAAGCCGGTGTAGGGCGCGCTGGAGACGATCGGATAGCCGTTGGCGTCCACCATCGGCGAATAGCTGCGGAAATCCGATCCGCGATCGCGATAGAATACGCCCGCCAGCCACTGGAAGCGGCCCGGCCCGTTCGAGTTCATGCGCACCTCGACGGTCTTCTGGTTGAGCGACTGGGTCTGGTCGGTCAGCTCGGGGAACAGGTCCGGGCGCTTGCATGGCACACCGTTGAGGCAGGTCGCCCCGGCGGGGCCGCCGCCGATCGAGATGATCGAATAGCTGTTGTCCCGATAATATTGGAACCAGCGGTCATAGATCGATCCGGTCGCGGTCAGCGTCGCGAAGCCGAGGTCGGCGGTGCCGGTCAGCGAGTAGAGCTGCTGGCGATCGGGGCGCTGAGACTGGACGTAGAAGCCGCTGTTGTAGGTGCCGGTGTTGAAGAAGGCGAATTGCGGCACATTGTCCTTATAGCCCTGGTCCGTCGGGTCGCCGCGGACGTGGAAGCTGTCGTACGGCATCGTCTCGCTGGCGCCGTGCGTGTCGCGCTTCTGATACCAGGCCATCGCGTCGATCGTCAGCCAGTTGTTGGGCTTCCACCGCAGCATGCCGCGGATGCCGGCATTGTCGTCGCTGTTGACGTCCTTCAGGTTGAGCCGGACGTTGTCGACATAGCCGGGGGTGTGAACGTAATAGCCGACCACGCGCAGGCCCAGCGTGTCGCTGACGATCGGCAGGTTTATCATGCCGTAGGCGCCGCCGCCCATGCCGCCGTGGTCGACGCTGTTGCCGTCGAGCTGGACGGAGCCGCCGAAACGGTTCAGCTCCGGCTTCTTGAGGATATAGCGCACCGCGCCGGTCTGCGCATTCGCGCCGAAGGTGGTGCTCTGCGGCCCCTTCAGCACCTCGACGCGATCGAGGTCGTAGAGCTGGAGGTCGCCGATCTGCGAGCCGGAATCGCCGGTCGAGCTCTGGATGCCCGGCACCGGCACCTCGTCATAATAGACCGCGACCTGCTCCTGCCCGGCGGTCTGCACGCCGCGCAGCGTGTAGCGCTTCTGGCCGGGGCCCTGATCGGTGAAGGTCAGGCCGGGAACGTGATAGGCGAAGTCGGTGAAGTTGGTCGCGCCCTGCCTGGCGAGCGCGTCGCCGCTGATCGCGGTGATCGCGGCGGGGATGTCCTGCACGCGCTCGTCGCCACGCTTGCGCGCGCTCACGATGATGTCGGCCCCGGTGGCGTCGGGCGTGTCGGCTGCTTGCTGCGCCACCGCTGCATCGGCGGCGAGCAGCGCGAAAAGCGTGGCGGTCGAAAGAAGCAGGGTACGCGTTTTCATAAGACTCCCCCTCGGTCGTGCGGCGCCACGTTGTGTGCTACGCCATTTCATCCACTTTCATATGAAAGCCTATATCCGCTCCAATGTAAAGTGTGATCGGCGGCGTTCGCCCGCCGCGCGGCAGGCGATCATCTGGCGGACAGGAGTCTCACCAGGGTGTCGACGCCGCTGACGAAATTGCCGATGCGCAGATTCTCGTTCGCCGCGTGCTGGTTATCGTCCGCGTTGACGAGCGGCAGGATCACCGCCGGCACCTTCAGCCCCTGGACGAGCGGCGCGGTCGGCACCGATCCGCCCATGATCGGGATGACCACGCCGTCGCGCCCGAGCGCCTCCCTCACCCATGCCGCCACCGGCGCGTGGGGATCGGTGAACAAGGGATCGGACAGCCAGCGCGACTCGAACCGCGCGAGCAGCGGGTAACGCGCGCGCTCCTCGTCGGTCGGCGCGCCTTCGACGAGATGATAGCCCGCGCGCTCCACCGCCGCGCGCACCAGCCCTGCCTCGCGGGCGAAATCGACGCCGGGAACGGTGCGGATATCGAACGCCGCCACCGCCTCGGCCGGCACGATCGTCTGGTCGATCGCGCCCATCGATCCCGCGCCGAGGCCGACGATGTTGAGCGACGGCTTCGCCATCGCCGCGCGATAGGTCGCGCCGACCCGATCGACCGAGGCGATGCCGAAGTGGCGGCGCATCGCGGCCTCGTCGTCGGGCACCGACGCCCCGGTCGCGGCGGCGGTGAAGGCGGGATCGATGCCGTCGTCATAGCCGGGGATCAGCACCCGGCCGTCGGCGTCCTTGAAGCCCGCGACCAGTTGCGCCAGCCGCTGCGCCGGATTGGGGACGTAATTGCCGTAATGCCCGCTATGCGCGGCAACGCGCGGCCCGAACACGGTGAAGCGGATCACCCCGCCGCCGCGATGGCCCAGGATCAGGGTCGGACGGTTGGAGGGGTGCATCGGCCCGTCGAGGATGACGAGCGCGTCCGCGCGCAGCAGCTCCGCATTGGCGGCCACCACGTCCTTCAGCGTCGGCGGCCCGCCCTCCTCATGAGAATCGAGGATGAGCTTGATCGCGACGCCCGGCGCGCGATGCTGCGCGCGCAGGGTGTCGACCGCCGCCATCAGCATCAGGATCGGCGCCTTGTCGTCCGCCACGGCGCGCGCGAACAGCCGCCAGTCGGGATCGAGCGCGCCGCTCTCCAGCCGGTCGAGCGGCAGCGTCGCGCAGGTCCTGGTATCGGCGCAGGCGCGAAGCACGGGCACGAACGCATCCGGCTGCGCCCATTCGGAGATGCGCACCGGCTGGCCGTCCATATGCGCGTAGAACAGGATCGTCCGGGCGCCGGGCTTCGCGCCGCCCGCCTCGGCGAACAGCATCGGCGTGTCCCCGTCGGGCAGGGTGCGCACCGTCCAGCCGTGACGCTGGAGCAATGTCGCCAGCCATGCGCCGGTGCGGCGGATTTCCGCCGGATCGCGCGTGGTGACATTGGGGATGCGCGCGAACTCCACCAGATCGCGCAGGGCCGCGCGCGTCTGCGGCGTGGGCGCGACTTCAGCCGACGCGGCGGTTGCGGCGAGCAGGCCCGCGACGCATGTTGCGACACGCCACCTCATGCCAGCAGCTCGCGCAGGTCGGACAGGGCCGCGACGAACATCTCCGCATCGCCCTCATGGTTATAGGCGTGGAAGCCCGCTCGCACATGGCCGTCGCGGCTGGAGGTGACGATGCTCCGCTCCATCAGCGCGCGCACCAGCGCCGCCTCGTCGCGCGAGGGGATGCTGATGAGCGGCCCGCGATGCGCGTCGTCGCGCGGGTTGGAGAAAGCGATGCCGGCCGCGTCGAGCCTGTCCATCGCATGGCGCGTGACATGCCGCACCTGCGCCTCGATCGCTTCCAGCCCGACGCGCGCGATCTCCTCGATCCCGGCGCGTGCTGGCGCGAGGCTGGGGACCGGCGGCGTGCCGGCCTCGAAGCGGCGCGCGCTGGCGCTCGGCCGGTTCCCGAAGATGTCCATCGCACCGATATCGTCCTGCGCGAACCAGCCAGAGGTGCGCGGCTGCAGCCGCCCGATCCATTCGCGCGCGACATAGAGGAAGCCGATCCCGCTGGTGCCGAGCAGATATTTCAGCATCCCGCCCACCGCGATATCGACGCCGAGCGCGCGCGGATGGATCACTGCGGTGCCGACGATCTGATAGGTGTCGAGCAGCACCAGCGCGCCGCGCGCATGGGCAATGTCGGCGATGGCGCGGATATCGTCGTCGGAAAGCCGCGCGCCATGGCGGTAGCAGACCTGCGACAGCGCGACGATCGCGGTGCGTTCGTCGATCAGCCGCTCGAACGCCTCGACCGGGATCGGCGCGGGGCCGGATTCCGGCACATGGACGACGCGCGCGCCTGCCGCCTCCTGCGCGTGCCATATCTGCGCGCCGGTCGGGAAATCGGCGTTGGAGACGAGGATCGTGTCGCGTCCGCCGTCGAACCTGAACGCGCTCGCGACGGCGTTCAGCCCGGCCGAGGCCGAGCCGGTGATCGCGATCTCATCGGCATCCACCGCGAGCAGCGCAGCCACCGCGCCGCGCACCGCCTCCAGCTCCCCCACCCAGCCGTCCCAGTCCGCGCCGACCGCGCGGCGGCGATCGAGATACGTCTGGAACGCCGCATCCACGCTGTCCGCCAGCAGGCCGTAGGAGCCGCTGTTGAGATAGACGAGATGGCCCAGCGACGGGAAGCGGGCGCGGAAAGCGGTGATATCGAAGGATTGGGGCATGCGGGCAGGCTCCGGTTGCGCTGCGGCACGAGGGCCGCGCGTCAGTGGGACAGAAGGTCGATCATCAACGCCACGATGGCGATCGGCGCGAAGACGCCGGTCAGCACGTGCCAGATGCGATGCGCCATCGGCGACAGGTCGGTCTGCCTGGGCGTGAGGCTGCGGCGCAATGCCCAGCCGCAGAACAGCGCGATCAGCAGCGCGTTGATCGGCAGCAGCAGCTCGGCGATGCCGAAATCGAGCAGGTCGAACATCGTCTTGCCGTGGAAGATCGGGATCATCCCCAGCGGATGCACCGATTTCAGCAGGTTGAACGACAGCGAGGAGGGCACGCCGACGAGGCACACCGCCGTCGCCGTGACGAAGGCGATCGGCGCGCGGCGCTTGCCGGTCGCCTCGATCAGCCACGCCACCACCGGCTCCAGCATGCCGACGCAGGTGGTGAACGCGCCGAGCGCGATCAGTCCGAAGAAGAAGATGCTGATGATCCGCCCGCCCGGCATCGAGCCGAAGGCGATCGGCAGCGTCACGAACACGAGGTTCGGCCCCTCCGACGGCTTGAGCCCGCTCGCCAGCACGATCGGGAAGATCGCAAGCCCCGCCAGCAGCGCGACAACGATCACCGAGACCGACACGATCCCCGCCGAGCTGGGTATCGACACGCCCCTGGGCAGATAGGCGCTATAGGTCATCAGCACGCCCGCGCCGATCGCGGTGGAGAACAAAGCCTGGCCGAGCGCGGTGAGCACGCTGGCGCCGGTCAGCATCGAGAAGTCCGGCCTGAGCAGGAAGTCCACCGCCGGCCCCAGCCCGATCTGCATCGCGTTATAGACGACGAGGCCGATCAGGATCACCGAGAGGACGATCATCTTGACGCGGGAGATCATCTCGATCCCCTTCTGCACGCCGAGCGCAACCACCACCGCCACCGCGAGGATGAAGCCGGACTGGAACAGCACCTGCCTGAGCGGGCTGCCGATCAGCCGCTCGAACAGGCCCTTGGCCGCGCTCGCATCCATCCCGGCGAAGCCCTGCGCCACCGCCTCGCGCGCATAATCCACGCCCCAGCCGGCGACGACGCTGTAATAGCTCATCCCGAAGAAGGGGATCGCGAGGCTGAACCAGCCGACCGCCATCCAGCCGCGGCTGGCGCCCTCGGCGGCGATCAGGCGGCGCACGCTCGCCACCACGCTGCCGTGCCCGCGCCGCCCCATCGCCATCTCCGCCACCATCAGCGGGATGCACAGCAGCAGCACGAACAGGATGTAGAGCAGCACGAACGCCCCGCCCCCGTTCGCCCCCGCGACATAGGGGAAGCGCCACAGGCTGCCGAGCCCGATCGCGGCGGCGGCCGTGGCGTAGAGAAAGCCGAGCCGCGATGTCCACACCTCGGCCGGCCGGTTTCCCTCGGGAGATTGGATTCGCCCGGCGACCTCTCCCGTCACGGGGCTTTCCATGAAATATTCATTTGAATACCATATTGCATATACCTGACCGGTTGCAACGACTTTCGTGGAGGGGAATATGCGGGCTATGGTGCGCCGATGAAGAAAGACCTCGACAGGCTTCCGGCCGAGGGCGCCGATCCCGATCCGGGCCGGGTCGGCACCGATTGGCTCGACTCCTATCTGCCCTATCTGCTGTATCGCGTCAGCGGCCTGATGAACGCGCGATTGCAGGGCCGGCTGAGCCAGATGAACATCCGGCTTTCCGAATGGCGGGTGCTGAGCGTGCTGCGCTCGCGCGGGCTGCTCAACATAAGCGGCATCGTCCAGGACAGCCTGATGGAGCAGCCGACCGTCAGCCGGGTGGTCGCCAAGCTGGAGCAGCAGGGGCTGATCGCGCGCAAGCCCGCGTCGGACGATTCGCGCGTGGTGGAGGTGTGGCTGACCGAGCACGGAATCGACACCTTCAACGCGATCGCCCCGGCCGCGATCCGTCATCAGCGCGCCGCGCTCGACAACCTCGATACCAGGGAGTTCGATAAATTGCGCGATCTGCTCGCCCGGATCGAACAGAGCCTGTTGCTCGACCAATGACGGCGGCGGACATTCCTGCGTCAACGGGTTGCCCGCCAGTCGCCGGCGTGCTGACCATGTTCTATTATCGCGATATGGAACGCGCCCTGGCCTGGTATGAATCGGTGATGGGCTGGCCGCACGCGATGACGCTGGAACATGCTGCGGTGCTGCGCATCAACGAGACCAGCCGGCTGGTGCTGGTCGGCCATGGACAGGGAAGCCAGCGTCCGTTGCCGGGTGACAACAAGGGGGCGCTGCTGTCGCTCGAAGTCGCCGATCTCGAGGATTGGCATGCGCGGCTGATCGCGCGGGGAGTTCCCGCTTCGGTCATCGTGACGGGCGCGGGCGGCCTGTCGCGCGAGTTCAAGGTCAAGGACCCCGAGGATTATACGATCGAGTTCCTGCGCTGGCTGTAGACAGGCTGATCCCGCCGATGCCCTCGCGCGTGATGTATCCCGCTTTCCTGGGCGACGCGCGCCGCCGCTTCGGCGGCACGATCACCGTGGGGGAGGACGGAATGGTCTTCAGCCTCCCCGCCGGCGGCGGCGGAATGGAGTTCCGGCGCTGGCCGGTGCGTTAGCCGGGAGCCATTTTCTCAGAAAGCGGCGATACCGGTGATGGCGCGGCCGAGGATGAGGGCGTGGACGTCATGGGCGCCCTCATAGGTGTTGACGGTTTCGAGGTTCATCAGGTGGCGCATCACCTGATATTCGCCCGAGATGCCGTTGCCGCCGTGCATGTCGCGGGCCATCCGCGCGATGTCGAGCGCCTTGCCGACATTGTTGCGCTTGACGATCGAGATCATCTCCGGCGCGAACCGGCCCTCGTCCATCAGCCGCCCGACGCGCAGCGAAGCCTGCAGGCCCAGCGCGATCTCCGTCTCCATGTCGGCGAGCTTCTTCTGGTAGAGCTGGTTGGCGGCGAGCGGCTTGCCGAACTGGTGCCGGTCCAGCCCATATTGCCGCGCCGCGTGGAAGCAGAATTCCGCCGCCCCCAGCGCCCCCCACGAGATGCCGTAGCGCGCGCGGTTGAGGCAGCCGAACGGCCCCTTCAGCCCCTGTACCTCGGGGAGCAGCGCGTCCTCCCCGACCTCCACATCGTCCATCATCACCATGCCGGTGATCGAGGCGCGCAAGCTGAGCTTGCCCTCGATCTTCGGCGCGGAGAGGCCCTTCATGCCCTTCTCCAGCACGAAGCCCCGGATGCCCCCGCCATGCGCGTCGGACTTCGCCCAGATCACGAACACGTCCGCGATCGGCGCATTGCTGATCCACGTCTTGCTGCCGGAAATGCGATAGCCGCCATCGGTCTTCACCGCGCGGGTCTTCATGCCCCCGGGGTCGGACCCGGCATCCGGCTCGGTCAGGCCGAAGCAGCCGATCCACTCGCCCGACGCCAGCTTCGGCAGATACCTGCGCTTCTGCTCCTCCGAGCCATAGGCGTAGATCGGATACATGACGAGGCTCGACTGCACGCTCATCATCGAGCGATAGCCCGAGTCGACCCGCTCCACCTCGCGCGCGACGAGGCCATAGGCGACGTAAGACGCGCCGACCCCGCCATATTCCTCCGGCACGGTCGGGCCGAGCAGGCCCAGCGCGCCCATCTCGCGGAAGATCGCCGGATCGGTATGCTCGTTGGCGAAGGCGTCGATCACGCGCGGCGCCAGCCGCTCCCGCGCATAGCCGCGCGCCGTGTCGCGCACCATCCGCTCGTCGTCGGAGAGCTGGTCCTCCAGCAGAAACGGGTCCGACCAGTCGAAAGGAGTCATGCCTGAAATCCTCAAAAAATCCGGTCAGTCGGGAACGACCGCCGTAACCTCGATCTCGATCTTCGCCTCGTCTTCCATCAGCGCGACGACCTGCACCACCGCCATCACCGGGAAGACGCGCCCCATGATCGCGCGATAGATTTCGCCGATCCGCTTCGCATCGCGCAGATAGGCCTGCTTGTCGGTGATGTACCACGTCATCCGCACGACATGCTCCGGCCCGGCATCCGCCTCGGCGAGCACGGCGATCAGGTTGCGCAGGAGCTGCTCGAACTGGCCGGGAAGGTCCTTCGCCTCGAACTTCTCCTCGGCGTTCCAGCCGATCAGGCCGGCGACGAAAATCTGCCGCCCGCGCACCTCGATCCCGTTGGAATAGCCCTTGGGGCGCGGCCAGCCGGCCGGTTGCAGCACCTTCATGCCTTCGCTCCCTTCTGGAAATCGGCGATCGCCGCGCGGGCGATCACCACCTTCTGCACCTCGCTCGCGCCCTCGTAGATGCGCAGCGCGCGCACCTCGCGATAGAGCCGCTCGACCATGTTGCCGCGCGCGACGCCCGCGCCGCCGAACAATTGCACCGCCTTGTCGATCGTCGCCTGCGCGGTGTCTGTGGCGTAGAGCTTGGCCATCGCCGCCTCGCGCGTGATGCGCGGCTGGCCCTGATCCTTGGCCCATGCGGCGCGGTAGATCAGCAGCAGGCTCGCGTCATTGCCCAGCGCCATGTCGGCGAGCGACGCCTGCGTCAGTTGCAGGTCCGCGAGCACGCCGCCGAACAATTTGCGCGTCGTCACCCGCTCCAGCGCCTCGTCGGTCGCGCGCCGCGCGAAGCCGAGCGCGGCCGCGCCGACCGTCGATCGCAGCATGTCGAGCGTCGCCATCGCCACCTTGAAGCCCTCGCCCTCCGCGCCGATCAGGTGATCGTCGGGGACGATGCAGCCGTCGAAGCGGATCGTCGCCAGCGGGTGCGGCGCGATCACGTCGATCTCCTCGACCACCGAGAAGCCCGGCGTCGCGGTCGGCACGAAAAAGGCGGAGATGCCCTTCGCGCCGCCTCCCCGGTGCGCGCGAAGAGGACGTAGAAATCGGCAATGCCGCCATTGGAGATGTAGGTCTTGGCGCCGTCGACCACATAGCCATTGCCGTCCGGCCCGGCCCGCGTCTCCATATTGGCGACGTCGGAGCCGGAGGTCGGCTCGGTCAGCGCGAAGGCGGCGATCTTCTCGCCCTTGGCGACGGCCGGAAGATAAGATTGCTTCTGGGCATCGGAGCCGAACAGGCTGATCGTGCCCGAGCCGAGCCCCTGCATGGCGAAGGCGAAATCAGCGAGGCCGTCATGACGGGCAAGGGTCTCGCGGATGATCGCCAGCGAGCGGACGTCGAGCGTCTCGTGCATGCCGCCCCAGGCGGCGGGCACGCGGTGACGCGGCCACCGCCGGCGCCGAGCTGCGGACTAGAGCGCGGCATTCCGCGTCGATGTCTTCGCCATGGCCGTGGCTCAGCTCGGCTTCGCACCAGCTCTCAGGTCGGTAGCCAGGCGCCTGTGCTCATGGCCGAAAAGGGCCAGTCGAGGAAGGTCCGGTCGGCCATCAGTCGCCCTTGAATTCCGGCGTCCGCTTTTCAGCGAAGGCCTCAAGGCGCGGCGAAAGTCGTTGGTTGCCATGCAGATTGCCTGGGCCTGCGCCTCCATCTCGATCGCCGTCTCCAGGCTCACCGCCCATTCGGTGTTGAGCTGGGTCTTGGTGATGCCATGGGCGAAGGTCGGGCCGTCGGCGAGCTGGCGCGCCTGGGCGATAGCCTCGGCCAGTGGGTCATCCGCCAGCTTGTTGTGGAAGCCCCAGCGTTCGCCTTCCTCGGCGGTCATCACCCGGCCGGTGAAGAGCAGCTCCGAGGCCCGGCCCGGCCAATGAGCCGCGGCAGGATCGCGCAGGCGCCCATGTCGCAGCCGGCCAAGCCGACGCGGGTGAACAGGAATGCGGTCTTGGTGTTCGGATGGGCGACGCGCAGGTCCGAGGCCATGGCGACGATCGCGCCGGCGCCGACGCAGACCCCGTCCAGCGCGGCGACGATCGGCTGCGGGCAGGCGCGCATCGCCTTGACCAGATCGCCGGTCATCCGGGTGAAATCGAGCAGGCCCGGCATCGCCATTTCGGTCAGCGGCCCGATGATCTCGTGGACGTCGCCGCCCGAGCTGAAATTGCCGCCAGCGCCGGCGACGATCACCGCCTTCACCTGCTTCGCGTAGACGAGCGCCCGAAAGGTGTCGCGCAGCTCCGCATAGCTTTCGAAGGTCAGCGGATTTCCGCTCGGGCCGGTTCAGCGTCACCGTGGCGACGCCGTCCGCAAACTCCCATTTGAAATGCGGGGCTGAAGGCCTCAGGATCCAAGTGACTGTCCTTTCGCGATCGATCGCTTGAGCGCGCCAAGCGCAGAGTAGAGGGTTTCGCGCGTCTCCGCATCCACGTCCAGCAAAGCGTCGATCCAATCATGATGTTCGGCGGCAAGCCCGGCAAACTCGTTCTGGCCGCGCGGCGTGAGCGTGACGATGGAGGCGCGGCGGTCGGCCGGGAGGGCGCGATCCGCACCAGCCCGTCCTTCTGCAATTTCTGGACGAGCTGGGTGACGTTGCCGTTGGACACCAGGAGGGCGCGGGAAAGCGCCCCCATGGTCATGCCGCCTGGTCCCGGTCGAGCGCGGCGAGCGCGTCGAAACGGGCGAGGGTCGCGCCGCGTGCGGCGAGCCGGCGCTGCACGTCCTTCTCCATCGCCATCGTGCAGGACAGCAGGCGCGGCCAGAGCCGCACGCTGAAGCGGTCGCCGAGCGCGCCGTCATGCTTCTCGCGGATGGCGAGCGCCTCGCTCATTCGATCGGCACCGCCTCGCCCTTCCGGTCGGACTTGATGACGTCCACAACCAAGGCGGCGATCTCGGCCGGCTGGATCAGGCGGCCGCCGGATTGAGACCGCCCATCGACGCCTTGACCTGCTCCTTCGTCATGCCCGTCATCTGCGCGGTCTTGGTCGCGCTCTCGTCGACCAGGTCCGTGTCGGTGAAGCCGGGGCAGACCGCATTGGCGCGAAGATTGGTGTTCGAATCCGAGATCATCCGCATCAGGCCAACGGGCGCGTATCGCCGAGCCGTAGGCGGCTGTGTCGGGATAGCCGCGCAAGCCCGCCGACGAGGCGATCGTGACGATGCGGCCGCGGTCCGCCGCGACGAGATCGTCGAGCGCCGCCTTGCAGCAGTGGAAGACCGCGTCCGCGTTGATCGCGAACATCCGCTTCCACGTGTCGAAATCGAGGTGGTCGAACCGGACGCTCTCGCCGCGCCGGCATTGCAGACGAGGATGGAGATCGGCCCCCGTGCCGCCCGCGCCGTCGCGAAGGCGGCGGCGACCTGGGCTGGGTCGGTCACGTCCGCGGCGACTCCGTTCGGGCCGAGATGCTCGGGCCGGCGGCCGATGCGGGTGACGGTGTGTCTTCGGCTTCGAGCGCGGCGGCGATCATGGCGCCGATGCCGGTGCCGCCGCCGGTGACGATGGCGTGCTGTCCTTGCAAGGTCATGCCTTCAATTCTCCCTCTCGTTGCAAAGTGCGGGCGAGCTGCGCCATGCCGCCCAGATAGGGCTTGGGCACCGCCACCCGGCGATAATCCTGGCCCGCGGCAGCGCGCAGCGTCCAGCTCGGATCGATCAGATGCGGCCTAGCGAGCGCGACCAGGTCGGCGCGGCCGGCGGCCAAGATCGAATTCACATGATCGGGCTCGTAGATGTTGCCGACCGCCATGGTGACCCGGCCCTCGTTGCGGACCTGGTCGGCGAAGGGGGTCTGGAACATGCGGCCATAGACGGGCTGGCAATCGGCCCAGGTCTGGCCGGCCGACGTCGATCAAATCGGCGCCCGCATCCCAGAAGGCACGGCCGATCTCACCGCCCGTCCGGAGTGATGCCGAGCTCGCCCATCCAGTCGTTGCGGAGATGCGCACCGACATCGGCCGTTCCTCCGGCCAGACGGCGCGCATAGCGGGAGCACCTCCAGCGGGAAGCGCAGCCTGTTCTCCAGGCTGCCGCCATACTCATCCGTCCGCTTGTTGGTCAGCGGGGTGATGAAGGAGGAAAGGAGGTAGCCGTGCGCGGCATGGAGCTCGACCATGTCGAAGCCGGCCTCCAGCCCCAAGCGGGTCGCGGCGACGAATTGCGCGATCACCGCGTCCATGTCGGCGCGAAGTCATCGGGCGCGGGATCTGGTTGTCCGGGCTCCAGGCGATGTCGGAGGCGGCCATGAGCGGCCAGTTGCCGCTCTCCAGCGGCACGTCATAGCTTCCCAGCCGACCTTCGTACTGCCCTTGGGCCCGCTATGGCCGAGCTGCAGACAGAATTTCGCCTCGCTCCCGGCGTGGACGAAATCGACGATGCGCTGGAAGGCCTGCTGCTGCGCGTCGTTCCAGAGGCCCAGGCAGCCGGGCGTGATGCGGGCGTCGGGCGACACGCAGGTCATCTCGGGGAAGACGAGGGCGGCTCCGCCCATGGCGCGTGCGCCGAGATGGACGAGATGGAAATCGTTCGGCACGCCGTCCGTCGCCGAATACATCGCCATCGGCGAGACGACGATGCGGTTCCTCAGCGTCAGCCCGCGCAGCCTGAAGGGCGTGAACATCGGCGGCGGCACGGCGCCGTTGGCGGCCTTCTCCGCGCCCGCCCGCTCGGCGAACCAGCGCTCGAAGCCTTCCAGCCAGTCCTTGTCGCGCAGGCGCAGGTTCTCGTGGCTGATGCGCTG
>JASGGR010000230.1:0-4268 GCA_047602705.1 Sphingomonas bacterium | reverse complement strand
ACCGGCGCGGCCGCCGGGGCCGGCGCGTAATGCACGGCCGGCGCCGCCGCGGCCTTGCGCGCGACGCGGATCTTGCGATCGCCGTCCTCCACCTCGATCTCGGTAAGCTGGGTCGTATCGAGCAGCTCGGCGAGCTGGCGCACCAGCCCGACATCGACCTTCATCGCGCCCTTATTGTCTTCGTTGTCAGCCATGCGACCAGTGTTCCCCGTGAAAATGCGAGGGCGCGCGCTCTGTCAGAACCGCGCCGCCGCTTCAAGCGCGAGCATATAGGATGTTGCGCCGAACCCCGCGATCGTGCCTTTCGCCGCGCGCCCGACGAAGGAGATGTGGCGGAATTCCTCCCGCGTGTGGGGATTCGACAGATGGACCTCGATCACCGGCGTCCGCACCGCCTTGATCGCATCGTGGAGCGCGATCGACGTATGCGTGAAGGCGCCGGCGTTCAGGATCACGGCCCGCGCATCATGCGCCTGCGCCTCGTGCAGCCAGTCCACGAGATGCCCCTCGTGATTGGACTGGCGCATGTCGATCTCCAGCTCCAGCTCGCGCGCACGGTCTTCCAGCCGCCCGGCGATATCGTCGAGCGTGTCGTGGCCGTAGATTTCCGGCTCGCGCGTGCCGAGCAGGTTCAGGTTCGGGCCGTTGAGGACGTAGATCAGGCCGTTCATCGCGCGCCTTCTCGCATTGCGCGCGGCCAAGCGCAACATTGCCCCTGCCGACGCGCGACACTAGATGGCGCGCCATGACGCATACCGACGGCACCATCTCGATCACCGTGAACGGCGAGCATCGCCGCGTCGCGGACGGCATCACGCTCGCAGGGCTGGCGAACGAGCTGGGCCTCGCGCCCGAAAAGATCGCGGTGGAGCGCAATCTGGAGATCGTGCCCCGTTCCACGCTCGGCGAGGTTCGGGTGGAGGACGGCGACGAGCTGGAGATCGTCCACTTCGTCGGCGGCGGCGACCATGACGATACATGGACGGTCGCGGGCCGCACCTTCCGCTCGCGGCTGATCGTCGGGACGGGGAAATACAGGGATTTCGCGCAGAACGCCGCCGCGCTGGAAGCGTCCGGCGCGGAGATCGTGACGGTCGCGGTGCGCCGCGTGAACGTCAGCGATCCCGATGCGCCGATGCTCACCGACTTCATCGACCCGAAGAAGGTGACCTATCTGCCCAACACCGCCGGCTGCTTCACGGCCGAGGATGCGATCCGCACCCTGCGGCTGGCGCGCGAGGCGGGCGGCTGGGATCTGGTGAAGCTGGAGGTGCTGGGCGAGGCGCGCACGCTCTACCCGGACATGGTGGAGACGCTGCGCGCGACCGAAATCCTCGCGAAGGAAGGCTTCCTCCCGATGGTCTATTGCGTCGACGATCCGATCGCGGCGAAAAGGCTGGAGGATGCCGGCGCGGTGGCGATCATGCCGCTGGGCGCGCCGATCGGCTCCGGCCTCGGCATCCAGAACGAGGTGACGATCCGCCTGATCGTGGAGGGCGCGAGCGTGCCGGTGCTGGTCGATGCCGGCGTGGGCCAGGCGTCCGACGCGGCGCGCGCGATGGAGCTTGGCTGCGACGGCGTGCTGATGAACACCGCCATCGCCGAGGCGAAAGACCCGATCCTGATGGCCGCCGCGATGAAGGCGGCGGTGGAGGCGGGACGGCTCAGCTATCGCGCGGGGCGGATGCAGAAGCGCCGCTACGCCGATCCCTCCAGCCCGCTCGCCGGTCTCATCTGAGGGAACCAGCTCTCTCCCGGCGTGTTGGTTCTTCACTCAACAAGGAGATCCCACATGGGTGAGATGGTCGACAAGATCAAAGGCGAGGTGAACGAACTGGTCGGCAAGGCCAAGCAGGCCATGGCCGACAAGGACCCCGCCAAGCGCAGCGCGGCCGACGCCAAGATGGAAGCCGAAGGCGTCGCGCAGGAGATGAAAGGCAAGGCCCAGAAGGTCGCCGGCGACGTAAAGGGCGCGATGGGCAACAAGATCTGATCCCATCGCAGCTTGTGATATGGAAGGGCCGTTTCCGGGATGCCGGGGACGGCCCTTTCCTTTCCATGTCACGCCGGTGAAACGCGCGCGACAATCGGCCGCAAAGCCGCCCTATTCCTGCAAAGTCATGCAATATCGGCGAAAAGCGCGGGTGGTTTCTCCTCATCTCGCGCCGTCCCTGTTTTTCCGGGCGGCGCGGTTTTTCGAGGAGTATGCGTCATGTATCACCATTTCCCCGCACCCGCCGCCTTGGCCGCCGCCATGGCGGCCATGTTCGCCGCCGCCCCGGCCGCCGCGCAGGATGCCGCCGCCTTCCAGGGCCCACGCGTCGAGGCGACGGTGGGGTTGGACCAGCTCCGTTTCGACGTGTCGAACATCGGCGGCGCGGGCCGCGACAAGGCGAGCGACGTGGGCTACGGCTTCGCGCTCGGCTATGACAAGGCGGTGTCGCCGCATGTGCTGATCGGCGCGGAGGCGGGAATGAATTTCTCCGACGTCTCCTATGCCGATGACGCGCTGCGCAGCCGCCGCGAATTCGACGTCGCCGGGCGGATCGGCACGCCCATCACCTCCACCGCCTTGCTCTACGGCAAGGTGGGCTACACCAACCTGCAGGTGCGCGAGCTGAACGACGTGCGCGATCTGGACGGCGTGCTGCTGGCGGCCGGGGCGGAGGTGAAGATCTCACCCGCCGCCTATCTCAAGGGCGAATATCGCTACGCCAATTATGCCGACGGCTACACCACCAACGGTGTGCTGACCGGGATCGGCCTGCGCTTCTGACGCCACGAAAGCCCCTCCTCCTCGCGGGGGAGGGGTCAGCGCCGCGCGATCGCGGAGAGCGTGGTGCCGGCGGTGATCTGCTCCACATCCGTCTTTACATGCAGCAGCCGCAGGCCGCGCACCGTCATCGCGCGCTCCAGCGCGGGGGCGAAGTCCCCGGTCCGCATCACCGTTTCGGACCATCCTCCATAGGCCCGCGCCAGCAGCGCGAAATCGGGATTGGCGAGCCGCGTCGCGGAGATGCGGCCGGGAAATTCGCGCTCCTGGTGCATGCGGATCGTGCCGTAGGCGCCATTGTCCACCACGATCACCAGCATGTCGCAGCCGTGCTGCACGGCAGTCGCCAGCTCCTGCCCGTTCATCAGGAAATCGCCGTCTCCCGCCAGCGCCACCACCATCCGCTCCGGATGGCGCAGCGAGGCCGCCACCGCCGCCGGCACGCCATAGCCCATCGCGCCCGCCGTCGGCGCAAGCTGCGTTCCCGGCCCGGCATAAGGCCAGTAGCGATGCCACCAGCCGGAGAAATTGCCGGCGCCGTTGCAGATGATCGTGTCCGCCGGCAGCCGCTCCCGCATCGCCGCGACGCACGGGCCGAGGTCCATCGCCACGCTCTCGCGCGGGCGGGGCGTGGACCAGTCGCGATATTCGGCATGGGCCGCTGCCGCGTCTCCCCGCGCGGGCGCGTCCACCGCCGCGACCGCCGCCGCGAAGCCCGCCATCGTCGCGCAGATCGCGAGATCGGTGGCATAGGTCATGCCCAGTTCGTCCGCGTCCGGGTGGACATGGATCAGCCGCTGCCCCGGATGATCGGGGGTGACGAGCGTATAGCCGTCGGTCGTCGCCTCGCCGAGACGCGCGCCGACCACCAGCAGCAGGTCCGCAGCCTTCACCCGCGCGGCGAGCTTCGGGTTCGGGCCGTAGCCGAGATTGCCGGCATAGGCCGGGCAGTCGTTCGGCACCGCATCCTGCCGCCGGAACGCCGCGACGAGCGGAATCCCCACGCGCCCCGCCCAGGCGGAGAAATCGCGCGCCGCGTCATGGTCCCATCCAGCGCCGCCGATGATCGCCACCGGGCGCTCCGCATGGGCGAGCATTTCCGCCAGCGTGTCGATCGCCGCCGCGTCGGGAGCCTGCGCGATGCGCTCGACGCGCGGGCGGTCGATCGCCTCCACCTCCTCCAGCAGCATGTCCTCCGGCAGCGCGAGCACCACCGGGCCGGGCCGTCCGTTCATCGCCACTGCATAGGCGCGCGCGACATATTCCGGGATGCGCCGCGCATCGTCGATCCGCGCGGCCCATTTGGCGAGCGGAGCGAACATCGCCTCGAAATTGATCTCCTGGAACGCCTCCCGGTCGCGCGTGCCGCGATCGACGTCGCCGACGAACAGGATCATCGGCTGGCTGTCCTGCATCGCGACATGCACGCCGATCGAGGCGTTGGTCGCGCCCGGCCCGCGCGTGACGAAGGCGACGCCCGGCCGCCCGGTCAACG
>JASGGR010000229.1:0-4277 GCA_047602705.1 Sphingomonas bacterium | reverse complement strand
GCCCTGCTCGATCACGTCCTCGATCGGCTGCGATCGGCGGGGATCGGCCGGGTGGTGGTCAACGTCCATTATCTCGCCGACGCGGTCGAGGCGCATCTCGAGCGCAAGGCGAAGGATCTCGACGTCGGCATTTCCGACGAGCGCGACATGCTGCTCGAAACCGGCGGCGGCGTGGTCAGGGCGCTGCCGATGATCCCCGACGATCGCTTCCTGATCGTCAACAGCGACAATCTCTGGGTCGATGGCCCCGTCGACGCGATCCGCCTGCTCGCCGACCGCTGGGACGACGCGGCGATGGACGCGCTGCTGCTGCTCGTCCCGCTGGCGCGGGCCAATTGCCATAACGGGCCGGGCGACTTCCATATGGACGCCGCCGGCCACCTCGCGCGCCGCCGGCCGGGCAAGGTCGCGCCCTTCGTCTTCACCGGCGTGCAGATGGTGTCGCGGCGGCTGTTCGCGGACGCGCCCGACGGGCTTATCCCTTCAACCTGCTGTGGGATCGGGCGATCGCCGCCGGGCGCGCCTTCGGTGTCGTCCATCAGGGGTTGTGGTTCGACGTCGGCACGCCGCCCGCGATCGCGCGCACCGAGATGCTGCTGGGCCGGGAGTGAGCGCGCCTCACACGTCCGTCTTCACCATCCCGCCGCATCGCGGCTTCGCCGACGCGCTTGTGGCGGGCCTGCTGGCGCAAGCGGGGGACGATCCCCTGCACCTCGCGCGCGGCATAATCCTGCTGCCCAACAACCGCGCGGTGCGCGCCGTCACAGACGCCTTCGTCCGCCGGGCGGAAGGGGGCCTGCTGCTGCCACGCCTGGTCGCGATCGGCGATCCCGAGCTGGGGGAGGCGCTGGCGGCTTGCTCGATCCCGTCGACGACGCGCCGATACCGCCCGCGATCGAGCCGACGGCGCGGCTGATGATCCTCGCCCGGCTGGTCGAGCAGGCGCGCGGCGCCGCCGGCTGATCCGGTGCCGATGGCCGAGGCGGTGCGGCTTGCCGACCAGCTCGCCCGCACGCTCGATCAACTGCTGGTCGAGGAGGTCGATCCGGCGCGGCTGACCCGGCTGGTCGATCCGGTGGTCGAGCCCAATTTCGCGCACTGGCAACGCTCGCTGGCGATGCTCGAACTGATCCTGACGCGCTGGCCGGAGGAACTGGCCGCGCGCGGCCAGATCGATCTGGCGATCGCCGCAACCGCCTGCTTGATCGCGCCGCGCGGCGCTGGCGGGAGGCGGCGCCTGCTGGCTTGGTCGTCGCCGCCGGCGTCACCAGCGCCGCGCCCGCCGTCGCACGCCTGCTGAAGGTCGTCGCGACGATGCCGGGCGGGATGGTGGTGCTGCCCGGCCTCGATCTCGCCATGCCGGCGGGGGCGGGACGCGCTCGGCCCGCACGCGCCGGACCCGGAGACGGGGCGGCGTCCCCGCGCGATCGAGACCCACCCCCAATATCATCTCAGCTGCTGCTCGATCGCATGGACGTGGGCTGCGCCGAGGTGCGGAGCTGGCGGCGCGGCGGCGGGCATGACGCGGCCGCCGCGCGCACCCGCGCGATCGGCCATGCGATGATCCCGGAGATTTCGACCGGCGGCTGGGCCAGGCTCAAGCCCGCCGACCGCCGCCTGACCGGGGTGCGCGCGGTCGAGCTGGACGGGCCGGCGGAGGAAGCGCAGGCCATTGCCATCGCCCTGCGCGAGGCGGTCGAGACGCCCGGCCGCACCGCCGCTTTCGGTGACGCCCGATCGCGGGCTGGCGCGGCGGGTGTCGGCGCATCTCGCCCGCTGGGGCATCGACGCCGAGGATTCCGCCGGCCGGCCCTTGTCGGCCACGCCGGCGGGCGGGCTGCTGCTGGCGCTGGCCGAGGCGGCGGCGGAGGGGTTCGCGCCGGTGCCGCTGCTGGCGCTGCTCAAGCATCCGCTGGTGATGGCGGGCGACAAGCGCATCGCCTGGCTGGAGGGCGCGCGCCGGCTCGACCTCGCGTTGCGCGGGCCACGCCCGGCGGCGGGGCTGGCGGGCGTCACCCGCTTTCTCGCCGAGGGCGACGATCGCGAGCGCCGGGTTCGCGCCCCCGCAATGGGGTGGTGGAAGGAGGCGGCGGCCTTGCTCGACCGCTCGAAGCCGCCTTCGCCGATGGCGAGGCCGCGCCCGCGACCCTGCTCGCCGCGCTGCGCGCCGCCGCGACGCGCCTCGCCGGCGATGCCGCGTGGAGCGGCCCCGACGGCCGCGCCGCCGCCGATCTGCTCGCCGATCTGGAGACGGAGGCGGACGGTGGCCCCCGCAACGTCTCGCCCGGCGATCTCGCGCCGATGCTGCGGCTGCTGATGGACGAGACGGCGATCCGCATTCCCCACAGCAATCACCGCCGCCTCGCCATCTACGGCCTGATAGAGGCGCGGTTGCAGACGGCCGATCTGATGATCCTCGGCGGGCTGAACGAGGGCGTCTGGCCGGGCACGCCAGCGCCCGACCCGTGGCTTGCCCCGCGCATCCGCGCCGCGCTCGGCCTGCCGGGGCTGGAGCGGCGGATCGGCGTCGCCGCGCATGATTTCGGGCAGGGCCTCGGCGCACCTGAAGTGCTGCTGACCCGCGCACGGCGCGACAGCCGCTCGCCCACGCTCGCCTCGCGCTTCTGGCTGCGGCTGGAGGCGATGGCGGGGAAGGATTTCACCCGCGCGCACGATCTGGAGCAATGGGTGGAGGCGATCGACCGTCCGCCCGCGCACCGCCCTGCCGCGCGGCCTGCGCCCTCGCCTGCGAAGGACCAGCGCCCGCGCGAGATTTCGGTTACGCAGGTCGATCGCCTGAAGGCCGATCCCTTCGCCTTCTACGCGCAGCGCATCCTGCGGCTGAACGCGCTCGATCCGGTAGACGCCGATCCGACAGCGGCATGGCGCGGCACGTTGGTCCACGCCGTGCTGGAGCGATGGGCGAAGGAGGACGGCTGCGCGATCGACAAGCTGCGCCCTCGCGCGCTGGCGATGCTCGACGATCCGGCCGCGCATCCCTTGCTCCGCGCGCTGTGGCAGCCGCGCCTGATCGCCGCGATCGACTGGATCGCGGAGCGGCTCGCGCAGGCGCGCGCGACCGGCCGCGAGGTGATTGCGGTTGAAGGGAAGGGCGCGATGGAGATCGCGGGCGTCACCCTCTCCGGCCGGTTCGACCGGATCGATCGCGAGGCGGACGGAAGCCTCGTGGTGGTGGATTACAAGACCGGCAAGGCTCCATCGCCCGCGGCGGTGCGCGCCGGCTTCTCGATGCAATTGGGCTTGCTCGGCGCGATTGCCGAGGCCGGCGGATTCGCCGGGATCGAGGGAAGGGCGGGAGGCTTCGAATATTGGTCGCTCGCCAAATACCGCGACCAGTTCGGGCAGGTCACTTCGCCGGTCGATCCGGTGGGAAAGAACGGGCGGATCGTGACGGACGAGTTCGTGACGCAGGCCCGCGCGGTGTTCGCCGACGCGGCCGCGCGCTGGCTGACGGGGGACGAGCCGTTCGTCGCCAAGCTCCACCCCGAATATGCCCCTTATGCGGATTACGACCAGTTGATGCGGCGGGACGAATGGTATGGCCGGGACCGCTGACACGCTTTCCCCGCTCCCGCCGCTGCGCGGGGAGCAGCGCACGGCGAGCCGGCCGGACAGCCATGTCTGGCTCTCCGCCTCCGCCGGCACGGGCAAGACGCAGGTGCTGGCCGCGCGCGTCTTCCGTCTGCTGCTGCGCGGCGTGGAGCCGGGGGCGATCCTGTGCCTCACCTTCACCAAGGCTGGCGCGGCGGAGATGGCGGCGCGGATCAGCCAGCGGCTTGCCGCATGGGTGCGCATGCCGGAGGCCACGCTCGGCCGCGACCTGATCGCGCTGGGAGAGGAGCCTACCCCGCAACGCATCGCGCTCGCCCGCACATTGTTCGCCAAGGTGCTGGACGCGCCGGGCGGGGGGCTTCGCATCCAGACGATCCACGGCTTCTGCCAGGGCCTGCTCGCGGCCTTCCCGGCGGAGGCGGGTCTCGTCCCCGGCTTCCGCCCGATCGAGCCGCGCGAGGAGGCACTGCTGATGCGCCAGTCGCTCGGCGCCCTGCTGGTCGAGGCGGAGCGGGAAGGGCGTTCCGGCCCGGTCGAGACGATCGGCGCGCTCTCCGTGCGGCTGGGCGAGGAGAAAGCGGAAGGCTTCCTGCGCGATTGCGCGCGTGCCGGCCGCGCGCTGGAGGCGTTGCCGGCCGGGATCGCGCCTTTCCTCCGCCGCGCGCTCGGCCTTCCCGCCGGGGATGTGGAGGAGGCGATCCGCG
>JASGGR010000228.1:0-4297 GCA_047602705.1 Sphingomonas bacterium | reverse complement strand
CGGACGAGACGGTGATCGTGCGCAACCAGGGCACGATCTTCCTCGCCGGCCCGCCCCTGGTGAAGGCCGCGACGGGCGAGGAAATCTCCGCAGAGGAGCTTGGCGGGGCGGAGACGCACGGCCGCAAGTCCGGCGTGGTCGATCATGTCGCGGAGAATGACGAGCATGCGCTGACGACCGTGCGCGATATCGTCTCCACCCTCCAGCCGGAGACGCCCGCCGCGATCAACCTGCGCGCCCCGCGCCCGCCGAGATTCGCTGCCGACGATCTCTACGGGATCATCCCGCAGGACGTGCGCGCGCCCTATGACGTGCATGAGGTGATCGCGCGGCTGGTGGACGGCAGCGAGTTCCACGAGTTCAAGTCGCTCTACGGCACCAGCCTCGTCTGCGGCTTCGCGCATATCTGGGGGATGCCGGTCGCGATCCTCGCCAACAACGGCGTGCTGTTCAGCGAAAGCGCGGTGAAGGGCGCGCATTTCATCGAGCTTGCCTGCCAGCGGCGCGTGCCGCTCCTGTTCCTCCAGAACATCTCCGGCTTCATGGTCGGCGGGAAATATGAGGCGGAGGGGATCGCCAAGCATGGCGCGAAGCTCGTCACCGCCGTCGCCACCGCGACCGTGCCGAAGATCACCGTCCTGATCGGCGGCAGCTTCGGCGCGGGTAATTACGGCATGTGCGGCCGCGCCTATTCCCCTCGCTTCCTGTTCACCTGGCCCAACAGCCGGATCAGCGTGATGGGCGGCGAGCAAGCCGCGAGCGTGCTCGCCACCGTCCACCGCGACGCCGCCAAATGGACGCCGGAGGAAGCGGAAGCCTTCAAGCAGCCGATCCGCGACGATTACGAGGCGCAGGGCAATCCGTGGCACGCCACCGCGCGATTGTGGGACGACGGGATCATCGACCCCGCGCAGACCCGCGACGTGCTCGGCCTCGCGCTCGCCGCGACGCTCAACGCCCCGATCCCCGAAACCCCGCGCTTCGGCGTGTTCCGCATGTGATGGGAGAGACGATGATCGCCCCGCTGTTCGCCCTGCTGCTTCAGGTGACGCCCGTCGCCCCGATCGTGAAGGGCACCGCCCTTCCCCCGCCGGGCGAGGAGCAAAGCGTGCTGGCCGTCGCCAACACCCTGTTCGACGCGCTCGCCGCACGCGACAAGGCGAAGGCGCTCGCCCTCTTCCGCCCGGACGGCGCGGCGCAGGCAGTGGTGGAGAAGGCCGACGGCTCGCGCCTCTATCGCCACATGACATGGCCCGCATTCATCGGCGGCATACCGGACAGCGGCCCGCGCTTCGTCGAGCGGCTGACCAACCCGGCGGTCGAGATCGACGGCGATATCGCGATGATCTGGAGCGATTACGTCGCCACGATCGACGGGAAGGTCGTTCATTGCGGCGTCAATCACTTCGATCTCGTGCGCGAGGGCGGGCAATGGAAGATCCTCAACATCACATGGACCCAGCGCATCACGGGATGCCCCGCCGCATGATCCGCTCCCTCCTGATCGCCAATCGCGGCGAGATCGCCTGCCGCATCATCCGCACCGCGCGCGCGATGGGCATCCGCACGGTCGCGGTCTATTCCGATGCCGACGCCGAGGCGCTGCATGTGCGGCAGGCGGACGAGGCGGTGCATATCGGCCCCTCGCCCGCGCGCGAAAGCTATCTGGTCGGCGAGCGGATCATCGCGGCGGCGAAGGCGACCGGCGCGGAGGCGATCCATCCCGGCTACGGCTTCCTTTCCGAGAACGCCGATTTCGCGGCGGCGGTGATCGACGCCGGGCTGGTGTGGGTTGGCCCGAAGCCCGCCAGCATCCGCGCCATGGGCCTGAAGGACGCCGCCAAGAAGCTGATGCAGGAAGCGGACGTGCCGACCACGCCGGGCTATCTCGGCGAGGACCAGTCGCCCGAGCGGCTCAGGCGCGAGGCGGACGCAATTGGCTATCCGGTGCTCATCAAGGCGGTCGCGGGCGGCGGCGGCAAGGGGATGCGCCGCGTCGATGCGGGCGAGGATTTCGCCGACGCCTTGCTCTCCTGCCAGCGCGAGGCGGCGTCCTCGTTCGGCGACGATCGCGTGCTGCTGGAGAAATACATCCTCTCGCCCCGCCATATCGAGGTGCAGGTGTTCGGCGACGCGCATGGCAATGTCGTCCACCTGTTCGAGCGCGATTGCTCGCTCCAGCGCCGCCACCAGAAGGTGATCGAGGAAGCCCCCGCCCCCGGCATGGACGAGGCCACGCGCGAGGCGATCTGCGCCGCCGCGGTGAAGGCGGCACGGGCGGTGGATTATGTCGGCGCGGGCACGATCGAGTTCATCGCCGACGCCAGCGCGGGGCTGCGCGCGGATCGCATCTGGTTCATGGAGATGAACACGCGCCTTCAGGTCGAGCATCCGGTGACGGAGGAGATCACCGGCGTCGATCTGGTCGAATGGCAGCTCCGCGTCGCGAGCGGCGAGCCGCTGCCGAAGCGGCAGGAGGACCTCGCCATCAACGGCTGGGCGATCGAGGCGCGGCTCTATGCGGAAGACCCGGTGAAGGGGTTTTTGCCCTCGACGGGGCGGCTCGATCATCTGGCATTGCCCGATGACGCGCGGATCGAGACCGGCGTGGAGAGGGGAGATACCATCTCCCCCTTCTACGATCCGATGATCGCCAAGCTGGTTTGCCACGCCGATGGCAGGGAGGAAGCGATCGCGGACCTGTCCGCCGCCTGCCGCGAGGTCGAGTGCGAGCCGGTTCGAACGAACGCCTGGTTTCTCGGCAGATTGCTCGATTCGCCCGATTTCGCGGCGCGCGACATCACAACCGCTTTCATTCCCGACCATCTCGAAACGCTGATCGCGCCTCCCGAACCGTCCAACGGATTGCTTCAATATGCGGCAGACGATTTTGCTTTCGATGAAGCATGCATGCCGGGTGGCTGGAGCAATCCCGCACGCGAATTCGTTCAGGCACGCTTCGGTTTCCGGCTGAACGCTCCACGACAACGCACAGTGAGGCTTCGCGTCGGCGGCGAACTGACGACCGTTTCTGTGGACGATTACGCGCTATGTCGTGATCGCCTCCGCTCCTGTGTGATCGACGGCCCGCGCCGCATCTATTTTGAGGGCGGCGCGGCATTTTCGATCGAGCTGCCGCGCTTCGACGCCTCTGCCACCGGGGGAGCCGTCGACGGCGCGATCCTCTCACCCATGCCGGGACGCGTGATCGCGGTGGAGGTGGCGGCGGGCGATGCCGTAACCAAGGGCCAGAAGCTGCTCACGCTGGAGGCGATGAAGATGGAGCATTCGCTCGTCGCCCCCTTCGACGGCATCGTGGCGGAGCTGAATGCCGCCACGGGCGGTCAGGTGAGCGAGGGCGCGCTGCTCGCGCGGATCGAACGGGGAGAGCAATAATGGCCGGGCGCTGGTTCGACGAATGGCAGATTGGCGACCGGATCGAGCATGAGATCCGCCGCACCGTGACGGAGACGGACAACCTCCTCTTCTCCACCATGACGCACAATCCGCAGCCGCTGCACCTCGATCTGGAGGCGGCGAAGGCGAGCGAGTTCGGGCAGATCCTCGTCAACGGCACCTTCACTTTCGCGCTGATGGTGGGGCTGTCGGTGGGCGACACGACGCTGGGGACGCTGGTGGCGAACCTCGGCTACGACAAATTGGTGATGCCCAGGCCGGTGTTCATCGGCGACACGATGCGCGCCACCAGCGAGGTGATCGGCCTGCGCGAGAGCAGGTCGCGCCCGGATGCGGGGATCGTCACTTTCACGCACCAGCTCATCAACCAGCGCGGCGAAACGGTGTGCCAGTGCGAGCGCTCGGCGCTGCTGAAACGGCGGGTGGATTGATCTTGCGGGTTCAGCTTCGCTGAATCCGGTCGCGGCACCGGCCTGCTCCGCCACCTCGCCTCCCACGTCTGTATCTTGAATGGGAGGCGGGATGGGGGAGCGGGCCGGCGCCGCAACAAACTAACGCCGCGCCGCGAAGAACCCGCGCAGCAACTCCCCCGCCTCCGCCTCGCCGATGCCGGAGAACACCTCTGGCCGGTGATGGCAGGTCGGCTGCGCGAAGACGCGCGGGCCGTGCTCCACGGCGCCCCCCTTGGGGTCCGCCGCGCCGTAATAGAGCCGCGCGATGCGGGCATGGGCGATCGCGCCGGCGCACATGGTGCAAGGCTCCAGCGTCACCCACAGCTCGCAATCCTCCAGCCGGTCGCGGCCCAGCGCCTTCGCCGCCGCGCGAATCGCCAGCATCTCGGCATGGGCGGTGGGATCGTGGAGGCGGCGCGGCGCGTTGG
>JASGGR010000227.1:0-4313 GCA_047602705.1 Sphingomonas bacterium | reverse complement strand
GACCGCGGGCGACATCGCCGTCACCGGCGACATGGAGGTCATGAACAAGGACCTGGTGATCTGCCACCTCGACGAGGGCGCGACGCTCAACATGGAGCTGACCGCCGACGTGGGTAAGGGCTATGTGCCCGCCGTCGCCAACCGTCCGGCCGATGCGCCGATCGGGCTGATCCCGGTCGATGCGCTGTATTCGCCGGTGCGTCAGGTCAGCTACAAGGTCGATCCGACCCGCGTCGGGCAGGATCTCGATTATGACAAGCTGACGCTGTCGATCGAGACGGACGGCACGGTCACGCCGGAGGACGCGCTCGCTTATGCCGCGCGTATCCTGCAGGACCAGCTCGCCCTGTTCGTCCATTTCGACGATTCGGCGATCGCGCGTTCGGCCCCGATCGGTGTAGCGGCGCCCGCCGCCGGCGCGGAGCCGCAGGGCGACACGCAGCAGATCAACCGCTACCTGCTCAAGAAGGTCGATGAGCTGGAATTGTCGGTCCGTTCGGCGAACTGCCTGAAGAACGACAATATCATCTATATCGGCGATCTCGTCGGCAAGACCGAGGCGGAGATGCTGCGCACCCCGAACTTCGGCCGCAAGTCCCTGAACGAGATCAAGGAAGTGCTGTCGTCGATGGGTCTGCGCCTCGGCATGGAAATTCCCGGCTGGCCGCCGGAGAACATCGAAGAGATGGCGAAGAAGCTCGAGCAGGAGATCATGGGCTAAGCCGCACCGGGTTAGCGGCGCTAACCCGGAGACGGCGCCAGCCCGGCCGGCGGGTCGGCCAAGCCGAACCCGTCCGACGACGCGGCTTTGCCGCGTCGGGCCTGCGAAGGAATTGGACTCCGGCCCACGCCGGAGTGGCGTCAAATTGGGTGGTCCGCGTCGCCACCCGGTACGGGGTACCTGAAACGGCCCCCTAACGAACGGAAAGGACTGAACCCATGCGTCACAAGGTTGGCGGTCGTAAGCTTCAGCGCACCTCCGCGCATCGCATCGCGCTGTTCCGCAACATGTCGGCCGCGCTCATCAAGCACGAGCAGATCACCACCACGCTCGCCAAGGCGAAGGAGCTTCGCCCCTATGTCGAGAAGCTGGTCACGCTCGGCAAGAAGGGCGGCCTTTCGAACCGCCGTCTTGCGCATGCCCGCCTGCTGGACGATGCGCAGCTCGTGAAGCTGTTCGATGTGCTGGCGGCGCGTTATGCGAGCCGCAACGGCGGCTACACCCGCATCATCAAGGCCGGCATCCGCGCGTCGGACGCCTCGCCGATGGCGGTGATCGAATTCGTCGACCGCGACGTTTCGGCCAAGGGCCAGGATTCCGGCCCGGTGATGACCGACGAGGATTTCGACGCGGCGGCCTGAGCGCGGCGGCCAAGGCGTAGCGCAGCTACGCCGAGGCTCCAGCCACGCCCGGCCGACGGCGCCTCAAGCGCCGTCCGACGACGCAGCTTTGCTGCGGCGAACTGATGAAAAGGGCTGCTTCCCAAAGCGGGAGGCGGTCCTTTTTCTTTGCAAGTCGGCCCCCAGCGTTTCAGCCTGACGGGGGACGGCTGGAGCCCCCTTTCGTCCGCGCGCCCACATCGCTACAGGCTCGCCATGGACCATCCCGACAGCATCCTCATCGTCGATTTCGGCAGCCAGGTAACGCAACTCATCGCGCGCCGCGTGCGCGAGGCGGGCGTCTATAGCGAGATCGCGCCGTTCCAGTCCGCAGAGGCCGCGTTCGAGCGGATGAAGCCCGCCGGCGTCATCCTCTCCGGCGGCCCGGCCTCGGTGCTCGATGAGGGCAGCCCGCGCATTCCGCAGGCGATCCTCGATGCCGGCGTGCCGATCTTCGGCATCTGCTACGGCCAGCAAGTGCTGATGCACCAGCTCGGCGGCGTGGTGGAGAAGGGGAATTCCGGCGAGTTCGGCGAGGCCTTCATCGATATCGCCGACGGCTGCTCGCTGTTCGACGCGGTGTGGCGCGAGGGCGAGCGACATCAGGTGTGGATGAGCCATGGCGACAAGGTGACGGCGCTCGCCTCCGGCTTCCGCCCGGTCGCGGCCAGCGCCGGTGCGCCCTGCGCGGTGATCGCGGACGACGCGCGGCGCATCTACGCGATGCAATTCCACCCGGAGGTGGTCCATACGCCGGACGGGGCGAAGCTGATCGCCAATTTCGCGCGCCACGTCTGCGGCCTCCACGGCGACTGGACGATGGCCGAGTTCCGCCAGACCAAGATCGCCGAAATCCGCGAACAGGTCGGCAAGGGACGGGTGATCTGCGGGCTTTCCGGCGGCGTCGATTCGGCGGTGGCGGCGGTGCTGATCCATGAGGCGATCGGTGACCAGCTCACCTGCGTGTTCGTCGACCACGGCCTGATGCGCGCGGGCGAGGCGGATCAGGTCGTCAGCCTGTTCCGCGGGCATTACAATATCCCGCTCGTCCATGTGAACGCGGAGACCTTGTTCATGAACGGCCTCGCCGGTGTCACGGACCCGGAGACGAAGCGCAAGTTCATCGGCAAGACCTTCATCGAGGTGTTCGAGGCGGAAGCGAAGAAGATCGGCGGCGCGGAATTCCTCGCGCAGGGCACGCTCTACCCCGACGTAATCGAGAGCGTCAGCTTCACCGGCGGGCCTTCCGTGACGATCAAGAGCCACCACAATGTCGGCGGCCTGCCCGAGCGGATGAACATGAGGCTGGTCGAGCCGCTGCGCGAATTGTTCAAGGACGAAGTGCGCGATCTCGGCCGCGAGCTTGGACTGCCGGACATCTTCGTCGGCCGCCACCCGTTCCCCGGCCCCGGCCTCGCGATCCGCATCCCCGGCGAGGTGACGAAGGAGCGTTGCGATATCCTGCGCAAGGCCGACGCCATCTATCTTGAGGAGATCCGCAACGCCGGCCTCTACGATGCGATCTGGCAGGCGTTCGCGGTGCTGCTGCCGGTGCGCTCGGTCGGCGTGATGGGCGACGGGCGGACCTATGACAGCGTGCTGGCGTTGCGCGCCGTCACCTCGACAGACGGGATGACGGCACAGGCATTCGAGTTCCCCGGCGGCTTCCTCGCCCGCGTCGCCACGCGGATCATCAACGAGGTGGAGGGGATCAACCGGGTGACGTATGATTATACGTCCAAGCCGCCCGGCACGATCGAGTGGGAGTGAGTTCCTGAAGGCGCGGACGAGCGTCTGAATTCCCGATGCGCGCGCTCCCTGCTTGACAGTGGAAGGCGTGCGATCGGATATAGAACAAATGATGAACAAGCTCGCACTCGAGTCGCTGCGATTCGCGCCCGTTCGAGGCGAGCGATTCGCAACCGGCCATGGCGGGATCGATGCGGTGTTGGGCGGCGGATTGATGCGCGGGCGGCTGCATGAGGTGTTCGCGGGCGATGCCGGCGATACGGCGAGCGCGACCGGGTTCGCGGCGATGCTCGGCTTGTGCGCGGGCAGGTCGGAGGCGGGCTCCGGGGAATTGCTGTGGCTGCGTTGCGACGATGCCGAGCGCCTGGGCGGCAGGCTTTATGCCCCCGGCTTTCAGGAATTGGGCGGTGACGTGCGGGCGGTGCTGCTGGCTGTCGCGCCCGATCCGGTGCAGCTCCTGCGCGGGGCGGCCGATGCCGCGCGCTGCGCAGGACTGGGGGCGGTCGTGGTGGAATGTCGGGGCGATCCCCGCGTCCTCGATCTCACGGCCACGCGGCGGCTGACTTTGGCGGCGGAACGCTCCGGCGTGTGCGTGCTGCTGCTGCGGATCGATGCGCGGCCGATGCCCAGCGCGGCGGACACGCGCTGGCAGGTGCGCGCCGCGCCTTCCCTTGCGCTGGAGGCGAATGCGCCGGGGATGCCGGCCTTCGAGGTGGAATTGCTGCGTCAGCGGAGCGGGCTGGGCGGCGCATGGCGAGTGGAGTGGGATCGTGAGCGATGCGGATTCCGGGAGCCGGCGCTATCTGGCGCTGTGGTTCCCCTTCCTCTGCGCGGAGCGGTTGCGGAACCGATCCGCCGCCGCGCCTGACGCCCGCGCGCCTTTCGCGCTGGTCGAGAAAGTGCGCGGCGCGCTGCGGCTGGCGGCGGTGGATGCGGTTGCGGCCAGGCTGGGGCTGGAGCCGGGGCTGGCGCTGGCGGATGCGCGCGCGCGCGTGCCCGATCTGGCGGTGGCGGAGCATGATCCGCTGGCCGATCTCGCCTGGCTGGAGGCGATCGCGGACGGGTGCGTGCGTTACACGCCGATGGTGGCGGTCGACGCGCCGGACGGGTTGTTGCTCGATATCGCCGGCTGCGAGCATCTGTTCGGGGGCGAGGCGGCGCTGGCGGCCGAGGTCACGGAACGG
>JASGGR010000226.1:0-4336 GCA_047602705.1 Sphingomonas bacterium | reverse complement strand
CAGCCGCCAGCCGCCAGCCGCCAGCCGCCAGCCGCCAGCCGCCAGCCGCCAGCCTGTCGTCCGCGAAGGCCTGCTCGCCGCCTGCCCCGCTCCCCGATCAATCGCGCCGTTGCCGTTTGAGGGCATGATCCCTAGAGCCGAGGGAAGGCGACAGATGCCACCAAAGGAGTTCAGATGCGCATCACGATGATCGGTTCAGGCTATGTCGGCTTGGTTTCCGGCGCGTGCTTCGCCGATTTCGGCCATAGCGTGACGTGCGTCGACAAGGCGCAGGACAAGATCGAATCGCTGCTCGCCGGGCGGATGCCGATCTACGAGCCGGGCCTCGAGCAGCTCGTCGCGAACAATGTCGCTGCGGGGCGACTGGCCTTCACCACCGATCTCGCGGCCGGTGTCGCCGGCGCGGATGCGGTGTTCATCGCGGTCGGCACGCCCTCGCGGCGCGGCGATGGCCATGCGGACCTGAGCTATGTCTATGCCGCGGCCGAGGAGATCGCGCGCGCCGCGACCGGGCCTCTGGTGGTGGTCAACAAGTCGACCGTTCCGGTCGGCACCGGCGACCGCGTGGAGCAGATCCTGCGCGACGCCCGCCCGGACGGCGATTTCTCGGTCGTCTCCAACCCCGAATTCCTGCGCGAGGGCGCCGCGATCGGCGACTTCAAGCGCCCCGACCGCATCGTGATCGGCACCGACGATGAGCGCGCCCGCGCGGTGATGCGCGAGGTCTATCGCCCGCTCTATCTCGGCGAGAGCCCGATCCTGTTCACCGGACGGCGCACGGCGGAATTGACGAAATATGCCGCCAACGCCTTCCTCGCGACCAAGATCACCTTCATCAACGAAATGGCCGATCTGTGCGAAGCGGTCGGCGCGAATGTGCAGGACGTGGCGCGCGGCATCGGCCTCGATAACCGCATCGGGCGGAAGTTCCTCCACGCCGGCCCCGGCTATGGCGGCTCGTGCTTCCCGAAGGACACGCTGGCCCTGCTCAAGACCGCCGAGGATTTCGAGACGCCGGTCAGGATCGTCGAGGCGGTGGTGCAGGTGAACGACGCGCGCAAGCGGGCGATGGGGCGCAAGGTGCTCAATGCGCTGGGCGGCGAGCCGCGCGGCAAGACGGTCGCGATACTCGGCCTCACCTTCAAGCCCAATACCGACGACATGCGCGACGCGCCGTCGATCGCGATCGTGCAGAGCCTGGTGGACGCGGGCGTGAACGTCCGCGCGTTCGATCCGGAAGGCGCGGAGACGGCCAGGGCGGTAATGCCGAACATCACCTATTGCACCGATGCCTATGATGCCGCGAAGGGCGCGGACGCGGTGGCTATCGTCACCGAATGGGACGTGTTCCGTGCGCTGGACCTGAAGCGGCTGGTGGAGACGATGGCGGCGCGCGTGCTGGTCGACCTGCGCAACGTCTATGACCGCGAGGAGGCCGAGCGGGCGGGCTTCGCCTATACGGCGGTCGGGCGGTGAACGCGCCGCCGCCGATCGCGGGCTTGCTGGAGACGGCGCTCTACGTCTCCGACATGGCGCGATCGGTGGCGTTCTTCCGCGACCTGCTCGGCCTGAAGGTCATGGTCGGGAGCGATCGGCTGACGGCATTCGACGCGGGGCGCGGCGGGGTGCTGCTGCTCTTCCCCGAAGGCGGCGCGACGCATGACGTGACGAGCGATCGCGGCGTGATCCCCGGCCATGACGGGCGCGGACCGCTCCACATGGCGTTCGCGATTTCGGCCGATGCGCTGGAAGGATGGCGCACGCATCTAGCGGCCAACAACGTGCCCTCGCGCGGGGAGATGCACTGGCCGCGCGGCGGCACCAGCCTCTATTTCGAAGACCCGGACGGCCATGTGCTCGAACTGGCGACGCCGGGGCTGTGGCCGAACGAATCAGTCGAGCGCGGCTGAAAGCCAGGCCGGCACGATCGCATCGCCCAGCGCCTCGACGCGGCGGTGCTCCACCATCAGGCCCAGCGCGGGATAGAGCGCGCGGGTGCGCTTGCCCGGCTCGCCGATCGGGGCGACGACCAGCCGGCGGTTTACCTTGCTGCGATGGTGCATCCGCGCGGTATTCTCCTGCCCGACATAACAGCCCTTCGTGAAGCTGACGCCGTTCAGCTCACGTGCGTTGCACTCCAGCCACAATGTCGTGCCCTCGCCAAGCTCCGCGACGCCTTCCGTCACGCCGAGCGACAGGCGGTGCGCCAGCCAATCCTCCGTCGCAGCGCCCGGCTCGGCGATCCAGCGCCGGCCGAGCGCCGCCAGACGCGGATCGGACACGCCCGCGTCGCCGGAAAGGCTCCAGTGCACCGCCAACTCCTCGTCGCGCCTGATGGCGATCGCGCGGCGCAAGCGATAGATCGACAGGCGGCGGGTGAGCGCATCCGCCTGCGTCGCCTCGCAATCGATCAGCAGGTCCGCGCCGTCTTCCCATATCAGGAAATCGAACAGGGCCTTGCCCTGCGGCGTCAGCAGCGCGGCCCAGACCGGCAGCGCGCCCGACACGTCGTTCGTCACCAGCGCTTGCAGGAAGCCGCGCACGTCCTCGCCGGAAATGCGGATCACGGCGCGGTCGGCCAGCATCGTCGGGGTGGTGTCGCTCATCCGCCCAAGTTAGGGATGACCGACAGGCGACGGAAGGGCTGACGAATGGCGACCTATGATCTCATGCTGGCCAACGGCATCGTGCACACGCCCGGCGGCCCCGTCGCGGCGAATGTCGGCGTGCGGGACGGCAGGATCGCCGCGATCGGCGCGAGCGGGGATGCGGGACGAACGATCGATTGCGCCGGCCTCGATATCCTGCCCGGCGTGATCGACACGCAGGTGCATTTCCGCGAGCCGGGGCTGGAGCATAAGGAAGACCTCGCCAGCGGCAGCCTTTCGGCGGTGATGGGCGGGGTGACGGCGGTGTTCGAGATGCCGAACACCAGGCCCAACACCGACAGCGCCGACGCCATCGCCGACAAGCTCGCCCGCGCGAAAGGGCGGATGTGGTGCGACCATGCCTTCTACGTCGGCGCGACCAACCATAACGCCCGCGATCTTGCGGAGCTGGAGCGGATGCCCGGCACCGCGGGCGTGAAGATCTTCATGGGCGCATCGACCGGCGACCTGCTGGTGAGCGAGGATGCGCGGCTTGCGGAGGTGTTGGCGTCCGGCCATCGCCGCGTCGCGATCCACGCCGAGGACGAGGCGCGGATGAACGCGCGCGAGGGCGAGCGCGTGGCGGGCGACCCCTCAAGCCATCCGGTGTGGCGCGACGACGAGAGCGCGATCCTCGCCACGCGGCGCATCCTGTCTCTGGCGCGCGCGGCGCGGCGGCGCATCCATGTGCTCCACGTCACCACGCCGGCCGAACTGGAGTTGCTGTCGCAGCACAAGGACATCGCTTCCTGCGAGGTGACGCCGCAGCATCTGACGCTGGCGGGGGAGGAGGCATATCCCCGGCTCGGCACCTTCGCGCAGATGAACCCGCCGATCCGCTCCGGCGCGCATCGCGACGGGCTGTGGCACTGGCTCAACCAGGGCGTGCCCGACGTGATCGGCTCCGACCACGCGCCGCATACGCGCGAGGAGAAGGAAAAGCCCTATCCCGCCTCGCCGAGCGGGATGCCGGGGGTGCAGACCTTGCTGCCCTTGCTGCTCGATCATGCCGCGCGCGGGCGGCTGACGCTCCAGCGCGTGATCGATCTCACCAGCGCGGGCGCGCAGCGCATCTTCGGCATCGAGGGCAAGGGGCGGATCGCGGCGGGCTATGACGCCGATTTCACCGTGGTCGACCTGAAGAAGCGCTGGACGGTGGAGGAGAAATGGCTCGCCTCGCGCTGCGGCTGGTCTCCGTTCGAGGGGATGGAACTGACCGGCAAGCCGATCGGCACGATCATACGCGGCCAGGTGGCGATGTGGGAGGATAATCTTGGCGACGCGCCGCAGGGCGCGCCGGTGCGCTTCGAATCGGTCGATTTTGGCTGAAACCCTGTCCTACGCGAACCATTTAGGTTAAATGGTGCGGCCTTCCCATCAAGGAGGGCAGCAATGGATATCGAAGACCTGATCGACGAGGTGATCGGCCGGGAGGGCGGATACAGCAACAATCCGGCCGATCGCGGCGGCGCGACGCGCTGGGGGATCACGGAGAAAGTGGCGCGGGCCAATGGCTATCGGGGCGACATGCGCGCCCTGCCGCGCGAGACGGCGGCGGCGATCTACCGTCGGCTCTATTGGCAGCGCCCCGGCTATGATCGCGTTGCGGAGCACATGCCCAAGGTGGCGGCGGAATTGTTCGACACCGGCGTGAACATGGGGCCGGCGGTGGCCACCGGCTTCCTGCA